>NZ_JBSIPX010000051.1:0-606 GCF_053668055.1 Massilia sp. SYSU DXS3249 | reverse complement strand
GAACGTAGATCTCGCCGGTGAAGTGGTTGTGCGGCTTGATCGAGCCTGGCTTGGCCAGAACCTGACCACGCTGGACGTCTTCACGCTTGGTGCCGCGCAGCAGCAGACCGACGTTGTCGCCAGCCTGACCCTGGTCCAGCAGCTTGCGGAACATTTCCACGCCGGTGCAGGTGGTCTTGACGGTGTCGATGATGCCGACGATTTCGATTTCTTCGCCGACCTTGATGATGCCGCGCTCGACACGACCGGTAACCACGGTACCGCGGCCCGAGATCGAGAACACGTCTTCGACTGGCATCAGGAAGGCGCCGTCAACAGCGCGCTCTGGCGTCGGGATGTAGGTGTCCAGGGCTTCGGCCAGGCGGGTGATGCACTCTTCGCCCATTTCGCCTGGCTGGCCTTCCAGCGCCATACGTGCCGAACCTTTGATGATTGGCAGGTCGTCGCCTGGGAACTCGTACTTCGAGAGGAGCTCGCGCACTTCCATTTCGACCAGTTCCAGCAGTTCTGCGTCGTCGACCAGGTCGCACTTGTTCAGGAACACGATGATGTAAGGAACGCCAACCTGACGCGCCAGCAGGATGTGCTCGCGGGTCTGTGGCATCG
>NZ_JBSIPX010000050.1:0-713 GCF_053668055.1 Massilia sp. SYSU DXS3249 | reverse complement strand
GGATCAAAGTGTGTTTGCTCACTCCCCGCAGCTTATCGCAAGCTACTACGTCCTTCATCGCCTGTAATCGCCAAGGCATCCACCATGTGCACTTATTCGCTTGTCCCTATAACGTTAGCCTCTGGTTCACACCAGAGAGCGGTCATAGAAATAAGAGTACAGCTTGTTGCATGTTTGTTGATACGTTTTACTACTACCCTAAGTGTGCGATCAAATCATTGCTGACTTAACCTCACGCTTAAAAAAACTTTACTTCTTCCAGATTGTTAAAGAACAGAACAACAGTGATCTCTAAAAGACCAAACCTAAGCAGCTCGTCATCAATGACTTGCTTACGTTTGCACTTTCAGCTTCCAGGTAATGGTGGAGGATGACGGGATCGAACCGACGACCCCCTGCTTGCAAAGCAGGTGCTCTCCCAGCTGAGCTAATCCCCCATTGGGTGTCACTGGTAGGGCTGGTTGGACTCGAACCAACGACCCCCGCGTTATCAACACGGTGCTCTAACCAGCTGAGCTACAGCCCCGAAACTGTGTTCTTCTTGTTCAACAGTCGATAAGTGTGAGCGTTTGGTGACTGGTCTCTAAGGACCGGTGCTACTCTAGAAAGGAGGTGATCCAGCCGCACCTTCCGATACGGCTACCTTGTTACGACTTCACCCCAGTCACGAATCCTACCGTGGTAAGCGCCCTCCTTGCGGTTAAGCTACCTAC
>NZ_JBSIPX010000049.1:0-956 GCF_053668055.1 Massilia sp. SYSU DXS3249 | reverse complement strand
GCGTGCATTGGTGAGCGGTAGTGCAGCGCGCCTAAGCGATGTACTGGCGCCGATGATGAAGAACGAACCGCCCATGGTGCCGGGTTATCGGCTGCGCATTGTCGATGGTAGCCATCTGCCGGCGAGTGAGAAAAGAATGAAACCGCTACGTGGCTTTGGTGGAGCAGCCTTGCCCGGCCACTCGCTCGTTGTCTACGATCCGGACTTGAAGCTGGTGGTCGATCTGGAGCCATGCGAAGACGCCTATATGCAGGAGCGAGCCGTTATGCCATCCCTGCTCGAGCGTGCCACGCCAGGCGAACTTTGGATTGCCGATCGCGCTTTTAGCACGCGTACTATCTTGGCAGAGTGGGAGCGCCGCGGTTGCAATTTCATCGTGCGTGAGCACAGCAGCACCCCAAATCCTCGTGCAGTTGGCCAGGTGTCTTATCAAGGATCCGTTGAAACAGGCGACGTGTATGAACAAGCGGTAGAGTTCAATGACGAAGCAGACCACCGGGTGATGTTGCGACGCATCGAGCTGCATTTGAAGGAGCCGACCGGGGCTGGGGAATCGGTTATCCAGATACTGTCGAATCTACCCGAAGAGTGCTTCACCGCAGGTGAAATAGCAGTTTTGTATCGACATCGATGGAAGATCGAGTCGATGTTCCAGCGGCTCGAATCGGTCTTGCACAGCGAGGTAAAAACGCTCGGCCACCCACGCGCAGCCTTGCTCGCTTTTGGCGTGGCCGTAGTGGCCTACAACGTCCTGGCCGTTTTGCAAGCAGCCGTCTGGACAGCACATGAGTTGCGTAACAGCGGCATCGAGCTGTCGCCGTTTTACGTAGCCCTTGAAATCAAGACCTGCTATACCGGCATGATGTTGCTGATATCGCCTGCCGCATGGAGACCTTACGACGCCATAGGGGCGCCAAAACTGAGCCATCTCTTGCTCGACATCGCAGCCCATGCCA
>NZ_JBSIPX010000048.1:0-998 GCF_053668055.1 Massilia sp. SYSU DXS3249 | reverse complement strand
CAATCGAGGCGAAGACGAGCTTGACTCCACCCTGAAGGCACTGACCTTGCTGCGTAGATAAAGCCTTCGCCTCACCCCACACTACTGAAAACACTGGACGGTATCCAAGGGCCTGGACCCTGCATGTACAAGGTGAGTGAAGCGTGGGCATGATGATCAAGACAGAGGAGAAGACATGTTCTACCTGGGCGTTGACGTTGCCAAAGCAAAACTGGACTGCATGCTGCTCGACGGCACGAGCGGCAAACGCAAAGCGAAGGTTGTCCCTAACACGCGTGCCGGATTTACCCAGCTGCTTGAGTGGCTGGTCAAGCAGGGGGCGCCCGCACCTTATGTGATCATGGAGCCGACCGGGGTCTATCACGAGCCGGCTGCGTTGGCGCTGACCGATGCCGGGCTCACGCTGTCGCTGGTAAACCCAGCCCAGCTACGCCAGTTCGCCCAAGGATTGGGGGTGAAAACGAAGACCGACAAGGCCGACAGCGCGGTCCTGGCACGCTTCGGCCAGCTCCAACAGCCCGAACCATGGCAACCGCCATCGCGCTCGGCCCGTACGCTCAAGGCGCTACTGACACGCCGCGATGCGGTGGCTGACGACCTGCAGCGTGAGCGCAACCGACAGGAAGCGGCCGACTTTGCCCAAACCCCTGGCGAAGTCAAAGCGTCGATCACTCAAACGATTGCCTTCCTCGAGAGCGAACTGAAGCGATTCGAGAAGATGATCAACGACCATATCGACAGCGACCCGGACCTGCGCAGTAAAAAGGAACTGCTGGAAACCATCCCTGGCGTGGGCGAGCGGGTATCGACGAACATGACTGCACTATTTGCTGCAAAATCATTCGAACGAGCCGAGCAGGTGGCAGCCTACCTGGGGCTGGTGCCGGTCCAGTGGGAATCGGGATCGTCGGTGCATGGACGCCCGCGCATGTCAAAGGCAGGGCCTGCGCACTTGCGCAAACTGCTCTACATGCCAGCGGTAACGGCACGACAGTGCA
>NZ_JBSIPX010000047.1:0-1046 GCF_053668055.1 Massilia sp. SYSU DXS3249 | reverse complement strand
GCTCAACGCATATCAGTTCATGGGTGTGATCCCACCGTTCTCAGGTCTGAAAGGCTCTGCGAGGCTTTAGAACGATTCCATTGTGGCCTCTACCCACCGACCCCCCAACCGAGCTTAACGGACGCATAGAGGGCCATCTAGAGACGAAATGAGGGTATGATTGACACCGGGCGAACGCCGGCGCAGCCTGCTCCATTCAGATGCGTCCCTTGCAAGGTTTGCCGACCTTACAGGGCACCCCAATATTACACGAGATGTTGCAGGAATGAACATTTCGAGTGAAAAGATAAAATTATCTTTGGATAAAAGGATAAAATTATCTTCAGGACTTTCGGAAGTACCCAGCAAAGAGAGAAGGGCAGCGTGTAAAAGCGTTGCCCTTTTTTCGTTATCAGTCACGATAAATGATTACCGTTAGTTGTCACATTAATATCGAAGTGACAATGGTAATCCCACATTGCAAAATAAATAGGGGGGGAAGGTAGGATGGTCCCCCCATATTATTAAATGGGGGGTGGCCGCGTTTACCGGCGCGTCTACGCTGATGTTCCAGCGGCTATGCTCGCACGCAGGCTCGCAGCGCACAGCCGCTGGAACGCAAGCAAAAGACGGTTTGGCATGGCGCGATCACCTCCAGCGAATAACCGCGGAAACGGCCGCATTCAAACGACCTGGCGATGCAAGCGTGTTGGTCTACATGGGCCCTGCGGCCCATACCCCGCTACTGTTGGAGGCGCTAGAGGTACTCTTGAAGATCCGGGCTGATCACCCTAAAACCTAAAGTGCTGCCACCCCCTTACGGTGGTGAGCAGAGGAGAAAGGGGAAAGGCTACCCTAACCCATCGAAGGATTCCAGGCGCCGTTCCCAGACCCTTACGGCGGAGCCGCAGTATCGATCGGGGGCGTTGAAACGATCACAGCTCAACGCATATCAGTTCATGGGTGTGATCCCACCGTTCTCAGGTCTGAAAGGCTCTGCGAGGCTTTAGAACGATTCCATTGTGGCCTCTACCCACCGACCCCCCAACCGAGCTTAACGGACGCAT
>NZ_JBSIPX010000045.1:0-1229 GCF_053668055.1 Massilia sp. SYSU DXS3249 | reverse complement strand
TGAATCGCCACGACTATCGTAGACACTCCTGAGCCATAATAGCGGACACAAGGAGAAGATATGAGCGGTAAGCGGTATCCAGAGGAATTCAAGATTGCAGCGGTCAAGCAGGTCGCGCAAGGCGGTCGCCCAGCGAGCGAAGTAGCGGCACGGCTTGGGATAAGCATCCACAGTCTGTACGCGTGGACGAAGCGCTACGGCGTACCCGAGGCGGAGCGCAAGGCTGTCGATGCCCAGTCCGACGAGATGCGGCGCCTGAAGGCCGAACTCAAGCGCGTCACGGAGGAGCGTGACATATTGAAAAAGGCCGCGGTGTACTTTGCCAAGACGTCCGGGTAAGGTACACCTTAATTGCTCAGTTACAGGACCAATTCCCGGTGCGCCGGCTGTGCAAAGTGCTTGAAGTGCATCCGAGTGGCTTCTATGCCTGGCGCCTGAACCCTGAAAGCAAGCGAGCCAGAGAAGACAAGCGCCTGCTCGTGCCGATCAAGGAGTCATGGCTGGAAAGCGGCAGCGTGTACGGCTATCGCAAGGTCAGCGACGATCTGCGCGAGCTCGGTGAACAATGCGGTATCAATCGTGTCCACCGTCTTATGAGGTCGGCCGGAATTCGTTCGCAAACCGGCTACGCCAAGCGGAAATATAAACGCGGCGGTGCCCCTTCGCTGGTCGCGCCTAATCATCTACAGCGCCAATTCGACGTGCAGGAACCGAATCGGGTCTGGGTGACGGACATCACGTACATTCGCACTTACGAAGGCTGGCTTTATCTGGCCGTTGTACTGGACCTGTTTTCGCGTCAGGTGGTCGGCTGGTCGATGAGTTCTCGCATCGATCGCGAGCTGGCGATGAATGCGCTTTTGATGGCCGTCTGGCGTCGGCAACCCAAGAATACGGTGATGGTGCATTCCGATCAGGGCAGTCAGTTCAGCAGCTACGACTGGCGCGACTTCCTGGATCAGCACAATCTGCAGCAAAGCATGAGCCGACGAGGAAACTGCCACGATAACGCCGTGGCCGAGAGCTTCTTCCAGCTCCTGAAACGGGAACGGATCCGACGCAAGACCTACGGCACTCGGGACGAAGCGAAGCAGGATGTCTTCGATTACATCGAGATGTTTTACAATCCGAAGCGCCGGCACAGCTCCAGCAATGACTTGTCGCCGGTCGAATATGAAAAGCAGTACTTCCAGCGGCTCGCGAGTGTCTAGGAAACTCGTGGCGATTCA
>NZ_JBSIPX010000044.1:0-1283 GCF_053668055.1 Massilia sp. SYSU DXS3249 | reverse complement strand
TGTATAGCACAGACACATAGGTAACAGGTGTCTAGACACATAGGTAACACTGCCGGGTTAAATTTTAGCGGCTTTTGAGGTCGATTTGCGTCACCTCGCGGTCGCAGAAAATGACCTGGAAGATGCCATCTTCGTCTGCTGGTCGGATCGCTACGAGCTCGCCTGTCAAACCCTCGCCGACGTAGTAATCGTGCCCTTTGAAGGCAAGCTGGCCATGGCGCCGGACCTGGCGGACGGTGTCGGCATCGTCGTATTCAACGATCGGTAGCTGAGCCGGAAATATCCTGGCACTGTGGCGGTAACGCGTGATCGGCGGCTTTTGTCCAAGTGCTTCATGAGGCCGTATCAGGTTGTACTGGTCACGCCAAGCATTGAAAGCGACCTGGCATGACTGGATCGACGCGAAGCCGAAGCGCGTGAGCAAATCCCGCTTGAGCGTACGATGGAACCGCTCGTCCTTGCCTTGTGTTTGTGGATGGTATGGCCTGCTATGGCTGACACGGATTCCAAGACGGATGAGCCATACCTCCAGGCGCGATAGCGTGTTATGCCCGGAAGTGCCCCAGGGTGGGCCGTTATCACAGGTGATCCGCTCGGGCAGTCCGTACAGGCGAAATGCCTGCGTCAGTGCGGCTTGCACCTGGTCGGTGGTCTCGCCGGAGCAGGCTGTCAACGCCACGGAAAAACGCGAGTAATCGTCAAGAACCGTCAGCGGATGACAATGTCTGGCACGTGGATCAGTCAAAGCGAAATGACCCTTGAAATCCATCTGCCATAGCAGGTTCGGCGCTTCGTGTTCGAAGCGCTTTTTTGCCGGGCTGGTTTGATCTGCCTGAGGCACCAGCCGGCGTCCATGCCGGCGCAAGATCGCGGCAATCGTGTTCGGGTGCAGCGCAATTTCGTCAGGCAGCAAGGCACGCAACTTCCGCGCTCCCCAGCAAGGGTACATCTCGTGTAGTGCCAGCACCTTCTCTTCCACGTCGACACTGCAGCGTCGAGGCATCGATAGCGGCCGCCGAGACCGGTCGCTCAGGCCTTCCTTGCCATGCTCGAGGTAGAGATTACGCCACTTGTAGCCGGTCTTTCGGCTAACGCCGAAAGACCGGCACAGGGCCTGCATGTCAACGTTGGGCGCTGTCGCCAACATGGCAAATTCGAGTCTGGAGGACATTTGGGAACTCTCTTTCCAGGGCATCGCACACTCCATTTGTTGGCTGTGCAATGATCATAAAAGTGTTACCTATGTCTCTAGACAGGTGTTACCTATGTCTCTGTGCTAAACA
>NZ_JBSIPX010000043.1:0-1376 GCF_053668055.1 Massilia sp. SYSU DXS3249 | reverse complement strand
TGAACTATGACCTGCTAAGGTTATAGGGACAAGCCGTACGGGCAATTAGTACTGGTTAGCTTAATGCATTACTGCACTTCCACACCCAGCCTATCAACGTCCTGGTCTCGAACGACCCTTCAAGGAGCTCAAGGCTCCGGGAAATCTCATCTCAAGGCAAGTTTCCCGCTTAGATGCTTTCAGCGGTTATCTCTTCCGAACTTAGCTACCCGGCAATGCCACTGGCGTGACAACCGGTACACCAGAGGTTCGTCCACTCCGGTCCTCTCGTACTAGGAGCAGCCCCCTTCAAATTTCCAACGCCCACGGCAGATAGGGACCAAACTGTCTCACGACGTTTTAAACCCAGCTCACGTACCACTTTAAATGGCGAACAGCCATACCCTTGGGACCGGCTACAGCCCCAGGATGTGATGAGCCGACATCGAGGTGCCAAACTCCCCCGTCGATATGAACTCTTGGGAGGAATCAGCCTGTTATCCCCAGAGTACCTTTTATCCGTTGAGCGATGGCCCTTCCATACAGAACCACCGGATCACTATGTCCTACTTTCGTACCTGCTCGACTTGTCGGTCTCGCAGTTAAGCACGCTTATGCCATTGCACTATTAGCACGATGTCCGACCGTACCTAGCGTACCTTCGAACTCCTCCGTTACACTTTAGGAGGAGACCGCCCCAGTCAAACTGCCTACCATGCACTGTCCCCGATCCGGATAACGGACCAAGGTTAGAACCTCAAACAAACCAGGGTGGTATTTCAAGGATGGCTCCACGAGAACTGGCGTCCCCGCTTCAAAGCCTCCCACCTATCCTACACAGATTGGTTCAAAGTCCAATGCAAAGCTACAGTAAAGGTTCATGGGGTCTTTCCGTCTAGCCGCGGGTAGATTGCATCATCACAAACATTTCAACTTCGCTGAGTCTCGGGAGGAGACAGTGTGGCCATCGTTACGCCATTCGTGCAGGTCGGAACTTACCCGACAAGGAATTTCGCTACCTTAGGACCGTTATAGTTACGGCCGCCGTTTACTGGGACTTCAATCAAGAGCTTGCACCCCATCATTTAATCTTCCAGCACCGGGCAGGCGTCACACCCTATACGTCCACTTTCGTGTTTGCAGAGTGCTGTGTTTTTATTAAACAGTCGCAGCCACCAGTTTATTGCAACCCTTTCGCCCTTCCACAGTAAAGTGGTCAAGCTACCGGGGCGTACCTTTTCCCGAAGTTACGGTACCAATTTGCCGAGTTCCTTCTCCCGAGTTCTCTCAAGCGCCTTAGAATACTCATCTCGCCCACCTGTGTCGGTTTGCGGTACGGTCTCGTATGACTGAAGCTTAGAGGCTTTTCTTGGAACCACTTCCGATTGCTTCGCAGC
>NZ_JBSIPX010000042.1:0-1377 GCF_053668055.1 Massilia sp. SYSU DXS3249 | reverse complement strand
CCGAGCATCCTCAGCTTCCTCAACGGCCAGTTCCTCATCGGTTTTTTGCTCGATGCCGAACAACTGTTTCAGCCCATCGGACCAGATAATCTGACGCTTGCCAAAAAACGCATTGGCGAACTGGACGAACAGAGCGCCGAACCGCTTGTGTGAGGCGTCGTCGCTGCCCTCGTGATACCTGCGCAGCAGATCGAACGGCGACATGCTAGCCACCTTGCCGTTTTTGATGTGTTGCTTGGCCAGCTCGGCACCAGCGCCCCAACGAGGTTCCCGGCCGAATTTTGCGACGTACTCAGCCGACGATTCCATGAAACGAACGTCTACGCCCCGCTTGCGATTCGGTGGCGGCAGGCCGACAGCAACACAGGCACGACGCCAGAGGGTGAACAACTCAGCGCGCATCGCTTCCAGCTTGCGAGCCGACAACGGCTTAGCCGTGAGCCAGAGGCCGTGTTCATGGGGATGCCAGCCGTTCGCATCGCCGTAAGTGACCTCCAGGGCGCGAATGTCGCCGACATAGCCCGTGTCGATTTTCAGATTCTTGTATGCGCGCCACTCGCGCATTTTGACCTTGGCAGCCGCAAACTTTTTCAGCCACCGGCCCAAGTCATCATCACGCTTATGCGAGGTGGTGAACGTCACCAGGTACAACCCGCCGCCCTGTGCTTTGTGCATGTCGGTCGCCGAAACGATTTCCTGCTTGCGACGCTCGGACACCTTTGCAGCACACGGCGGACAGGTCCAGACGGAGCCGCAGACCATCAGCCCCCCGAAGTGGGCCTTCTTGATCTTGCCGGAGTAGAACACGGAAACATCGGCGGCGATCTTGCGCCGAGTGCAGCCGGTGACACGCCATTGCGACCCCTTCGGGGTGCGCTCATCGTGCAGCAGCTTTGCCGCTGACGTTTGAGCACTGAACCGAGCACCGCGGGCGTTATTCGCCCCGGTTTCCGACACGGTTTCCAGCACGTTTTCGCCACGGCGGGAAACGACCCTAAGTCGTTGAATTTCCCCGGTATTTTCGTCAATCGACTCACGAAAAACGGCCTGTGATTCCGTGTTGTTACCAAGCGCGGCCCCGGCCACCCCACCCGCCGCCGCTTGCGCGTCGTCGTGCGTGGCGTCCAGGCCGCGTGCGGTCTTTTCCAGGCGGCGAACATACGAAGAAAGGCCGGTCTGCCGAACAAGCTCGGGAGTACTCAGGATTTTTTGATTGCGGAGCCGTTCGGCGCGAAGGGCTTCGCGCTTCTCCAGGAGGGCCAGGTTTCCGGCCTGGATGCTGCCGAGGGTTGCGGCCTCATGCCGCTTTGTGATTATTTCGTCAAGGGGTACGCCCTTGACTTTCAAGGATTTTTCCAACAAAATTTGCTCACTCTT
>NZ_JBSIPX010000041.1:0-1449 GCF_053668055.1 Massilia sp. SYSU DXS3249 | reverse complement strand
TGAACTGACCCCGTAAAGTTGGACGGTTGGATCTAGTGAAGTGCTAAGGGCTGGGTTCTGTATTGGACAGGACTCAGCCCTTTTAGCTTCATCTTGATGCGGTCGTGATTATAGTAATGGATATACTTTTTGAGGCCGGCTTGCAGCTCGTCGACGCTGCTGAATTTGTTCAAGTAGAAGAACTCGGTCTTCAGCACAGCGAAGAAGCTTTCCATTGCGGCGTTGTCCAGGCAGTTGCCCTTGCGTGACATGCTCTGCACAACGCTCTTTTCCCTCAAGGCTCGCTGGTAAGCCGGCATCCGATATTGCCATCCCTGGTCAGAATGCAGGATGGGACGTTCGCCTGGTCTGAGCTTGTTTAGGGCTTTTTTGAGCATGAAGCCGACCAAAGAAAACTCTGGCCGTTTTGAGGTCTCGAAGGCGACGATTTCGCCGTTATACAAATCCATGACCGGGGACAGGTAGAGTTTTTTGCCCGCGACGTTGAACTCTGTGACGTCGGTTACCCATTTCTGATTGACCTCTGTCGCGTCGAAACGCCGCTGCAGAACATGTGGTGCAGCCTGTCCCACTTCTCCCTTGTACGATCGGTACTTCTTGGGTCGAACCAACGACTTCAGGCCGAGCTTGCCCATCAGGCTTTGCACCGTCTTGTGGTTGACCTTCGTGCCGAACTGACGAATGGCTGCCGTCACGCGCCGGTAACCATACCGACCTTTGTGACGAGTGAAGAGCGTACTGATCTGTTTTTTCAAGGCCTCATGTTTGTCGCCCGCCTGAGCTGCTTTCTGTTGATAGTAGAAAGTGCTGCGCGCCAGGCCAGCCAATTTCAGTAGGCCCGCAAGAGGGAAGTGTCGCCTCAGTTCAATGACTACTTGCGCTTTTTGCGTGTTGTCGTTCGCTGCTGTTGCTGCGATTGAACCAAGGCTCGTAACTTTTTTAGATAGGCCACCTCCATGCGCAACTGGTTCACCTCGGCGACCAGCTCTTCATGAGAACGGCCAGCTGCATCGGGTAGCGATTCGGTTTTTTTATCGAGCGGGACAATCATTTTCTTGGGACGGCCGCGCTTGCGCGGAGCCAAAGCTTCTAAACCGCCCTCATCATAACAGCGCTCCCACCGCCCAATGCACCCTGGATTGCGGATGTTGAACAGCGCAGCAGCCTGTCCGTATGAAAGCTCTTCGGTGCGCATGCGTTGGACCACTGCGAGCCGGAAACCTGCGTCGTAATGACTGAACTTCTTCTTCAGCCCGTCGACTCCGTGAGCACGGTATAGCTTGACCCATTCAGCTACCCTGGCAGGCGCAACGTTGCGCAACGCCGCCACACGCTTATGGCCCGCAGTTCCCGACAGATACTCCTGAACCACTTCGAGCTTGAAACGCTCGTCGTACTTCGTCATGAAAAACCCCCAAAAGTTGTGTCCAACTTTTGGGGGTCAGTTCA
>NZ_JBSIPX010000040.1:0-1528 GCF_053668055.1 Massilia sp. SYSU DXS3249 | reverse complement strand
CCTATTGCGTTGAAAAACTCCTAGGCAAGAAGGTTCCTGATGAAGTAACTCTACAGGAAAAATGCGTTACGTAGCCAATGCAGGGTTCGCTCAACTGGTTACTAGCTGCATGTTTTGTTTCGGTTGAAGCAGTGTTTTGGCCATTCGCCGAAGATTTTGGGCCGTTGCCGCGAGTAGAAACTCATCATGCGCACCGCTCGGGCCACGCAAGCGCAATTGGCTGAGTTTAAGGATACGTTTGAGGTGAGCAAACAGCATTTCCACCTTCTTTCGTTCCCGGCGCGACTGGCGATATGCCTCGGTCTTGCCGATAGCACGGGCGACATCGCGTGCAGGTTCCTGCGGGCTGCGGTCGATCTTTCGGGCGACCATATTGGGACAGCACTTCGGTTTTAACTGGCAGACCTTGCAGTCACTGAGACTGGCCCGATAGCGCAATGGTGTTTTCGCTTGACCACGCTGAGGCGGCTTAAGATGCTTGCCGGCCGGGCAAACATAGCGGTTGTTTTCGGCATCGAAGAAGAAATCAGTCCGGCTGAAAGTGCCGTCGTGATGCTCGGATTTATCCCATACCGGAACGTGCGGAACGATTCTTTTTTCATCGACCAGCCAACCCAGCATTGCAGCAACGCCGTAGTTCGTATCGCCGACGAGGCGCTGTGGCTTGATGGCGAACTTTTCCTCGACGCGATCGATCATGAGTTTGGTCGCTTCGACTTCAGCCATTTTGTTCACGGCCGATGCCTCGACGTCGACGATCAATCCCGCTTTCAAATCGATCAGGTAATTCGTCGAGTAAGCAAAAATAGCCGGCCCGGCAGCAGCAGTCCAGGTCGATGCCGGGTCCGTCAAGGAAATCCTTTTCGGGGCTGGCGGTACTGGATTAGCCTGTTCCAACGTGGCCAAATATTCGCGCACTGGTCGGCTTGCCTGCTCCGGGTCCCCCCAGTCGATACCGGCATTACCCGGGCAAGAACGTTGCCGCTGGGCGTCGGCTTTGATCATGCTGGCGTCCGTCGCAAAACCCTCGCCTTGCACCAAACCTTCGGCCATGCAGCGTCGGAGCACCGAATCGAACAGCTTTCGAAAGGCGTCGTGGTCACGAAAGCGACCGTGCCGATTCTTCGAAAAACTCGAGTGGTCCGGCACTTTATCTTTCAGGCCAAGCCGGCAGAACCAGCGGTACGCCAGGTTCATGCTCACTTCTTCGCACAGCCTGCGCTCCGACCGTATTCCGTAGCAGTAGCCAATGATCAGCATGCGAGCCATCAGCTCGGGATCGATCGATGGCCGGCCGGTATGGCTGTATGAATCGACGAGATTTGCGCGAAATTCGCTGAGGTCGAGGTAACGGTCAACCGCCCTCAACAGGTGGTCGTCGGGAACATATTCGTCTAGACTGATCGATACAAACAGTTCCCGCTTCGTTGCCTGGCGTCCCATCATTGCAACCTCCATGTCCGTCACCTGTTAGACAGTGGCAGGTCCTGGAGATCGCGAACTCAAGCGGACTTTTTCAACGCAATAG
>NZ_JBSIPX010000039.1:0-1690 GCF_053668055.1 Massilia sp. SYSU DXS3249 | reverse complement strand
TTGCTAATGACGGTACCTGAAGAATAAGCACCGGCTAACTACGTGCCAGCAGCCGCGGTAATACGTAGGGTGCAAGCGTTAATCGGAATTACTGGGCGTAAAGCGTGCGCAGGCGGTTTTGTAAGTCTGTCGTGAAAGCCCCGGGCTCAACCTGGGAATTGCGATGGAGACTGCAAGGCTTGAATCTGGCAGAGGGGGGTAGAATTCCACGTGTAGCAGTGAAATGCGTAGAGATGTGGAGGAACACCGATGGCGAAGGCAGCCCCCTGGGTCAAGATTGACGCTCATGCACGAAAGCGTGGGGAGCAAACAGGATTAGATACCCTGGTAGTCCACGCCCTAAACGATGTCTACTAGTTGTCGGGTTTTAATTAACTTGGTAACGCAGCTAACGCGTGAAGTAGACCGCCTGGGGAGTACGGTCGCAAGATTAAAACTCAAAGGAATTGACGGGGACCCGCACAAGCGGTGGATGATGTGGATTAATTCGATGCAACGCGAAAAACCTTACCTACCCTTGACATGTCAGGAATCCTCGAGAGATCGGGGAGTGCCCGAAAGGGAACCTGAACACAGGTGCTGCATGGCTGTCGTCAGCTCGTGTCGTGAGATGTTGGGTTAAGTCCCGCAACGAGCGCAACCCTTGTCATTAGTTGCTACGCAAGAGCACTCTAATGAGACTGCCGGTGACAAACCGGAGGAAGGTGGGGATGACGTCAAGTCCTCATGGCCCTTATGGGTAGGGCTTCACACGTCATACAATGGTACATACAGAGGGCCGCCAACCCGCGAGGGGGAGCTAATCCCAGAAAGTGTATCGTAGTCCGGATCGTAGTCTGCAACTCGACTACGTGAAGTTGGAATCGCTAGTAATCGCGGATCAGCATGCCGCGGTGAATACGTTCCCGGGTCTTGTACACACCGCCCGTCACACCATGGGAGCGGGTTTTACCAGAAGTAGGTAGCTTAACCGCAAGGAGGGCGCTTACCACGGTAGGATTCGTGACTGGGGTGAAGTCGTAACAAGGTAGCCGTATCGGAAGGTGCGGCTGGATCACCTCCTTTCTAGAGTAGCACCGGTCCTAGAGGCCAGTCACCAAACGCTCACACTTATCGACTGTTGAAAAGACTGTGCTTATGTAAGGCCTGGTGCCTTAGGTAAGTGTAGTTTTGTTCTTTAACAATCTGGAAGAAGTAAAGTTTTTTTAAGCGTGAGGTTAAGTCAGCAATGATTTGATCGCACACTTAGGGTAGTAGTAAAGGTATCAACAAACTTGCAACAAGCTGTACTCTTATTTCTATGACCGCTCTCTGGTGTCAACCAGAGGCTAACGTTATAGGGACAAGCGAATAAGTGCACATGGTGGATGCCTTGGCGATTACAGGCGATGAAGGACGTAGTAGCTTGCGATAAGCTGCGGGGAGTGAGCAAACACACTTTGATCCGCAGATTTCCGAATGGGGAAACCCGGCCTTTTAGGTCATTGCATGCTGAATACATAGGCATGCAAAGCGAACGCGGCGAACTGAAACATCTAAGTAGCTGCAGGAAAAGAAATCAACCGAGATTCCCAAAGTAGTGGCGAGCGAAATGGGATGAGCCTGTACGTGATAGTCGATTGAATAGTGGAAGCTTCTGGAAATAAGCGCCATAGCGGGTGATAGCCCCGTACACGAAATTCAGACGGTG
>NZ_JBSIPX010000038.1:0-3036 GCF_053668055.1 Massilia sp. SYSU DXS3249 | reverse complement strand
ACTTTGCGCCGATGATAGTGCTGCAACCAGTGTGAAAGTAGGTTATCGTCAGGCTAGTTATAAGCAAAACCCCGCAGAGTGATCTCTGCGGGGTTTTTTGCGTTTGGGCGGCCGATTTGTCTTGTGATCGATTTGGTTTATACGCCGCCGGATGATCACGATGAAACGCGCGGGGTGGTATGGATGCCCCCGGCATCCATGCCACCACCCTACATTTTGCACTGTTCCCGTCGGGTGGACGGCTATACCGGCGAATTCTCCGAGCCCGAACCTCGACGCCTGCTTCACGTTCAACCAGCCGGCGATACCCCGCAAATATCCGGTTGCGCCGGCAAGTTCGCGCCCCGGTCAGACTGGGCAAGCACTTGTCACCGTCAAGTCCCCCCGATTAACGAACGTCGGGTGAACAAGTGCCCCCCAGTTCTGGCATGTTCATGTCCCGCATCTGCGCGGCTGACTTACCTCTGACAGCGGCCCGGCATAACGGTTCCGTTAGCGATCCATCTACTTGCGCGTGCAGTACACAGGCGAAAAAAAACCGCCTCGGCCTGCGCCGGGCGGTTTTTCTGGTGCGAAGACCGATTACTTGGTGACGGTACGGGTACCGACCACTTCGATTGTCACGCGACGGTTCTTAGCGCGGCCTTCGGCGGTCGCGTTGTCGGCGATCGGCTGGGTTTCGCCCTTGCCTTCCGTGTACAGACGCGCTGGGTCCAGGCCTTTCGAGACCAGATAGGCCTTGACGGCTTCCGAACGGCGCAGCGACAGCTTGTCGTTGTAGGCATTCGAACCGACCGAGTCGGTATGGCCAACGGCGATCATCACTTCGGTGTTCATGCCCTGCAGCTTCGCCATCAGGTCGTCGAGCGCTGCTTTGCCGTCTTCCTTGACGATGGCCTTGTCGAAGTCGAACAGCGCCTCGGCCGCGAACGATACCTTTTCCGACACTGGCTGCGGCGCCGGTGCTGGTGCGGCCGGTGCTGCTACTGGTGCTTCCACTGGTGCGGCCACTGGTGCGGCAGCGACTGGTGCAACGTAAGCGACTGCCGCTGGGCGGCCGAATTTGTAGACCAGGCTCAGGGTGCCGAAGTCGACATCGCCACGGTTGCCGGCGGCATCGGTCACGAGGCGCATGCGCTCGACTTCAGCGCGCACAGCCAGGGCTTCGCTGAACTTGTATTCGATACCGACGCCAAACTTGCCGCCGCGTCGACCTTCATTTGGCGGGTTCGGATTGCTCAGGGCGTTCAGGCGGTTACCGGTGAAGCTGGTGGTGGCCTTCGTGTAGTGAAGACCACCGCGACCGAGCAGTGACAGGCGCTGGGTCAGTGGCAGTTGGGCAACCAGGTCCAGGGCGCCGCCGCGCAATTCGGTTTCGCCAGCCAGGACGCCATTGCCGGTCGTCGTAGCGCGGTAGGTGAACTCGCCCAGGTCGTAGTACGACGCTTCGATAGCGAAGTGGCGGCTCAGTTGCTTGCCGATGAACAGCTTGCCGCCGACGTCACGGGTGTCTTCGGTAAAGCCGGTGACCGTCTGCGTGCCCGTGGTCAGGCCGCGGACCTGGCGGCTAGGGATATCGCCGCGCGACTGGCCGACGCCGGCACCCACATACCAGGCACTGTTTGCCCAGTCAGGATTCACGAAACCGGAATTGGTCTGTGCCGTCGTGGCGTCTTGCGCCTGGGCGCTCATCATGGTTGCGCAGGCCAGTGCGATCAATGCGGCGAGTTTGCTCGAAGTTTTCATAATGCTGTTTTTCTTTAAATGGGAAGGTTACGTGGTGCTGGGTTGTTATTCAGCGTAAGGACAATAGTCCGTCTACCTATGGAGCGCGCCGGTCATGGCTGCGACAATGACTTGGACGCAGGCCGAGATGCAACGGTCGCATGGACAGCAGAGATATCTGATGTCCGGGCCCGGCCGTACCTCATGCCGCGAACCAGTCTCGCAACGCGAGCCGGATTGAACCACCTGGCTGCAAGGCGCCGATCGTTACCGACGGGCGAGCCGCTAGGCCGATCGGTTTCACTGCAGGGAGGCGTGGACCAGGAATGTGGAAGCCGCAGTTGCCAGAGCTCGGAACAAAGCCCGGCAACCCGGCAGAGCAGGCGAATACGGTTATGTAGCGTTTCAAAATCTCAATCGCACTTTCATATCGAATGCCATTTTCGAACCGCTCGCATGTTCATGCCGACGGTCGAAACCATCGAAGTCCGCATGCCTCAGCGAGCTTCCGACAGGAATTATTACCTTTTGGCACATTCTGCTCTGTACGCTAGCGCTCATAACGGTCGATTTTCCTAATGGATAAGCCAAAAAGTGACATGCAACGGTCTTTGTCTGATGGGGTAGGGATGAGGCAGGCAGTCCACGCTGCACTGGACGTTGGATGGGCAAGCCCGAAAGCGGTATCGCGGAGCGGCGACGTCGGGACGGCCAGCTATCAGCAGCACATGGCTGCGTTGACGATGAGCCGAAAAAACCACGGACAAGGTACTTGCGGAACGCCGCCGGGGTTCGCTATAATGCGCCTCCCGCTGCAGTAGTGCTGCGAAACAGCCAACGAAATCAAGTAGTTGGCGGTGTCGACGGTGCGCTACGAACAGCGTGGTGAAAAAACGAAGGGGTTGACGAGTTAAGCGAAACACTGCATAATCTCACTTCTTCGCTGCTGACAAACAAAACGATTTGTCGACAAGCAGCAGGCAGTACTGCCCTCGGCGGGAGCCCAAAGTTCTTTAACAATTAACAGTCGATAAGTGTGGGCGTTTGATGAAGGTGCCAAGACTTCGGTCTTGATTACTTAAAATATCAAATGTTCGCACAAAAGAAATACGTTATCTCAGCAATGAGGTAGCGGTCAGTATTTTGAGTGAGCGACTCCGCAGTAATGCGGATGACTCGAAAGAGTCAACAAACAGAGATTGAACTGAAGAGTTTGATCCTGGCTCAGATTGAACGCTGGCGGCATGCTTTACACATGCAAGTCGAACGGCAGCACGGGCTTCGGTCTGGTGGCGAGTGGCGAACGGGTGA
>NZ_JBSIPX010000037.1:0-3572 GCF_053668055.1 Massilia sp. SYSU DXS3249 | reverse complement strand
CCGAACAGGACCGTGAAACGACTTTGCGCCGATGATAGTGCTGCAACCAGTGTGAAAGTAGGTTATCGTCAGGCTAGTTATAAGCAAAACCCCGCAGAGTGATCTCTGCGGGGTTTTTTGCATTTGGAAGTTTGGTTCGTCGGTTCCCTGGCCTGGGAGCGACGCCGCCGGGTGATCGGGCGGTGAAACGCGTGAGTTTGGCATGGATGCCCCACCCGACGCCGCCATTCTACTAATTGATTTTTAGTAAGAAAATCTTGTTATAGTTCAGTAACTATACTGGGCTGTAGCATGAAATCTTTTTCCCTCCTCCTTCTTTGCGCAATATGTGCCGCCACGCCGGCTTTCTCGCAGTCGCTGACTCTGGAAGAACTGACTGATCCATCGGGCATGACGAAAGCGACTTTGTCGCCCGACGGCCGGCATATCGCGGCAATCCTCTTTGATGGAACCAATCACGGCCTGATCCTGGTGAATACCGAAACACTGGCGGTGAGCCAGTTGGGGGAAAGCGGGCGTGTTTCGAAGGGCTATTGGAGCTACTACAAGGCGCCGCGCGACGTCACCTGGGCAGGTAACGACGTGCTCGGCATCGATTACGGTTTCGATGCCGAATCCATGGACCTGCAGGGCAAGAAGCTGCGCACGCTCGGCGAGTCGATTCTCGGCCGGGTCGAAATGGGCGAAAACGCAGGCCAGCTCATCGTGATGAAGGATTCCGCCAACGACCACATTGCGAGGTGCGATGCGCGCACGGCGGAATGTACGAAGTTCTGGCGGCCGCCCGGTAAAGTCGTTCGGCGCGCGTTTGACCCCCATGGCAACCTGCGCGCGATCACTCTCCTGAACTCTCCCTTCTTCAAGGATGCGTCGACGGTGGCCAACTGGTACAGGCGGGCCGATAAGGAGACATGGGTCAAGCTTGCGGAATTCAGCATCACCGACGAGTACTGGACGCCGGTGTATGTGCCCGACGAGCCCGGCACGCTCGTCATTAACTCCCGTATTGGCCGCGACACCTATGCGCTGTTCAATTACGACATCGCGCAGGGACGTCAGACCGAACTCCTGGCAGGTCATCCGTCGCAGGATATCCTGTCCTGGCAAGGTATCGATAAAACCGCTTTCGATTATGTCGCGACGGGCGGCATGTTGCCGCAACAGGTCTGGTTCGATCCTGCCTGGGCGGCCATGCAAAAGCAGGTCGACGTCTTGTTGCCAAATCGCCTGAATATCCTGTCCGGCGACCCCCGGCGTTCGGTGCTGATCCGCTCCCAGGCGGACGTCGATCCCGGCACCTGGTATCTGTTCGACATCGCGAAGAAGACGCTGGTCACCATCGGGAAAGTCATACCGGGAATCGATCCGGCGAAAATGCGCCCAATGGAAATGATGGCCTACCGCGCCGGCGATGGGACATCGATTCCTGCCTATCTGACCCGTCCGGCAAAATCGGCAGGTGCCGCACCGATGATTGTGCTGATCCACGGCGGCCCTGTCGATCGCAACCAGTGGGAATGGGATGCCGAGGTCCAGCTGCTGGCCAACCGAGGCTATCTGGTGTTCCAGCCGCAGTTCAGGGGATCGAGCGGCTTCGGGCGCGCGTTCCAGGAGGCTGGCTACGGCCAATGGGGAAAGGCAATGCAGGACGATATCAGCGACGGCGTCCGTCACCTCATCCGCACGGGTGAGGCTGATCCGCAGCGGATCTGTATCGTCGGCGCGAGCTATGGCGGATACGCCGCCCTGTGGGGACTGGTGAAAACGCCCGAACTGTATAAATGCGGGGTCAGTTTCGCCGGCGTGACGGATATCGCATACATGTTCTCCGACTGGTCAGACAGGACATTCAATAAGGTCAGCCGGGAGATGCTGATGCACCGCGTCGGGGACAAGGCCATGAGCCCCCAGTTGTTCGACCCGGTCTCGCCGCTGAAACACGCCGCGCGCATCCAGGCGCCGGTATTGCTCATGCACGGGAAAGACGACACACGTGTGCCCATATCGCACAGTAAAAAGATGCGGGACGCGCTCGAGCAAGCGCAGAAGCCGGTGACCTGGCTCGCCTTCGATGAAGAAGGGCACGGCCTCCGCTATGTAAGGAACCAGATCCTTTATTACGAAACGCTGCTGGAATTCCTCGGCAAGCACATCCCCGCGAAAACCATTGCGGACGCCGGCCGCACTTCAAGTGCGGCAGTGTCCGCCGCAAAACCATAACGAACCGCTGCTCCATTTCGCCTTTTTACGACCACCATGCCGACACCTTCGATCAAATCTCCGCGCCGCTTCGCCTTCCTGCTCTCCATACTGATGTTCCCGGCCGCATCCGCGCTCGCACAGAGGGGCATCGAAGCCGGGTGCGTCATCGGCACCCCGACCGTACTCCCGATTACCTTCGCGCGCGGAGACGAGGGCCCGACCATTCCCGGTACCATTGCCGATCAACCCGTTTCCCTGTCGGTCGATACCGAGAGCCGGGTGACGATGCTCTACCGCCCAGCCATGGAGAAACTCGGTATCCCCGTGCGAAGCGCGGAGACGAATTCCATCGGACAGACGATTTTCATTGCGAACATTCCGAGCCTGACGGTGGGGCCCCTCCGTGGAAAAGGCTACTTCTCGGTGCTGGACGCGAAAGACGACATCGCCGCCAGCCTGGGTGCGGATTATCTGGCACGCAACGACGTCGACATCTGGTGGGCCGGCAAGCAGCTGCAATTCACGAATCCGAAGGGCTGCCGGAAATCGTTTCTTGCCACCTGGGATCCGGCCGCCCATGTGGTTCCCTTCGAAATCGACCAGCTGCGAAAAGACTTCCGCCCGTGGTTCAAGGTGAAGATCAACGGCGGGGAGATCGATACGATTTTCGCGACCTCGAACTCCATGACCCTGTTGGACCTGCACACGGCGGCGCGCTTCGGGATCTCGCCGCAATCGCCCGGGGCAGTGGAAGAGGACAGCATTGTCGGTTGGCGCGACAAGGTGCAACGCGTGTGGCGCGTCCCGGTTGCGGAGATGTCGATCGGCCCCTACCGTGTTCAAAATGCAGTCATCCGCATCACGGACCTCACGCTCTCGGGAGAGATGATGGCACTGGGTGCGGACTTCCTGCGGCATCACCGGGTGTTGATATCGATGAGCCAAAGGCGACTCTACATTTCGCACCTGGGCGGGCCGAGCTTCTCCTCGCCGGAGTACCAGTCCGAACAGCAGGAAGTCGGGTGCGACGCACGCGAGTGCGTGAGCGCTCCCTGACCAGCCGGCCGGCGAAAAGACCGCAGCGCTCAGGAGCCTTGCGCGCTGCAACCGCTTTTGATATGATTCGCGTCCGCTTCGGCGCCGGGCTTCAAAGGTTAACGAAATCAAGTAGTTAAGTGACAAGCAGCGACGAAGAGGAAAAAAAGAGGTTGACGATGCAAACGAAACACTGCATAATCTCATCTCTCTGCTGCTGACGAACAAAACGATTCGCAGAGCGCAGCAAGGCAGTACGGAATAAGTTCTTTAACAATTAACAGTCGATAAGTGTGGGCGTTTGATGAAGGTGCCGCTGACTTCGGTCAGTGATT
>NZ_JBSIPX010000036.1:0-6446 GCF_053668055.1 Massilia sp. SYSU DXS3249 | reverse complement strand
CGTCCAGTTCGCCAATGCGTTTTTTGGCAAGCGTCAGATTATCTGGTCCGATGGGCTGAAACAGTTGTTCGGCATCGAGCAAAAAACCGATGAGGAACTGGCCGTTGAGGAAGCTGAGGATGCTCGGGAATTGCTGCGCATTACCGGTGCACAGTGGCGTTGTGTCCTGCATCAAAAATACGAGGTTCGCCAGATCATCCTGGAGCTTGCGGAAAACGGCGGGTGTGAGGCTGTGTCGCTCTACCTGGATACGCTCATGGGGTCGTCGGACTACATACCGTTCTAGCGTCCGTGCTCCTGGTATACCTGGAGCCAAAAGTTTCGTTCTTCCTCGGTTGCGGCTTGCGCGTGTAGCGTGGCTGCAACAGTCTCCATAGGGTGAATTCCCAGGATTTTAGCTACTTTCAGGGCCACAAGAACGCTCATGTTCTGGCCCTGCTTGTACTGGTGGATTGCCTGTCGCGTCACTCCTAGAAACCGTGCCAGGGCGCTATCGCTGGTGATTTCGGCTCGGTGCTTGGCGACCACTTCATTCAAGAAATCTAACGTGGTTCTCATTATCGGTCGTTGTCAATGGGCATTGACAGTGTTAACGGCGGGAATTATATTCTGCCCATCAGGCCGGGTTTTGGGGCGGTCTGTACTAACAAATCTCACCCGAATCTCACACTTTTACGAGGTTGAAAATGACCGATGTTGCTCTGATCCTGTCTGCTGACAAATACGAAATTCCCGATGGTGATGGCGTGGTGCAAAAACTGCATCAGGTCTGGCTGTCGAATGATTACCGCGTTGCCAACGAAAAAGAGCGCGGTTGCAAGCCGATGAAGGTGATGGTCGAGCCGGAAGTGTTCGCCGAGATCATGAAGTTCGAGCTGCCTTCGCTGTTTGAAACCGAGGTCAAGATGCGTCCTGGCAAGGGTAACGCCCTGGCGGCAACCATCGTCGGCTTCCGCTTCGTCTCCACCCCGAAAATCTTCGCCCCGGCTCCGGTGGCTAAGGCTGCGTAATGGAACAGATGACACCGGGCGCTTGGCTGGCTATTGCCGCCGTCCTGTGTTTTGCCCTCGGTTGGATCGCTGGACAACAGAGGTGATGAATGCCTGATTTCTGGCCTCTCATCCGTGCCAACGCTCCGATTGTTTTCGGGGTCTTTGCCTTCGTCGGCGTGATTAAGTTTGTGGCCTTCGTGGCGCGTCGCTGGAGGTCGAATTGACTGTAACTCTGACTATGGCGGTTACAACCTGTCTCGCGGCTTTTGGCCTGGGATACGGTGCCGGGTCTTTGATCCGAATTGGCCGAAAAGCCATTGAATCGCTGGACTAATTTCGTTGCACTCCCGGTTTCGCCGCACCGGGTTTTATCGTAGGCACAAAAACTAGGGACTTCAAATGAACCTGCAAAACATCAAAACCGGCGCTCGTCGCGCTGTCGCTTCGGCAACCGTCCTGGCCCTGTCGGCTCCTTTCGCAATGGCACAGACCGCTGAAACCGATCTGGGCGTGCAAGCCATCACCGACCTGTCGGGCAAGGCCACTACCTACATCACGGCCGCTTTCGGCGTCGCTGTCCTGGTCGCCGGTGGCTTCTGGGGCATCAAGATGATGAAGAAGGCTTTCGGCGCAGCGAAGTAATTCGCGCTCGGTCGGTCTTGACGCCTCCCGCCTGGGGGGCGTTTTTGTTTGTGTCCCCTGTTAGGTGATCGGATGACGAAACTCTGTAGCTTCCTCGCCCTGGTGGCGGTTCTGTTGTGTAGTGCTGGCCGAGCTGGTGCCGCGCCTAGTATCGGCAATGCTTCCTTCTACAACACGAACAAAATTATTAACTCGATTATCCAGGGAACTCCTGGAGTTACGACGCATACCACGACCGGGACCGGCGTTACGGTTGCCAGTCAGGGCGGTGTCGGCCTGGCCGGGAAGCCTGGCCTGAGTATTCCCATTGCCGCGCAATCGACGCTCGGCCCTGGTCGCTTTGCCGGGATCGCCGCTAAGGCTATGAAGGTCGGTTCTTTTGTCGGCATCGCTACGATGGTTTTGCCCTGGGTAGCGGATCAATATGGTGTCAAAGTCTGTCCACCTCCCGATTTCTTCTGTATGCCTGGCCCTGATGTTCCTGCGCCTTATCCTGATAATCAGGCGCTCGGCGGGTATTACGTCAATTTCAATACAACGCATTGGGGCTGGAGTCCCTTGGAGGCGTGCAAGAGGGCTTTTAAGGCTGCTTTTGGATCGGAAAATGGCGCGTATATCGATCAATATGGCGGCTGCGCGACCAGGTGGGCAATTAGTTATATCAAGCCTGATGCATGTCCAGCTGGGACGCTCACCAGGACGGATGCTACCGGGCGCACGTATTGCGCTAATCCTGGGCCGATGGCTCCAGCTACCGAAAGCGGATTAGGCGATTCCCTGGAAAAGGCAATGACCAATAACCCTGCGCGCCTGGATGCAATCTATAAACAAATGCGCTCGGATGGGATCGCGGTTTTTAATGAGAATGACCCGGTAACGGTTACGGCGTCGCCTGTTACTGGTGCGCCTGAAACTTCCGTCACCACGAAAGCGAACCCCGATGGTAGTACGGACCGGATAGAAACCAAGACCGAGACGAAAGTAACTCCCCAGGTCACAGGAAATACCCTGGGAAATACGCAAATCAGCTATCCGACTACCACGACGACTACCACCACCACTACTAACAATGTGACCAATGTCACGTATCAAACAACGAACATTACCAATGCGCCTGTAGCTCCTGCGCCTGATTCGGTTGTTAATCCTCCGGCTAATCCTCCGCTGTCGAATCCAGATAAACCGGCTGCGGAGCCTTTGCCGAAGGATTACAACCGGGAAGCGACGCAACAGAAAATCCTTGATGCGCTCACGGCTCCGATTACGGCCACGGCCCCGACTGGAGATGACCAGTTGGCGGCGCAAAAGACCAAGATTGCCGAGGGCGTTACGGCTGTCTCCGGGATCACGGAAGGGTCAACCGGCCTCAAGGGGTGGATGCCTGCGATTAATGGCACGGCTTGCGTGAATCCCAAGGTGCCTAATCCGCTTAGCGGGAACCTGGTTGACGTGAACATTTGCGACTCGGTGAATTTGTTTGCGAAATTCTTCGGTGCTGTTATTTCGGTGCTCGCGCTGTATGGTTGTATTCGTGAAGTCCAATCTGCTTTGAAAGCCTAATATGCCTCTACTTGCTAGTTTTATGTCCACGTTGTTCGGTGCGGTGTTTGCTTTCCTGGGCCGGTTTATGGTCGCGGAAAAAGCGGCGCGTTTGGCTGCCTGGTCGGTTTCCTTTGCGGCCATTGCCGGGCTTGTCTCCCTGGCGTTTTCTTGTATCAGCGGGATTTGCGCCGACAATATCCAGTCCGGTATTTCGGGTTCGCATCCTGGCTTTTCCATGGGACTCGGTATTGCCTGGAATGGCGTTACCGCTACGGCTGCATCTTGTTATATGACTGTCTGGGTTGCGTGCCAGCTTTATGTAATCAAGAAAAAAGCTATTAACGTGATTATTGGGGGCTAAGAATGGCGGTTTACGCGATTACCGGAAAGCTCGGTTCTGGCAAGGGCAAGGGCGCTATGCACGTTGCTCGCCAATATCTGCGGGCAGGGAAGCGCGTTGCGGGCAATATGGATGTGTTTATGGAACACATGGATAATGAACGCTCCAGGGCTTCATATATCCGCGTGCCTGATAAGCCAACTGCAACGGATTTGTACATGCTCGGCTCGGGCAATCCCTTTGTGAAGTTCACTACTGATATTCGTCAGACTAAAGACGGGCTAAAGGGCTTCGCACCGACCGACATGCAATTGCTCGATGGTTTCGGAGAGGAGCACAACGGGGCGTTGTTCCTGGATGAATGCGGCTCCTGGTTGAATACCCGGACGTATGCCGATAAGGGCCGTGCTGACCTGCTGGAATGGATGATCCATGCTCGGAAATACGGATGGGACGTGTATTTCATCATGCAGAACATCAACCAGGCTGATAAGCAGCTTCGGGAAGCTTTGTTTGAGTACGTGGTTCGCTTTACTCGCCTGGATCGGTTGCGCGTTCCCCTGGTGTCTGATGTCGTCCAGGGCGTCACCGCGGGGGCATTGAAGGGCAATCTGCCTCGGCTGCATATCGGGGTTGTTCGCCTGGGTTCCAATCCCGATGCCCTGGTGGCGGATCGCTGGACATTTCGGGGCGATGACTTGAACAAGGTGTACAACACCACCCAAGTTTTTAGTGACAACTACCCTCACGGAACGCATTGCCTGCTGTCTCCCTGGCATTTGTCGGCTCGTACCGGTGTCGATCCGCAATTCGTCGGCCCGGTGCGTCCTGGCGTCCTCGATCACGCCCTGGTCAAGCCTCGGGCGGCTCCCCTGAAACCTCCGCATCCTCACATGACTAAATTCCTTGCTTTGGCCCTGGCCCTGGGCGTTCTCCTGGGCGTTCTCGGCAATACGTTGCTGGCATCGCCTCCGCCTCCACCTCCACCAGTCGCGCAGGTTGGGACGAAAACCGTAATTGGCCCGGTGATTACTTCCCTGGGTTTTATCCGCAATGGCGGCGATGTGCATGTGATCCTGTCGGACGGTCGCTATGTGAAGCCGCGCTCTTTTTCGATAAACCACCTGGGCGAGTACGAAGCGCAGGTCGATGAAAGTCTCCTGGTGAAAGGGGTTCAGCGATGATGCGCCGCCTGTTTGTGTCCCTGTTTGCGTCTTTCGCGTTCGTCTCCAGCTCGGCCACGGCTGCGCCTGTGTCGTTCGCTTTTTCCGCTGTTCCGTTGGTGGACTTCGCACAGTTCACTTACCGGGATCTGCTCAAGCGTGATTACGTGGTGTCGGCTGACCTGGTGAACATGGGGAAGAAGGTCAGCATCAATGTAAAAGCCCTGGATCAAAGCAAGCTTGTGCCGTTCGTCGACCAGGTGCTGTTATCCCAGGGAATCCGGTCTGTCGAGCGTAACGGGGTGTTCTTCCTGGAGTCCGCTTCAGCCGTGCCGGCCGAATTGCCGCCGGCGCCTGGTGCTCCGGCTCGGCCTGGTGAAACCCTGGCGCCGCCTCCAGTCGTCCAGGAACCCGAATTCAAGGTGGTCAAGGCCGTGAACCGGTCGCCGGAATTCCTGGTTGAGGCGGTCAATGCGGTTGTGGGTCAGCCGGTTGCGCGTGTGGCCGGTGGTAATCGCCTGGCCTTGTCGGCACCAAAACCGAAGCTCAAGGCATTGGAACGCCTGGTTGAACAGTTGGACATTCGCGCAGAGGTCGTTGAGGTGTCTGCAAGCTTCGTAGAGGTCACGACGAACGGCGGCGGGGTGTCGGGTCTGTCCCTGCTCGCTTCGGCCCTCCAGGCGGCTCCAGGGCTGTCTGTGGCGACGGATCAAGGCCGCGTGAGCATTGCCGGTGGCCGTTACGAATTGGTTCTCCAGGCTTTGGCCTCGGATGGGCGATTCAAGCAGGTCAGCAATTCTCGCGTTGTCGGCGACGATGCTGCAAAACTGCTGCTGTCCGTGGGCGATGAAACACCGACGATTGGTAGCTCATCGACGGACAACCGGGGGAACCCTGTGCAGAACGTGGTTTATAGGCCCTCTGGCGTGATCCTGGACGTTCTTCCGCGTGTCCTGGGATCGGGTCGGCTCTCCCTGGCTGTCGATGGTCAGGTGTCGTCTTTCCAGTCCACTACAACGGGCGTGGCCGGGTCGCCTACCCTGGTCAAGCGGCAAGTGAGAACCTCCGTCTCTGCCGGTGATGGTGAAGTGCTGGTCATTGGTGGCCTGAACGATACAAAGTCGGTGGCGTCCTCGGCTGGCTTTTCGTTCCTGCCTTCGACCTGGCGTGCCAAGTCCTCCCAGGATACGAAAACAGACCTGGTGTTAATCCTCTCGGCTCGGGTGCTCAAATGATGGATTGGTATGTCTCGTTCTTTCCGTCCTGGGTGCCTGAGTGGGTCGCGCATGTGCTGTTGGGCGTATACATCGCTGGTGTTCTCCTGGTGGTGTGGCCTCCCTGGAAAAAACGGTCGTAGGCGTGTTGTGTCATGACACAAATAGTTCTAGCTATTGCGTGTCATGACACGTTACAATAAAGCCTTTCCAGGGGGAATTTATGAAACTAGACAACGTAACCGGCGAGCTTCCAGGTATTAAGCCTTTGCCAAAAACTAATGCCGAACGCTCCAGGGCAAAGCGTGAACGCCTCCAGGCTGAGGGCAAGAAACAGATTTCCGTGACGATCTCGCTTGAGGTCTTGGCCGGACTGGAGGCATACGTAAAGCGGCAAAACGCCGATGTGGCCGACAACCCGATTACGCTCGGCGATGCTGTAGAAAAAGCCTTGCGTGATCGTTTCTTGAGGAAAAGATAATTCCTATGTACATTCCTAACTTCGATGCGTTGTCTAGTGCCTGGGCGGGTGGTGTGCTGTTGCTTACCCACA
>NZ_JBSIPX010000035.1:0-10303 GCF_053668055.1 Massilia sp. SYSU DXS3249 | reverse complement strand
TGGAGGACATTTGGGAACTCTCTTTCCAGGGCATCGCACACTCCATTTGTTGGCTGTGCAATGATCATAAAAGTGTTACCTATGTCTCTAGACAGGTGTTACCTATGTCTCTGTGCTAAACAAGGACTCCACCCTACGAATCGCGGTAAACGTAGGGTGGAGTCCTGACTCCACGCGTTAGTACGCGGCGGAACTCGGGGAAGCAATAACGACCCGACGTTGAAAGAAACGCGACAAAAAACGCGACGAATCGCGCACGATTGCGCTTTTTGCCACCCGAGCACGCGCTTTCCAGCACCCGGTTAGAATGGGTTTTGACCGGAATGCAAAGGATTTATCAGATGCAACGAACCGCTTTGGTAGTGGGTGTAACGGGGATCGGCGGCAACCATGTTGCGCGTGAATTGCTAGCCGGAGGCTGGAACGTGGTCGGCCTGTCGCGCCGGGCGCCGAAGGATCTGCCCGGCGTGCGCCACGTCGCCGCCGACCTGCTCGACCCGGCGGCCCTGTCCACGGCGCTGGCCGGCATCGCGCCCACCCACGTCTTCATCACCACCTGGATGCGCCAGGACACCGAGCAGGCCAACATCCACGTCAACGCCGCCCTGGTATGCAACCTGCTCGACGCGCTGTCGCCGCAAAAGAGCGTGCGCCACGTCGCCCTCGTCACCGGCCTGAAGCACTATCTGGGACCGTTCGAGGCCTATGCCAGCTCCGGCACCTTGCCCGATACGCCACTGCGCGAAAGCCAGCCGCGCCTGCCGCTCGAAAACTTTTATTACGCCCAGGAAGACGAAGTCTATGCCGCCGCCGCGCGCGACCGGTTCAGCTGGAGCATCCACCGCCCGCACACCGTCATCGGCCTGGCCGTCGGCAATGCGATGAACCTCGGCACTACGCTGGCCGTGTATGCGAGCATCTGCAAGGAAACCGGGCGCCCCTTCCAGTTCCCGGGCTCCGAGGCGCAGTGGAAGGGCCTCTCCGACGTCACCGACGCCCGCATGCTCGCCAAACAGCTGGTATGGGCCGCCGACACCGACGCCGCCAAGAACGAAGCCTTCAACATCGTCAACGGCGACGTGTTCCGCTGGAGCTGGCTGTGGCCGAAACTGGCCGAGTGGTTCGGCGTGGAAGCGGCCGGCTACAACGGGCAGATGCAGCCCCTGGAGGCGGCCATGGCCAACGACGGCCCGCTCTGGCGCGAGATCGCCGAGCGCCACGGCCTGGCCGAGCCCGACCTCGACCGCCTGGCCTCCGCCTGGCACACCGACCTCGACCTCGGCCGCCCGCTGGAGGTGATGACCGACATGGCCAACAGCCGCCGGCTCGGCTTTTCCGCCTGGCAGGCGACCGACGACTCCTTCTTCGACCTGTTCGCGCGCCTGCGCGCCGAGCGCCTGATTCCCTAGGAGGCTTGCGCCGAGATGGACGCCGCCCGCCGACCGGATGCAGCGATGCACGTCGTGCTGGTCACGATCGGCTCGGCGGGCGACCTGTTTCCCTTCATGCGCATGGCGCTTGCCTTGCGCGAGGCGGGCCACCGCATCAGCTTTCTCGGCCCGGTCCAGCACGAACCCTTCGTGCGCGCCGCCGGCCTGCCTTTCCACGGCCTGCCGGCCGACCCGGCGGTGCTCGACCATCCCGACCTGTGGCACCCGACCCGCGGCTTCGGCATCGTCTGGGAGGCGACCCGTCCCGCCATGGCCGAGGTGCCGGCCTTCCTGCGCACGCTGCCGCTTGACGAGCAATGCACGATGCTCGTGCACCCGCTGGCGCTGCCCGAAGCCGACCTGTGCCGGGCGGCGCGGCCCGGCCTGCGCATCGCCGCGGCCTTCCTGGCGCCATCGAACCTGCCGACCGTCCACGACCCGCTGATGCTGGGCCCGTGGCGCGTGCCGCGCTGGGTGCCGCATGGGGTGCGGCGACGCCTGTGGCGCGGCCTCGGCGCGCGCTTCATCGACCCGATCGCGCTCCCCAGCGTGAACGCGGCGCGCAGCCGGGCCGGGCTGGCCCCGGTGGCGGCGCTGATCGACACCATCTTCTCGATTGCCGATCTGTCGATCGTGCTGTTTCCGCCCTGGTTCGCACCCATCCAGCCGGACTGGCCGCAGCCGCTGCTGCAGGCGGGTTTTCCGCTGTACGACCCGGACCCGCAGGCCGCGCTGTCGCCCGAGCTGCTGCATTTCCTGGGGCAGGGCGGCAGGCCCCTCGTGTTCACGCCCGGCACCGGCAACCGCCAGGCGCGCGCTTACTTCGAGCATGCCGCCGAAGCCGCGCGGCTGCTGGGCGAGCGCGCGATTTTCCTGACGCCGCACCGCGACCAGTTGCCGCCGGAACTGCCGTGCCACGTGCTGTGGCAGGAGTACGTGCCGCTGCGCGCCCTGCTGCCGCACGTGGCGGTGCTGGTGCACCACGGCGGCATCGGCACGACCGCCGAGGCGCTGCATGCCGGCACCGCGCAACTGGTGGTGCCGCTCGCGCACGACCAGTTCGACAACGGGGCGCGGGTCGAGGCGCTCGGGGTGGGGGCGAGCCTGCCGGCCACGCGCCTGAGCACGCGCCGCCTGCTGGCGCGGCTCGAGGCCCTGCTCGACGACGAGGGCCTGGCGGGGCGGTGCAGGGCGGTGGCCGCGAACTTCAACGGCGATCCGGGTCTTGATGAGGCGGTTGCCGCCATCGAGGGGTTGGCCGCCTGACCGGTTGCCTGCCATTCAATGGAACGGTTCGCTCGGGCGTAGGGTGGGCGCCCCGTGCCCACGCGAACGCGACGTCCTGTTGGCCGTGTTCTTACGAATACGCCGCGTTGTGTTGGAGCCCGTTCCAGGCACCCCGAGTACGGGTAAGGTCAACCGCCGGTCTGCGTACGTGCGTTGGCCCGCGTGGGCACGGAGCGCCCACCCTACGCCCTTGCCAACGGCATGCTACGCTCTGAGCGCCTGCACGGGACTCATGCGCATCGCCGCCATCATGTGGCGCGCGGTCGCAGCCAGCGCCGCCACCAGCGCCAGGCCCAGCGCCGCCACGAGCGGCCATTGCCCGAGCGGCGCGTGCTCGGCGAAGCCGGACAGGTACAGGTGGATCGCGATCGCCGCCGCCGGCAGGCCCAGCGCGGCCGCGGCCGCCACCGTCAGCCCGAACTCGCGTCCCAGGCGGCGTGCGATGGCGCCGTTACTGGCGCCGTACAGCTTGCGGATCACGATCTCGCGCCGGCTGCGCTGGACGGTATAGGCCGAGAGCACGTAGATGCCGAAGGCGGCCAGGGCCAGGGCCACCAGGCTGGCGGCGCCGAGGATCTTCAGCATGCGCAGGTCCTGGCGGTAGCTTTCGCCGAAGATGCTGGCCGCGCTCTGCATCATCATGATCCCGTTCGGGAAGTACTGGCGCCAGACCGGTTCGATCGCGCGCGCCAGCGCCTGTTGGTCAAGCTTTGTGCGCACCGTGACGACGCTGTCCGCATCCGTCAGCAGGTAGACGATCGGCCCCGGGCGCTCGCGCATCGAGTGGTGGCGCAGGTCGGGCGCCACGCCGACCACGACCAGGTCGCCTCCGTCCTGGCCTGCTCCTGCCGCGAACGGCATCTTGCCCAGCACGTCCTGCGCCCTGCGGTAACCCAGCGCCTCGACCGCCGCCATGTTCAAGACCATGACGCTGGACTTCGGCCCGTCGCGCTTGGCGCTGAACAAACGTCCGGCGCTGGGGCGGATGCCGTACAGGTCGAAGAACTCCGGCGACACCCGCTTGATCTCGACCTTCAGCTGCTTGCCGTCGCGCGTTTCGTAGCCGCCGGTGATCTTGTTGGCGTCGCGCCCGATCGCCTCGGCCGACACCGCCGATCCCTCGATGCCCGGCACGCGCGCCACGGCCGGCACGAAGCCCTGCACCTGTTCGTCGGTGGCCTTCGGCATGTGCAGCAGCGTCAGGCCGGCCGGGTCGAAGCCGGGATCGGCGCCGGTCGCATACCAGGTCTGCCAGCCGACCGCCACCGTGATGCCGCCCAGGGCCATCGCCGTGGCGAACTGGAGCACGGTCAATGTGCGCCGCACCCACAGGTTGGCTGTCGTCTCGCTGCTGCTGTCGCGCCCCGCCAGCACCGTCGACGGGCGCACCCGCAGGGCGGTCCAGGCCGGGTAGAGCCCGGCCGCGATACCCGCGGCCACGCCCAGCAGCAGCGCCAGCGCCAGCCGGCCGGCCGTGAAGAAGCCCTCGAGCTCGCGGTTGACCAGGTCGGCGAACAGCGGCAGCAGGAGCCAGGCGAGCAGGATGCCGGCGCCGGTCGCCAGCAGTGCGACCAGCACCGACTCGGCCACGAACTGGCCGGCGACGCGCGGCGCCGTCGCGCCCAGCACCTTGCGCATGCCGATCTCGCGCTGGCGGTGCAGGGTGCGTACGGTGGCCAGGTTGATCCAGTTGGTCATCGCCAGCGCCAGGATCAGCAGCGCGACCCCGGCCAGCGCCAGCGTGCTGTCGCGCTGGCCGTAGTTGCGCGCGTTCCTGCCGCTGGCCAGGTCCGGGTCGAAGTAGGCGTCGCGCAGCGAGACCAGCCTCTCCTCGACGCCCGGCCCGGCAAGCGCGCGGCCCATGGGACCGTCCTGGAAGCGCCGGTTCACGGGCAGGGCCATCACCGCATCCTGCAGCAGCGCTTCCAGGCGCGCGACATCGGCGCCCGGCCGCAGCTTCAGGAAGACGTGGCCGCGCCCCTGCTCGGACGGGTGCAGCGCGCGGTCCTCCGGCGCGCGAGCGCGGCTGAGCGGGCCGGTCAGCACATCCCACTTGTGCGTACTGTTGGCCGGCAGGTCCGGGATCACGGCCAGCACCTGCAGCACCTCGTCGTTCACGCGCACCGTCTTGCCCAGCGCGTTGGCGGTGCCGAACAGGCGCAGCGCCGTTTCGCGGGTCAGGGCCAGGCCCTCGGGCCGCGTGAGGGCGGCCTGCAGGTCGCCCGCCAGCGGCGTGATACCGAAGATCGGGCCGAGCGCCGGGTCGGCCGTGAACAGGAGCGCTTCGTGAAGCTGGGTCCCGACGCGTATCGAGTGCAGGAGCTGCTCGGCGATGGCGGCCTGTTCGACCATGCCGCTCTTGAGCGCCGTGTCGCGCAGCGGCAGCGCGGCGCGCGTGTTCCAGTCCGGGCGCGGGAAGAAGTTGATGCGCTGCTTGACCACGTGCACCCGGTCGGCCTCGGGCACGTGGCTGTTGTAGTTCAGGCAGTAGGCCACGAAGCCGAGCAGCAGGAAGCAGGCGGCGCAGGCCACGGCCAGGCCGAGCACGGTGACGGCGGAGTAGCCCGGCTCGGCGAGCAGCTGGCGCCAGCCGATGCGGAAGTCGCGAAGCGAAAGCGGCGCCCTCATGCCGCCCTCAGCGCGTCGACGACGATGCGGCCATCGAGCAGGTTCAGGGTGCGCGAGGCCTGGGCCGCGTGGGCCGGGGAGTGCGTCACCATGACCACCGTGGTGCCTTCGGCGTTGATCGTGCGCAGCATGCGCATCACTTCGTCGCCATGGGCCGTGTCCAGGTTGCCGGTCGGTTCGTCGGCCAGCAGCAGGGCAGGGCCGGCCACCAGCGCGCGCGCGATCGCGACACGCTGCTGCTGGCCGCCCGAGAGCTGCGAAGGCTTGTGGCGGGCGCGGTGCGCCACGCCCAGTTTGTCCAGCATGGCGCCGACCCGCTCGCGCCGCTCGCGGCTCGTCAAACCCGTGTATTCGAGCGCCAGCTCGACGTTCTCGAACACGTTCAATTCGTCGATCAAATTAAAACTCTGGAAGATGAAACCGATGCGTCCGCGCCGCAGCCCGTTCAGGCGCGCCTCGCTCCAGCCGGCCACGTTCTCGCCATCGAACCGGTATTCGCCGGTGGTCGGCACGTCGAGCAGCCCGAGCAGGCCAAGCAGGGTGGACTTGCCGCAGCCCGAAGGGCCGGTGATGGCGACGTATTCGCCGGCCTCGATCTCGAGGTCGATCCGGTCGAGGGCGGTGGTGTGGACTTCCCCCGCCACGTGGGTTTTGCTGACGCCTGAGAGTTTGAGCATGCTGTTCCTTTTGATCGGTGAGAGATTACTGTGAAATGCTGAGTGCGGTCGACTTTCCGAAGGCCGCGTAGCTTGAAACGATGACCCGTTCGCCGGGGCGCAGGCCGGAGAGCACCTCGACCTGGGCGTTGGAACGCCGCCCGAGGCGGATGGGGCGCCGCTGCGCCTGGCCGCCCTGCGCGTCCACCACGAAGGCCCAGGCGCCGCCGCTGTCGTTCACGAAAGGCCCGGCCGGCAGCAGCAGGGCGCGTCCCGGTTCGCCCAGGGTGAGCTGGGCATCCAGGCTCTGGCCCGGGCGCAGGCCGGGCGGCTGGGCGCCGGTGAACAGCAGCTCGGCGAGGAAGCGGCCTTCCTTGATCTGCGGGTAGACGCTGGCGATGCGCACTTCGTGGCTGCGGCCGTCGTGCTGGATGCTTCCGGTGCGTCCGGCCGCCACCCGGTTCAGGTAGAACTCGTCGATGCGGGCGGAGAGCTTGAAGCGCGCCGGGTCGTCGATGCGGCCGACATTGCGGCCGGTGGCGATCGACTCGCCGACCTGCATGCGGAAGTCGGTCAGCCGGCCCGCCGCCGGCGCGCGCACCACCAGCGCATCGACCGTGCCCTGCACCAGCTGCAGCCCGTTGTCGAGTCCATCGATCGCCTTCTCCAGCTGGGCAAGGGCGCGTCCGCGCACCGCGCCTTCGGCTTCGGCGCTGCATTGTTCGAGGGCGACGGCGCGCTGCTCTTTGTCGAAGGCATCGCGCGATTCGTCGAGGGCGACGCTGGAGAGGAAGCCGCGCGCCGCCAGCTGTTCGCTGCGCGCGAGGCGCTTCCTGGCCTGCTCGAGCTGGAAGGCGAGTTCGTCAAGGCGGCGCTGGCGCGCGCTGCGCTCGCTTTCCTGCGCCAGGCGCAGGTTCGACAGGTTGTAGATCTGCTGCGCCTGTTCCGCCTGGCGCGCCAGCAGTTCGAGGTTGCGCTGCGGGTTCGAGATGCGAAACAGCAGCTGGCCCTTGCGCACGACGTCGCCGTCGCGCACGAACACTTCTTCGATGCGCCCCGATTCCACCGAGTCGAGGATGACCGAATCGAGCGGCTCGGCGCTCGCGCGCACCACCAGTTCGTCGCGGAAGATGCCCTGCTGCGCCGTGGCGATCTGCAGGTCGGCACGTGCCACGCGCAGCCCGCGCGGGATCTGCTGCCAGGCCGCGAAGGCGACGGCGATGGCCAGTGCGATGGCGGCGCATGTCAGCGCCATCTTCTTGCCGCGCCGGCGCGGAACGATGGTGTCCATCGCGGCGCCGGTGACGGCGTTGTGGATCGGTTGGAGAGACATGGAAGCCCTGAGCGAAGTTGACGAGGGCTCCATTTGCAAGCTCCATGCCATGCCGGTTTTCGGCCCTGGACGGCTGTTTTGACGGGCCGCCTGTTCGGGACTGAACAGGCAAGGTGTTCATTTCCGGACAGGTGAGCGGCGGCGTTGAACTTGCCGTTTCGCCAGCTCATCTTCGCTGCTAGAATGCCCCGACTTCGATCCTCAGCAGCCGCCCCATGCATCCTTCGACCGCCCGCATCCTGATCCTCGACGACGATGCCGACGTGGCCTTCGCCGCGCGGATGCTGCTGCGCCGCCGCCATGGTGAGGTCGCCGTGCTGGACGATCCCGCGGCCCTGCCGGCGTACCTGGCGCAGGGCGTGCCCGACGTGGTGCTGCTCGACCTGAATTTCACGCTCGGGCGCACCGACGGCGCCGAAGGCCTGGCGGTGCTCGACCTGTTGCGGCGCCAGCCGCAGCCGCCCGCGGTGATCGCCCTGACCGCGTACGCCGGCGTGCCGCTCGCCGTGGAAGCGCTCAAGCGCGGCGCCGACGACTTCATCACCAAGCCCTGGGACAACGCGCGCCTGGCCGCGGCGGTCGACGGCGCCCTGGCCCGGCGCAGCACCGCGCCGGTTACTGCGCTGCGTTCGAACCTGATGGGAGAGTCGGCGGCGATGGCGGCCGTGCGCAGCATGGTGGCGAGCGTGGGGCCGACCGAGGCCAACGTGCTGGTGCTGGGCGAGAACGGCGTCGGCAAGGAGCTGGTCGCGCGCGCCATCCACGACGCCTCGAAGCGCGCCGGCGCCGCCTTCCTCGCAGTGGACATGGGCGCCTTGCCGGAAGCGACCTTCGAGAGCGAGTTGTTCGGCCACCGCAAGGGCGCCTTCACCGATGCCAAGACCGATCGCGACGGCCGCTTCCAGGCCGCGCGCGGCGGCACGCTCTTCCTCGACGAAGTCGGCAACATGCCGCTGCCGGCCCAGGCCAAGCTGCTGGCTGCCCTGGAGCGCAGGGAGGTGACGCCGCTCGGCGCCGACCGCCCGCAGGCGGTGGACGTGCGCATCGTCAGCGCCACCAACCTCGACGAAGCCAGCCTGTTCGACCCGGGCGTGTTCCGCTCCGACCTGCTGTTCCGCCTGAATACCATCGTGATCCGGGTGCCGCCGCTGCGCGAACGGCGCGAGGACGTGCCCGGCCTGCTGCGCCACTACCTGGCGCACTACGAAGCGCAGTACGGCCGGCCTGCGCGTATGCTGTCCCAGGCTGCGCTCGATGCGCTGGCCGCCTGGCACTGGCCCGGCAACGTGCGCGCGCTGCGGCATGCCTGCGAACGCGCCGTCATCCTTGCCGGCGGCGGCAGCTACGACATCGGCGATTTTGGATTGTCGTCACCTTCGGCGCCGCCCACGCAGGCTGCGCCAGTTCCGGCGCCCGACGACCAGACGCTGGGCGAAGTCGAGCGCGGGGCGATCGCCGCCGCGCTGGCCCAGGCGAAGGGCAACATCAGCGAAGCGGCGCGCAGGCTGGGTCTGAGCCGCGCGGCGCTGTACCGCAAGCTCGAGAAGCATGGCCTCTAAAAGGGCGCTTCAGATCCGGGCCGGCCTCTGCGTCCTGGTGCTGATGGCGCTCGCCGGCGGCGCCGGAGCGGCGGCCGGGTCGCCGCGGGTGCTGGTGCTGTGCGCGCTGGCGGCGCTGCTCCCCGCATGGCTGCTGTGGCGGTCGCTGGCCCGGCTTCCTCGTGTCGCACCCGCCGCCGCGCCCGATCCGGCACCGGCGCTCGCCCGACCCGACAACGCGCTCTTGCTCGAAGCGCGCCTCGAACACGCGCCGGTGGCCTTGTTCCTGCTGGCGCCGGGCGACGGCGCCGGGGCGTCTCCCCAGAACGCCGCCGCGCGCCAGCTGCTCGCGCCCGGCCGCGTCGTCGACCGTGACAAACTGTTCGCCGGCCTGGCCGCGCAGCCGGCCAGCGGGCGCGCCTTGCTCGCCTTCGACACGGAACGCGGCAGCGAACGCTTCATGGTCGCGATCTCCTCGCTGACGGTGCAGGGCAGGGCGCAGCGCCTGGCGGCCCTGCTGCCGGTCGAGAGCGAACTGGAATCGGAAACCCTGCATGCCTGGCGCCAGCTGGTGCAGGTGCTGACCCACGAGATCATGAATTCGCTGACCCCGGTCGCCTCGCTGTCGACCACCGCGCAGGGCCTGCTGCTCGAACTGCAGCCGCGTCTCGGGGAGGATGGCGCCGACCTCGCCGTCGCCCTCGATGCGATTGCGCGCCGCGCCACCAGCCTGGCCGATTTCGTCGGCAGCTACCGCAGCCTGTCGGCCCTGCCGGAGCCGCGTCCGGAACGGATCGACGTCGCCGAGCTGCTGGGGCGCATGTCGGCCCTGATCGGGCCGGCCTGGCGCGCGCGCGGCGGCGAGCTGCGCATCCTGGTCGAGCCGGCCTCGCCGGCCCTGGTGGCCGATGCCGGCCAGCTCGAGCAGGCCCTGATCAACCTGCTGAAAAACGCCGCCGAAGCCACGGCGCACCTGGCGGCGCCGCAGGCGACCGTGCATGCGCGCCTGGTGCGCGGCGCGCGGCTGCAGATCGACGTCAGCGACAACGGCCCCGGCGTGCCGGAGGAGCTGCTGCCGCACATCTTCACCCCCTTCTTCACGACGAAAAAGGGCGGGCGCGGCATCGGCCTGGCGCTGGTGCGCCAGCTGGTGCATGGCAATGGCGGGACGGTGCGCCATGTGCGTCCCGTGTCGGGCGGGGCGCGCTTCATGCTAGGTTTCTGAACGTGCCTGACAAAAATCTGTTGTTTACTATGATGGCAACAAGCTCATACACTGAGCAATATCGATAGTCTGGAATCGGCCTATTGCGTTGAAAAACTCCTAGGCAAGAAGGTTCCTGATGAAGTAACTCTACAGGAAAAATGCGTTACGTAGCCAATGCAGGGTTCGCTCAACTGGTTACTAGCTGCATGTTTTGTTTCGGTTGA
>NZ_JBSIPX010000034.1:0-12758 GCF_053668055.1 Massilia sp. SYSU DXS3249 | reverse complement strand
ATTACATCGAGATGTTTTACAATCCGAAGCGCCGGCACAGCTCCAGCAATGACTTGTCGCCGGTCGAATATGAAAAGCAGTACTTCCAGCGGCTCGCGAGTGTCTAGGAAACTCGTGGCGATTCAAACAGTCCGTGCAGGTAGCTGCCCAGGATCTGGCCGTCCGCGGACAGTGCGCCTTCCGGCCGGCCCGCGATAAGGAAGGCCGGCGTGCCCAATGCGCTCCCGGTCGACACACCCATGTGGATCTCGTAGCCTTCCACGCGCGCCGCCGCATCGAACGCGCAGACACCGGCGACCAGTTGCAAACGCTTCTCGGCCGCCATCTCGGTGTCCAGGTCGAGCAGTCCAAGGCCCGGCGAGGTGCCGGAAGCCCCTTCGATCCCCTGCGGATCGCGCACTTGCCTGCCCAGCATCTGGAAACCCCCGCAAATGCCGATCAGCTTCCCACCGTAGCGCAGATGCCGCGCAATTGCATCTGGCCAGCCCTGCGCCAGCAGCCAGGCAAGGTCGCCGCGCGTGTTTTTGCTGCCCGGAAGGATGATGAGGTCGGCGGCCGGAATTGCTTCGCCTTCGCGCACGAAGCGCAGGTCGACGTCAGGATGCACGCGCAGCGCATCGAAGTCGGTGTGGTTGCTCATGCGCGGCAAGCTCGGTACGACGATCTTGAAAGCGCCGCGGCCCGCCTGCATCGGCTGCACCGCGTCTTCGGCGTCCAGGTACAAGCCGTGCAGGTAGGGCAGCACAGCCAGCACCGGCTTGCCGGTCTCGCGCTCGAGCCAGTCCAGGCCCGGTTCGAGCAGGGCGATATCGCCGCGAAAGCGGTTGATGACAAAACCAACGATGCGTGCCCGCTCGCTCGGCGACAGGCAGGCCAGGGTGCCGACGATATGGGCGAACACGCCGCCACGGTCGATGTCGGCCACCAGCAACACCGGGCAGTCGACTGCTTCGGCAAAACCCATGTTCGCAATGTCGCGTTCGCGCAGGTTGATCTCGGCCGGGCTGCCTGCACCTTCGACCACGATGCAGTCATATTGTTCGCGCAGGCGCGCATGCGACTCCAGCACCGCCGCCATCGCCACCGTCTTGTACTGGTGATAGTCGCGCGCGTTCATGTGCGCACGCGCGCGTCCGTGGATGATCACCTGGGCGCCGGTATCGCTCGAGGGTTTCAGCAGCACCGGATTCATGTCGGTATGCGGCTCGATGCCGGCGGCGATCGCCTGCAGTGCCTGGGCCCGTCCGATCTCGCCGCCGTCGCGCGTCACCGCGCTGTTGAGGGCCATGTTCTGCGGCTTGAAGGGCGCCACGCGCACGCCCTCGCGCATGAGCAGGCGGCACAGGGCGGCAACGACCGTGCTCTTGCCGGCATCCGAGGTCGTGCCCTGCACCATCAGGGTCTGGAAGGGGAACGGGTTCATTTGCGTTGCCGCCGTGCCTGTTCGAGCTTCTCGCACATGACGGCGGCGCCGGCGATCATGCGCGGGCCCGCGCGGTTGAGCAGGTTGCCGTCGACCGTGAACAGGTTCGCGTTGCGTACCGCCGTCATGGTCGGGTACTGGCGCCACAGGTTCACGCCCCCGTAGTTCTTTTCGGCGGTGCCGAAGATGGCTTCCGGGTCGGCCTGCAGCACGCTTTCCAGCGTCACCACCGGCGCCGTCACCGGCAGCGCATGGAAAATGTTTTCGCCGCCGCACAGGCGCAGCGCGTCGGTGACGATGTGCCTGCCGCTGAGGGTGTACAAGGGCTTGTCCCATACCTGGTAAAAGGTGCGTACCGGCGAGCGCCCCGCATAACGGCTGCGCAATGCTGCCAGTTGCCCGCGCAGACCGGCGGCCACCGGCCGCGCCGCCGTTTCGGTGCCCATCAGTTGCGCCAGGCGCAACAGGCTTTCCGGAATGCCTTCCAAGGTTTGCGGATCGCTCAGGTAGACCGGCACGCCCAGCTGGCGAACCAGTTCGATCTGGCGTTCCGAGCTGCCGTGCATCCAGGCCACGATCAGGTCCGGCCGCAAGGCCATGATGCGTTCGATGTCGACTTCGCGGTTCGAGCCGATCCGCGGGATGCGCTTGGCCGCCTCCGGGTAGTCGCTGTAGTCGACGGCGCCGACCACGCGCCCGCCGCCGCCGGCCGCGAACAGCAGCTCGGTCGCGTGCGGCGCCAGCGAAATCACGCGCAGCGCCGGCTTGTCGAGCGTGACTGCCTTGCCCGCATCGTCCTTGACGGTGACGGCCTGCGCGTGCGCATGCAGCATCAGGGCTGCAAGCAACAGCGTTCGTTTCAGTACCTGTTTCATATGGTGCTCCATTCTGCGAGCGCGCGCGCGAGGCGCTGCCACTCGAGTTCGTTGGCGGGCAGGCCGAGGCGGATGCCGCGCGCGGCCTGCGGGAACAGCCGGCACCAGATCCCGCGCGCGGCCATGTGTTCGTGAAAGTCTTCGGGACGCGCCTCGGGCCACCAGTGGAACAAGGGCGTTCCGCTGGCCTCGATGCCCTGCTTGCGCAGCAGGGTGCGCAGGCGCTCGCCCTCGGCCTGCAGGCGCCGGCTCGTTGCCCCCTGCCAGGCATGGTCGCGCAGCGCCGCCAGTGCGATCGACTGCGCCGGGCCGCTCACGGCCCAGGGACCGAGCAGGTCCGCCAGTTCGGCCAGCAGCGCAGGGTGCGCGCCGACAAAGCCCAGGCGCAGCCCGGCCAGACCGAAGAACTTGCCGACCGAGCGCAGCACGATCAATCCCCGCTGCGCCGACTGGGGCGCCACGCTCAGGGCCGGTACGGTGTCGCCGAAGGCTTCGTCGACCACCAGCCAGCCGCCGCGCCGCTGCAAGCGGGCGGCCCAGGCAAGCAGGCGCGCCGGCGGCACGGTCGCACCGGTCGGATTGTTCGGATTACACAGCACCACCACGTCGCTCGTTTCCACAGCCGCGTCGAGCTGGCCATACGGCACCTCGCGCAGCGCATGCCCGTGGCGGCCCCAGTGATGGGCGTGTTCGGCGTACGAGGGCGTGGCGACGGTCACGCGCGCGGGCGGGCGCAGGCGCGGCAAGGCCTGGATCGCCGCCTGCGTGCCCGCGACCGGTAGCAGGTTGGGGGCGCGGTACCAGGTACAGGCCGCCTCCGCCAGCGCCGGGTCCGGCTCCGGCAGGCGGTGCCAGGCAGCCGCGGGCACGGCCGGTACCGGATAGCCAAGGGGATTGATACCGGTTGAGAGATCGATCCAGTCGTCGCGGCCGAAACGCCGGGCCGCTTCGCGCAGGTTGCCGCCGTGTTCAAGCATGGCGCCCCCCATACAGGACGAGCGCCGCCCCGCCGGCCAGCGCCACCCACAGCAGGGCCGAGGCCAGCACCAGGCGCCAGGCCCGCAGGATGTCGCGTGGTGCTGCGGCCGGCCCGCTGCCCAGCGCCGGCCGCGCCTCGAGCTGGCCGGCATACCGTGCGGCGCCGCCGAGCGCGATCCCGAGCGCACCGGCGCCGCTGGCCATCACCGGCCCCGCGTTCGGGCTGCTCCAGGCCGCGGCCTGGCTGCGCCAGCAGCGCCACGCGCGGGCATGCCCGCCGCGCGGAGCGAGCAGGACATAGCTCAGTGCCGTCAGGCGTGCGGGGACGAAATTCAATACGTCGTCGGCGCGGGCCGCCCCCCGGCCGAACAGATTGAAACGTTCGCTGCGATAGCCCCACATGGCATCGAGCGTGTTCGCAAGCCGGAACAGCAGGGCGCCCGGCCCGCCCGCGACGAGGAACCAGAACAGGGTGCCGAAAACGGCATCGTTGCCGTTTTCGAGCAGCGACTCGGCGCCGGCCCTGGCCAGTTCGGAGGGCGTCGCCTGTGCCGTATCGCGGCTGACGATGCGGCCGGTCAGCCGGCGCGCCTGGTCGAGCTGGCCTCCTTCCAGTGCGCGCAGGATCGGAATCGTATGGTCGCGCAGGCTGCGCAGCCCCAGTGCAAAGTAGAGCAGGGCGGCATGCAGCACCAGCCCCGCCTGCGCGCCGAGCCACCAGGCCAGGGCGGACGCCGGCACTACGGCCAGCGTCCAGGCGCAGGCGCCACGGAGCAGCCGCCAGCGGCCGCGGTTGAGCCGGGTTTCGAGCGCCTGCGCGACGCGTCCGAAGCCGACCAGCGGGTGAAAACGCCGTGCTTCGCCCAGCAGCAGGTCGAGCGCCACGCCGGCCGCCAGCAACAGCGCCAATTCGACGAACGGCAGTCCGGTCAGCATGGCGGTCCTTTCAGGACCAGCGGCAGGCCGGCCGCCACCAGCACGACGCGCTCGGCGCGGGCGGCGACCGCCTGGTTCAGGCGTCCGGCTTCGTCGGCGAAGCGCCGCGACAACGCGCCCAGCGGCACGATGCCCATGCCGACTTCGTTCGACACCAGTACCAGTTCGCCGGGCAGGCCGGCCTCGAGCACGTCGAGGAAAGCCGTGCGCTCGCGCTCGAACGCGGCGGGCAGCACCAATTCGCCGCTGTCGGGCAGCGGGGTGTCGCCGCACAGCATCAGGTTGGTCAGCCACAGGGTCAGGCAATCCACCAGCACGATGGCCTCCGATGTGCAGGCGCGGCGCAGCGCGTCGGCCAACAGCAGCGGCTCCTCGACGGTCTGCCAGTGGCCGGGCCGGCGCGCGCGGTGGTGCAGGATGCGCGCACCCATCTCGCCGTCGCCCGCCTGCGCGGTCGCGACATACACAACCTGCTTGCCCGATACCTGGGCCAAACGCTCGGCGAATGCGCTTTTCCCGGAGCGAGCGCCGCCAATGACGAGGGTCGTCATGGCGCCGCCCGCATGAACAGGCTGGCCGCAGCCGCCGGGTTCGAGGCGAAATAGCCGTGGAAGTAGGATGCCGTCAGCGCACCCGCGCGGTACACCGCTTCGCCGGGCGTGCCGGCCGGATGGCGCACGGTATGCCGGTCCGGCGCCAGCGGCGTCTCGAAACGCGAATAGTGAAAGGTATGCCCGCGCAAGGTGCCGGCCGCCGTATCGAGCGCCTGCGATCCGAGGCCGGCCAGGCGCTCGCCCATGCGCACCACGCCGGGCAGCACGCCCGCCATCGGCCAGCGCCGGCCGTCTGGGTCGGTAAGCTCGGCGGCGAGCGCCATCATGCCGCCGCATTCGGCCAGGATCGGCAGGCCGGCCGCTTGCGCGGCATTGATTGAGGCATGCCAGCTGGCCGCCTTCGACAGGGCTTCGGCATGCAGCTCGGGATAACCGCCGGGCAGGTAGACGGCGTCGGCGGCGGCCGGCACGGGTTCGTCGGCCAGCGGCGAGAAGAACGCCAGCCGGGCGCCCAGCCGGCACAGTGTGTCGAGGTTGGCCGGATACAGGAAGCAGAACGCGGCGTCGCGCGCGACCGCGATCGTCCTTCCCGCCAGCAGCGGCTCGACGGGGGGCGGCTCGGGTGTTCCCTGGGCTTCCGGCGACAGCAGCGGCAATGCCTGCCAGGCCGCCTCGTCCAGTTCGAGCGTATCGGCCAGGGCGTCGAGGTGGGCGTCGAGCTGGGGCAGTTCATCCGGCACGACCAGGCCGAGGTGGCGTTCCGGCAGCGCGTGCGGCTGGCGCGGCAGGGACCCGAGTAGCGCGATGTCGCGCAGCGAGCCGGCCACCATCCGCGCATGCCCGGGGCTGGCCACGCGGTTGGCGAGCACGCCCGCCAGCTCCACCGGACCATAGTCGCGCAGCCCGAGGGCAACGGCGCCGGCCGTCTGCGCCATCGCCGAGGCATCGATCACCGCCAGCACCGGGATGCCGAACGCACGGGCCAGGTCGGCTGCCGACGGCGTGCCGTCGTACAGCCCCATCACGCCCTCGACCAGCACGGTGTCGGCCGCGCGCGCCGCTTCCGCCAGCCGCGCGCGGCACTCGTCGAGCCCGACCATCCACAGGTCGAGCGTATGGACCGGTGCACCGCAGGCGCGTTCGAGCAGCATCGGATCGATGAAATCGGGGCCGCACTTGAAGACGCGCACGCGCTGCACGGACTGGGTCAGCTTGCGCGCGATGGCGGCGGTGACGGTGGTTTTACCCTGACCCGAAGCGACCGCCGCCACCAGTACGATGCGGGCGCCAGGAAGCGAGCCGCTCACCATTCGGTCCCCGCCTGGGCGGCGATGCCCGCCGCGAACGCGTGTTTGACGACGTTCATCTCGGTGACGGTGTCGGCCACCGCCACCAGTTCCGGCGGCGCGCCGCGTCCGGTGACGACGACGTGCTGCATCGGCGGGCGGTCGAGCAGGTCTTCGATCACGGCGTGCACGTCGAGGTAGCGGTATTTCAATGCGATGTTCAGTTCGTCCAGTACCACCAGCCCGATCGCCGGATCGGAGAGGAAGGACTTTGCCTGCGCCCAGGCCTCGGCCGCCTTGGCCATGTCGCGTTCGCGGTTCTGGGTTTCCCAGGTATAGCCTTCGCCCATCGCATGGAAGCGCACTTCCTCCGGAAAGCGGCGCAGGAACATCTCTTCGCCGGTGGCCATTGCGCCCTTGATGAACTGGACGATCCCGACCTGCATCCCATGCCCGAGGGCGCGCGCGGTCATGCCGAAGGCGCTCGAGCTCTTGCCTTTGCCGTTGCCGGTATTGACGATGATGATGCCGATCTGCTTGTCGGCGGCGGCGATGCGCTCGTCGATGATTGCCTTCTTGCGCTCCATGCGCACGCGGTGGCGCTCGTTGAGGGCGCTGGTCTGTTCAGGTGTCATGTCGTTCATGGTGGGCTCCAGGAATGGCGGCGCCTAGGTGGACCTAGTGGCGGCGCAGCCGATGCAGTTGATAGAGGAAGATGGGGGCGCCGATGATGGCGGTGACGGCGCCCACCGGCAGCTGCTGGGGCGCGACGATGGTGCGCGCCAGCGTGTCGCACAGCACCAGGAAGCTGCCGCCTCCGAGCATCGCCGCCGGAATCAGGACCCGGTGGTCGGGGCCGAAGGCGAAGCGGCAGGCGTGCGGCACGATCAGGCCGACGAAACCGATCGAGCCGGCGCTGGTGACGGCGCTGGCCGTGAGCACGCCGGACACGAAGAACAGGCCGCGCCGCAGGCTGCCGACGCGCACGCCGAGCGTGACCGCGTTTTCCGCATGCAGGGCCATCAGGTTCATGCCGCGCGCGTTGCGCAGGGCGAACAGCAGTGCGCCGCCCAGCACCAGCCAGGGCAGCACCCGCACCGGGGCGCCGGCCACGTCGCCGATCATCCAGAACACCATGCTGCGCAGGCGCCCTTCCGGCGCGACCGACAGCATCAGGGTGATCAGGGCCACGCACAGCGAGGAGATGATGACGCCGGTGAGCAGCAGGGTCGAAGTGCCGCCCTCCATGCCGGTGCCGCCGCGCAGGTCGCGCCGCGCCAGGCCGTACAGCAGCATCGAGACCGTGACCGCGCCCGCCACGGCCGCCGCCTCGACGGTGGCCATGGAGGCCATCAGCAGCATCGCGCCGAGCGCGCCGACCGAGGCGCCTGCCGAGATGCCGAGGACGTAGGGGTCGGCCAGCGGGTTGCGCAGCAGCGCCTGCATCAGCACGCCGGCCAGCGCCAGGGCGGCGCCGGTCACGAAGGCGACCGTGGCCCGGCCGGCGCGCAGTTCCAGCAGCGAGGCGGCCAGCGATTGGGGGCGGCCGCCGAGCAGCTGGCGCAGCGCGTCCGGCACCTCGCCAGGTGCCACCGCGATCGAGCCGGTCATGCCGGCGTACAGCATGCAGGCGAGCGCAAGCAGCAGCAGCGAACCTGTGATCAGGGTGGCGCGCCGGCGCAGCAGCAGGGGAGCGGTCGTGCTCACGGGCGCCCGTGTCAGCGCAGGCGGTAGCGCAGGCCGGCGAACCAGGTGCGCCCGCCCGTGCCGTAGTGACGGGCCAGCTCGTAGTCCTTGTCCGCTGCGTTGTTCACGCGCGCCAGCAGCGACAGGTCTGGATGGATGCGCCAGGTTGCATGCAGGTTGAGCAGGCCGTAGCCGCCGAGCCGGCGCAGGTTGGCCGCGTCGTCGAAACGCTCGTCCGAGAGCACCAGTTCCGCGCCGCCCTCGAAGGCGCCGGCAGTGTAGTCGGCGCCGAAGCTGGCATGACGGTCGCTGCGCCGCGCCAGACGCTTGTTGGTCCTGTTGTCGTGCGGGTCCTGCCAGTCGAGGCTGCCGCGCAGTCGCAGCGCGCCGAGGCGGGCCGCGCCCGACAGCATCACCCCTTCGAGCGTGGCCGAGGCCACGTTGTAGGCGCAGCTGCCGGTGCGGCCGTCGCGGTTGTCGGGGCAGGGGCTGGCCGAGACGATCATGTCGGTCAGGCGGTTGCGGAACCAGGTGGCGTCGAGCTGGACCCCGCGGCTGTCGTAGCGCAGGCCGGCTTCGGCATTGCGGCCGCGCTCGGGCCGGTTCGATTCGACGCCGTAGCCTGGGTAGTACAGCTCGTTGAAGGTCGGGGCGCGGAAACTGGTGCCGATGCTGGCGGTGGCGCGCAGGCCGCCGCCGAAGTCGTAGCCGTAGCCGGCCGCGCCCGTGTGCTTGTTGCCGTAGGCCGAGCGGTCCTGGCGCGCGCTGAGATCGACCAGGTGGCGTGCGCGCCGCAGTGCATAGGCGGCGCCGTACGAACGGGTGCTGCGCTCGCGTTCCAGGGCGCGGGTGGCGCTGGACGCCACTTCTTCCTTGCGGTGGCCGAGCAGCAGCTGCAGCGTATCGGTGCCGAGCGTGATCGTGTTCTGCCAGTTCAGCTCATCCTGCCGGGTATCGATCTGGCTGGCGCCGGACGCCGCGGCGCTCGTGAAGCTGCCCAGCTTGTCCTCGGAGCGCGCCAGCTGCACGCTGCTGCGCCAGTTGGGCAGGAAGGTGTTGGTCATGAACACCGATGCCGAGTTCAGGTCCTGGCGGTTATGGGTGTCGTAGCTGCCTGCGCCGCTGTCGTACTGGGCGCGCAGGCGGCTGTGCAGGAACTGCACGCCGGCCTCGTGGCCAGGTGCGAGCGCCACGGCCACGCGGCCATGGGCGCTGCGGCGGCGGTAGCCGTCGTCGTCGGGGTGGTAGCCGAAGGCGCCCGGTTTCGTCGCCGAAAAGCCGTCCGAGGCTTCGTGGCCGGCGCCGAACGCATAACTGACCGCGTGCTCGCCGCTGCTGCTGCCGGCAAGGCTGGCGCTGGCCTGGCGCGTGGCGTTGCTGCCGATGCCGGCCGATACGGTGGCGGCCAGTCCGGCCTCGCCCTTGCGGGTGAAGATCTGGATGACGCCGCCGATGGCGTCGGCGCCGTACAGGGTGCTGAGCGGGCCGTAGACGACTTCGATGCGGTCGATGGCCTCGAGCGGAATGGCATTCCAGCTGGCGGCGCCGCTGGTCGACGAGCCGATGCGCACGCCGTCGAGCAGGACCACGACCTGGTTGCTGTTGGCGCCGCGCAGGAAGACGCTGGTGCTGGCGCCGGCGCTGCCGTTACGGGCGATCTCGATGCCGCCCTGGCGCTGCAGCAGGTCGGCGACCGATCCGGCGCCCGAGCGCGCGATCTCGTCGGCATGGATGACGGTGGTCTGCGGGATGACGTCCGCCGCGCGTTGCGGCATGCGCGTGGCGGTGACGACGACGGTATCGATGGGCGTGGAATCGGCGCACGCAAAAGGCGTGGCCATGGCAAGGGCGAGCGACGAGACGGCCGCTTGCCGTGAAACGTGAAAAGTCATGATGGTTCTATGGGTTGGACAACCAGCCCACGTCCCCGTAGGCCAGATTGAACAGAAACGCAACGATGCGGTCGCGCTTCCACCTTTTGGCCGGTATCCGGGCTGGCAAGTACGACCGTCCGACCTTCCCATGCGGATGCACAGTGGTCTGGGGAGACGATTCGCCGCGTGAACGCGGCACTTGCTGACCGTTGCGGGGGCAGCACACGCTGGCCTTTTACGAGGCTTCGTGTTTCCCGTTTAACTGCGCCTGTGAACACAGGCGCGAGCACCAAAACGGGGCCATTATACGTTCGTCAGGCGAGGGTTGTCAGTTTTTCAGCAAGAGCACTTCGCCGTAGGCGATCCGGTGCGGCGTGCGCGCCGCCTCCAGTGCGGCCGCTTCCAGGGGCTGTCCGGTCCACAAGGCGCGCAGCAGGCGGATGGTGCCGGCGTGGCAGATGACGAGTGCCTCGGGGTGGCCTGTCGCATACAGATCGCCGAGGAAAGCGGACACCCGGCGCGCCACGTGGAGCACGCACTCGCCGCCGCCCGGACGGTAGTGCAGCAAGTCGGCGGCCCAGGTGTCGACTTCGCCGCGCGGAATGGCGTCCCAGGACCGCATCTCCCAGTCGCCGAAGTCCATTTCGGCCAGGCGCGTATCGAACTGCAAGTCGGGCGGAGCGATCGCACGCGCCAGGTCGGCGCAACGCGACAGGGGACTGGACCAGGTCGGCAGCGCAGGAGGCAGGCCGCCAGTGCGCAGCGCCTCGCACACGCGCAGGATCTCGCCCGGCGCGGCCGCGACGTCGGTACTGCCGTAGCACAGCCCCGCATCGATGGCCGGGCGCGGATGGCGCACCAGCAGCAGGCGCATGCTCACGCGAGTGCGCCCCGGCCAAGGCTGGCCAGGATGACGAGATAGACGGCGACTTCGGCCACTTGCTGGACGGCGCCCAGGCAGTCTCCCGTGTAGCCGCCGATCCGCGCCCGGAATGTGCGGCCGAGCCAGAAGGCCGATGCGGAGGCGGCGGCCACACTCGCGCACAAGGCCGGCAGCGTGACTTGGCCGGCCGCCGCCAGCAGCACGCCGGGCAGGAGCGCGGTGAGCGCGGCGATGGCAAATTCCGCGCCGCTCATCTGCTGGGCCATCGGCTTCGCCTTGCCTTCGTCGCGTGCGTAGTCCATGCGCCAGATGAGGGCGGTGGCGGCCAGGCGCGACACGGGATGGGCGATCAACAGGGCGGCGATGGCGCTGGCGGGCGGCAGCATGGCCAGCGCCGTGCATTTCGCGCCCAGCATGCAGACGATGCCGATCGCGCCATAGGCGCCCACCCGCGAGTCCTTCATGATCTCGAGCACGCGCTCGCGCGTCAGGCCGCCGCCGAAACCGTCGCAGGTATCGGCGAAGCCGTCTTCATGGAAGGCGCCGGTGAGATAGATCGAGGCCGCGGTCGACAGCACTGCCGCCACCGGCGCGGGCAGGACCAGTGCGGCGAGCGCATACACGGCTGCCGCGCCCGCGCCGACCACGCAGCCGACCAGCGGGAAATAGCGCGATGCGTGGTGCAGCCATTCGGGCTGGAAGCCGACCCAGCGCGGAATCGGCAGCCGCGTGAAAAACTGCAGGGCGATGAAGAACAGGCGCAGCTGCTGCATGTTCAGGAAGCGCGGGTGGCGACCTGGGCCGACGAGAAGGTCGCCATCTGGCCGAGGAAATTGACGGCCGCACGCAGCAGGGGCAGGGCGAGCGCGCTGCCGGTGCCCTCGCCCAGGCGCAGGCCGAGTTGCAGCAGCGGGCGTGCGTCGAGGTGGTCCAGCATCAGGCGGTGGCCCTGCTCGTCGGAACAGTGGGCGAAGACGCAGTAGTCGAGGATGGCGGGTTGCAGGCGTGCCGCGACCAGCAAGGCGCTGGTGACGATGAAGCCGTCGACCAGCAACAGCTTGCGCATGTGCGCGGCCTGCAGCATGGCGCCGGCCATCATCGCGATCTCGAAGCCTCCGAAGGTAGCCAGCACGGCAAGCGGCTCGTCCACGCCGACGTGCCTGCCCACTGCCGCCTCGATGACGGTTTGCTTGCGGGCGATGCCCTCGGGCGGCAGCCCGGTGCCGGCGCCGACGCAGGCGGCCACCGGCGCGCCCGTCAGCTTATGCATGAGCGCGGCAGCGGCGGTGGTGTTTCCGATGCCCATCTCTCCGAAGCCGACGACGTTCCCCGGCAGGTCGCGCACCAGGTCCATGCCGCGCTCCATGGCCAGGCGGCATTCATCGGCCGTCATCGCCGCCTGCTCGGCAAAATTACGGGTGCCGGGGCCGACCTTGCGGTCGAGCAGGCCGCTACGCTGGCCGAACACATGATTTACTCCCGCATCCACGACCTGTATGGCGCAATCGTTCTGGCGGGCGAACACGTTGATGGCCGCGCCGCCGGCCAGGAAGTTCTCGACCATCTGCCAGGTCACCTCCTGGGGGTATGCGGAGACGCCCTCGGCGACGATGCCATGGTCCGCGGCAAATACCAGCACGGCCGGCCGGTCGATTCGCGGCGACAGCGTGCCCTGGATCAGGCCAATCTGCCGTGCCAGCGGTTCCAGGCGGCCCAGGCTGCCGAGGGGTTTGGTCTTGTCGTTGATCGCATTGTCCAGTTCGGCCGCAAGTGCTTCGTTGCGGGTAGAAACCACTGCAGGGATACGCATCGTTGTCGTTTACATAAAGTGGAGGCGGCGGCCACGATAGCACAGGCGCAGGGCTTGCAAGGAGCCGGCCGCTTTGCTATAGTTCGCCTCCTTCGCAAATCACCAACGAAATCAAGTAGTTGAGTTGACAACGAAGCCGCAGGATTCTGCGGTGTAGCAAAAAAGAGGTTGACGAGAATCACGAAACACTGCATACTCTCGTTCCTCTGCTGCTGACGAACAAAACGATTCGCAGAACACAGCAAAGCAGTACCGAATAAGTTCTTTAACAATTAACAGTCGATAAGTGTGGGCGTTTGATGAAGGTGCCAGCTGACTAGTTCAGCTGATTACTTAAATTATCAAATGTTCACAAAAAAGAAATACGTTATCTCAGCAATGAGATGACGGTCAGTATTTTGAGTGAGCGACACCTCGCAAGAGGTTGCCAGAAATGGCGAAAACAGAGATTGA
>NZ_JBSIPX010000033.1:0-13800 GCF_053668055.1 Massilia sp. SYSU DXS3249 | reverse complement strand
GCCAAAAGCAGACATTCAGCGTTCTAGTACTTAGGGGCATTTGTGAAGCAGATTCTTCCGCATATCAGCGTTGGGTTAGACGACAGAGAGCGATGCATTGTCGTTGTTGAGGATTATGAACTTTTCGACTTCGTTGAAGACTTCCTTGGCGAGGAGTGCGATTTGTCGTACGAATATCGAATTAGCAGGGAGCGGCCCGGTGGAGAAATTATCACTATGTACTTCCCGCTCGGTGTCACTCCTGCAGTCGTTGACGCCAGCCTTTCAAGGCTCTCTACTGCAGAAATCGAGCGAATTTACAGGCTCAACAATTAGGTCTTTACCCAACTCCCGCAACGGCTGCTTTGGGTCGAAAGCAGACGCTACAGTTGGTCCACTGTCGGCCAGCAGCGAACATTCAAGTAAAAAGCCCTCTGGCTGCTCATCGCAGTTCATTTCCCGGCTCGTCACCCCTAACTGAAGGGCGACGGCCGCGAATCAACGGTCGCGCAACGCTGACCGGCATCCTTCTCGTCCCGAAGACTGGAATGCCCTGGAAACATCTGCCGCGTAAACTCGGCTGCAGCAGCGGCGTACGTGGTGGCGCTCGCTCATTTGCCAGCGGCGTCGAACGGTTTTGTCGGGCGTTCCAGGCGATTTGATAAACTGCCGCCTTTGGCGCGGTGGATCGCATCGCAACACATGACTATCCATGAGTGACACAGCGAGGCAGGGTTTCCTGCTGACGCGCCACTGGCGCGATATCGGCAACCCCGGCGACAACCCCGGCGGCAACCACGGCGACGATGGGAGCGGCGGCGTCGAGATCGAGTTCTGGCTTGCCACCGACGACGGTCCATGCCGCCTGCGCCTCCCGGCGGCGGAAGCGGTCGCCTTCGTCCCGGCCGAGCAGGAGGCTGCGGTGAGGAGTCTGTTGCAGCGGGAACGCGGTGTCGAACTGCGCCCACTGGCCTTGTGCGACTTCCGCGGGCGCCCTGTGCTTGGCCTGTACTGCCGCCACTACCGCCATCTGCTGCGGCTGGAGAAGCGCCTGCGCGAGCACGGGATCGACGTCTACGAGGCCGACATCCGTCCGCCCGAGCGCTACCTGATGGAGCGCTTCATCACGGCGCCGGTGGCGTTTGCGGGCACACCGGCCCCTGGCGATCCCGCGTTGCTGGAGGCCGCTCAGGTAAAACCGGCGCCCGGCTACCGCCCGCGGCTGCGCACCGTCTCGCTCGACATCGAGACCACCATGCAGGGCGAGTTGCGCTCGATCGGCCTGGAAGGCTGCGGCCAGCGCCAGGTGTACATGCTGGGGCCACCGAACGGCGATCCAACGGGGCTCGACTTCGAGCTGGAGTATTGCGACACGCGCCTGGCCCTGCTGGAGAAACTGGAAGCGTGGATGGCGCGCCACGATCCGGACGCCATCATCGGCTGGAGCGTGATCGGGTTCGACCTGCGCGTGCTGCAGGAGCACGCCGAACGCCTGCGGCATCCCTTGCGCATCGGGCGCGGCGGTACGTCGATGGAGTGGAGGATCAACGCAAATGCCAATCCCAAGGCCGGCACGGAGCGCGGGACGGAACGAGATTCGCGCTATTTCGCGGGCCTGCCGGGCCGGCTGGTCATCGACGGCATCGAGGCGCTGCGCTCGGCCACCTGGAGCTTTCCTTCGTTCAGCCTGGAGAACGTGGCGCAAACCCTGCTGGGCGAGGGCAAATCGATCGACGATCCCTACAACCGCATGGCCTCCATCGACCGCATGTTCGCGCAGGACAAGCCGGCCCTGGCGCGCTACAACCTGAAGGATTGCGAGCTGGTCACCCGCATCTTCGACAAGACCAACCTGATGGCCTTCCTGCTGGAGCGCGCCAGCGTCACCGGGCTGGCGGCCGACCGCAGCGGCGGTTCGGTCGCCGCGTTCGAGCACGCCTACATTCCGCTGATGCACCGCCTGGGCAGGGTGGCGCCCAACATCGGCGACGTGCCCGGTGCCGACAGCCCGGGCGGCTTCGTCATGGATTCGCGTTCGGGCCTCTACGATTCGGTGCTGGTGCTCGACTACAAAAGCCTCTACCCGTCGATCATCCGCACCTTCCTGATCGATCCGGTGGGGCTGGTGGCGGGGCTGGAAGAGCCTGAGCCCGACACCGTGCCGGGCTTTCGCGGCGCGCGCTTTTCGCGCACCCGGCACTGCCTGCCCGGCATCGTCACGCGCGTGTGGGAGGGCCGGGAGGCCGCCAAGCGCGCCGGGAACCAGCCGCTGTCGCAGGCGCTGAAGATCATCATGAACGCCATGTACGGCGTGCTCGGAACCACCGGCTGCCGCTTCTTCGATGCGCGGCTGGCGTCCTCGATCACCATGCGCGGCCACGAGATCATGCACCGCACACGCGAGCTGATCGAGGCGCGCGGCTACCAGGTCATCTATGGCGATACGGACTCGACTTTCGTGTGGCTCGGCGGGGCTGGTGCCAAAGCTTATGCCGACGTTGACGCGCTGCGCATCGGGCGCGAACTGGTCGAGCACGTCAATGGCTGGTGGCGCAAACACTTGCGCGAGGAGCTCGGGCTCGAGAGTGCGCTCGAGCTGGAGGTCGACACCCATTTCAGGCGCTTCCTGATGCCGACCGTGCGCGGCTCGGATGAAGGCAGCAAGAAGCGCTATGCCGGCCTGGCCGGCACGCCCGGCGGTGGCGAGGAGATCGTGTACAAGGGCCTGGAAACGGTGCGCACGGACTGGACGCCGCTGGCGCAGCAGTTCCAGCAGGGCCTGTACGGCCGCATCTTCCGGCGCGAACCCTACGAGGAGTACGTGCGCGACTACGTCGCGTGCACCCTGCGCGGGGACTTCGACGACCTGCTCGTCTACCGCAAGCGCCTGCGCCGGCCACTGCAGGAATACGAGCGCAACGTGCCGCCCCACGTGCGCGCCGCCCGCATCGCCGACGACTTCCATATCGCGCGAGGCCGGGGAGCGCAATACCGCAACGGCGGCTGGATCCGCTACCTGATGACGACCGCCGGGCCTGAACCGATGGAAGCCTGGATGGAAGAGAAGCGGTCGCCGATCGACTACGAACACTACCTGGTCAAGCAGCTGGAGCCCGTCGCCGACGGCATCCTGCCATTTGTCGGCGACAGTTTCGCGCGCCTTACCAGCCCGCAGGGCGCGTTGTTCTGACCCAATCCGGGATGTGCTGCACTGCGCCTTTAATTGTTACCGTCGATGGATGGCACCATCTTTTCCCGGTCGGCCTGCGCGCCGCGGTCTTGCAGCCGGCAAAGTGTTTAATTAGTTGCTCTAAATTCGAGGTTACAAAGGTTAATTTTTGAGTTGATAGATGGTGTTCGGCAAGTGTAGATTGGCTGACGCAATTGTTAACAGTCCCTACTGTTCATATATGCGCTGACCAGAGGTGAGGGACGGTGTCGATACTAAAAAACCAGGTGCAGCAAGGTACGCATGCCGATGCCCACACATGCTCCTAGCGCTGCCGGTTTCCAGACGCCCGCGACGCGCCTGCCGGCCGAGATCAGGATGGCCACGCCCGGGAGGTCCAGCGCATGAATCAGCCAGCCTGCGCTTTCATTGAGCAGCCTGGGATCGAGCAGGCCGGCGCGGTGCATATCGCCAAACAGGCCTAGGACGGCAGTTCCGCCAGCAAGGTACTTGGTCAAGGTCGGCAGGATGATGGCAGGGTCGATCGAGGCCGATTGCAGGAGCGGTGCAAGCACCCCCGTGATCTAGGAAAGTACGCTGAAATATTGCAGGATCGCGATAATGACTAAGGACAATACCAACATAGGTATGACGCTGACAGCAATCTTGAAGGCTTCACCGCCGGATCGGTTGATGATATCGAGAATACCGCTTCCCGTTTCGGTACCCGGAAGTGCCGGCAGGGGGCCGGCCGCGGCCTCGATTGTCGGCAGATCGCGTCCGAATACATAGTAGGCAGCGATCGACGCCACCAGGCCACCGATCAGGGAGAACAGCAGCGTGCTGCCGACCCGCAGGCCCATGGAGGCTGCTGGAAAGACGACGTTGGCCTGCGCCATCGCCATCACCATGCCGAGCGTGGCCGCCAGGTGCCGTTCCGATACGCCACGCCTGTCCATGACCGCAAGCGTGGCGACGGGCCCCGCGAATCCGACAAAATTGATCTGCAGCGCGGCCATGACGCTCAGTCCGGTCAGCCCGGCCGGCTTCAGGATCGGCGCCAGACGGGTCACAAACCAGTCCATGATGCCGCGCGACTCCAGCAGCCGCATCGTGAACAGCATGACCACCATGACCGGTAGCAGCACGAACAGCGCCAATTCGACCGCCGAGCGGCCTGCCTTGAATGCGATGTCGACTAATTCCATCGACAGGCCTGCGAACCGGTTACCACACCAGGACCCTTCCACGGCCGCGTACCCGCATCACGCCATCGGCGCCGGTGACCGAACCCGACATGTCGAGAAAGCTGCCGTTCCTGGAGTGCGGCTCCACCTTCTCCACTTCCCACGCCAGGGTTACCTGCTCATCTGCAAACACCGGCTTGAGAAGTTCCAGGGTGAAGCTTACGCCGACCACCTGGCTAGTCTTCGACAGGTGCGATGCCACCAGGCCCATCAACAATGCAGTCGTATGCGTGCCGCTCGCAATTGGTTTGCCGAACCGTGTATTGGCAGCGGCCTGCGGATCATGGTGCAACGGATTGCTGTCTCCTGCTGCATAAGCAAATGCGCTGACCTGGGCAGGATCAAAACAATGAATATGGGAAAATCGATAACCCACCTGCAGGTGCTCAGGCACCGCTGCTGATTCAGCACAATAAGTTGCAAGGCAAGGAAGTCCGGTCTCGTCAGTGTCGTGATGCATGAATGAAATCTTCCGATGACTTCTTTAAATAACTAGTACGGTTGGTGCTAACGTGCCGTCTGGCGCCTTGCGGACCATGACGCAGTAGGCAAGGGTGAGCGTCATGCAACGCCCCCGTAGCATGCGACATGGCCGTAATCAATGCGCCTGCGAAGCGTCTGCTCCGGGAATTGGCTCATCGATCTCATCTACCAGCAGACCCGCGATTTTCGTGATTGCGTCGCGACTGCCGGCATGCTCGCGCAGTTTGAATTTCTGGATTTTCCCGGTTGCCGTTTTCGGCAGCTCGCCGAAGACCACACTGCGGGGGCACTTGAAGTGGGCGAGCTGGTCGCGGCAGAACGCGATGATGTCGGATTCCGAAAGGTTCGCCGCGTCCGCCTTCACCTCGACGAAGGCACATGGCACCTCGCCCCATTTGTTATCGGGCTGCGCGACAACTGCCGCGTACAGCACCCCTGGCAAACGGTAAAGCACCTCTTCGACCTCGACAGAAGAGATGTTTTCTCCTCCCGAGATGATGATGTCCTTGGATCGATCGGTAATCTGGGCATACCCGTCCGGGTGCACGATCGCGATGTCGCCCGTATGGAACCAGCCGCCGGCGAATGCTTTCTCGGTCGCGCCGGGATTTTTCAGGTAGCCCATCATCACGGTATTTCCACGTACGACGATTTCGCCCGAGGCCTTGGAATTTGCGTCCACCGGTTCCAGTGTTTCCTCGTCAGCGACCCTCAAATGCTCAAGCGCAGCGGCGCGAACACCTTGCCGCGCCTTGCGGCGGGCCTGCTCGGCGATCGGGAGATCGTTCCACTCGTCGTGCCAGGCGCAGCTCACAGGTGTTCCCGAGATTTCGGTAATGCCAAAGACGTGCTCGACATCGAAACCCATTTTCCCCACGCTTTCCAATACTGAGGCAGGTGGGGGCGATCCGGCGGTGAGTATCCGCACAGGATGGGTCAACTGTGGCCGCTCTGCCGCCGGGCAGGCAGCCATTCCTGCCAGCACGATCGGTGCGGCGCAGAAGTGATCGACCCGATGCTCGGCGATCGCTGAAAAAACGTTTTCCGCGTTGACCTTCCGTAGGCATACATGGGTTCCGGCAGCAGCCGTAATTGCCCAGGTAAAGCACCAGCCATTCGCGTGGAACATGGGTAGTGTCCACAGGTAGACAGGGGAGCGCGGCAGTCCCCAGTTGGTCATCTGGAGAAGGCTCATGATGTGGGTGCCGCGGTGGCTTGCAACGACGCCTTTCGGATCGCCTGTCGTACCGGATGTGTAATTAAGCGCAATTGGCGTCCATTCGTCCGCAGGCCATCGTCCCGGGAACTCTGGGTCGCCCCCTGCGAGGAAGGATTCATAATCTGTGTCCCCGACAGGCTCGCCCGCTGGGGCCAGCACATCATTGATATCGATAACTCTTGGCGGATTTTCGAGGCCGGAAATGGCCTTCTCGACCACTTGAGCGAACTCGCGATCGACCAGCAGCAGCTTTGATTCGCCATGGCGCAGGATGAAGGCGATCCCGTCCGCGTCGAGCCGGCAGTTGAGCGCATTCAGAACGGCGCCCGAAAGCGGAACCCCAAAGTGTGCCTCCAGCATGGCGGGCGTATTCGGCGCAATGATCGAGACGGTATCGAGAGGCTTGATTCCGGCGTTGACTAGGGCCGATGCAAGCCGATAGCACCGCTCCTGCGTTTGCGCCCAGGTCTGCCGTACTGGGCCATGAATGACTGCTACGCGGTTGGGAAAAACATCAGCCGTACGATCCAGAAAATGGAGCGGGGTCAGAGGAACGTGATTTGCCGAGTTCTTCTGAAGGCCATGCGAATACGCTGCTGCACTCATTGTCTTGTCTCCTAATTATTAGTGTCGTGGAACGTGGTAAAACTCCCGACCGGTTCGCGCTCGGATACAAGCGTATTTTCGATCCGATCAAGGTCGGCATAGCCGAGACTCATGCCGCAAACGAGCATCTGGCTGTCGGGCACGCCGAGATGTTTGCTGATGATTTCGTGAAATTCGTTGAACGCTGCCTGCGGACACGTGTCGAGACCTCGCGCCTTTGCGGCAATCATGATGCTCTGCATGAACATGCCATAGTCGAGCAAGCTCCCACGGCCCAGCGAACGGTCTATGGTGAACATCAGTCCGACCGGAGCATCGAAAAAGCGGTAATTGCGGCCGTGTTGGGCGTGCATACGGGGTTTGTCGCCTTTTTCGATACGCAACAAGCTGTAGAGGTCCCACCCGACCTTGCGGCGCCGGTCGAGGTAGGGCGACTTCCAATGAACGGGATAATAATCGTAAGGCTCTTGGCGATCTGTTTTTGATTCCACATCGTCATGTGCCCGGATAATGGCGTCGCTGAGGTGTTCTTTCACTTTGCCTGTGACAACATGTACATGCCAAGGCTGGGTATTCACGCCTGAGGCGCTGAAACGGGCAACGTCCAGTATCGCTTCGATCTCGCTCCGGGGTACCTCCCGTGGCAAAAAGGCCCGGATCGAGCGTCTCGACATCAGCGCCCAGTCGACTGCGTCAATCAAGGTATCCGGGACGACGGATGGTGGGGCAACACGCCGATTGTTCGAATGGGTCATAGGTGAGTTGCAAGCCTAAAGAACGTCGGCGAACAAGTCGCTAACAGGTTAATAGAATCTATCTTCACATAAGAATAGTTCGCTGGTTTGAGAGTGTCAACCACATTGTTAGCGGTATTTGCATGATTGACACTGCCCTCGGGCGTAGGTAATTCTGGCAGGGTAAAATTGAGGGTCGATCAGGAGGAGATATAGTGGAAGAGGAAGCGCAAGACGTAGTGTTGCCCTTGGGCCGGAAGCCCCGGCTGCGGCATCGTGGTCCGGACAAATACCCGTTGATCCTGAACGCGGCGCGGAAATTGGTAGCGCAGTCGGGGTTTCGCGAAGTGCAGATGTCGGCTATCGCTAACGCTGCAGGCATTGCCATTGGGACACTTTACCGTTATTTCCCTGCGAGGATCGACCTGATGGCTGAGCTGGTTGCCCTGGTCGCTCAACATGAAGTCGACGTCGTCCAAGAAGTTGCAAACGCGCAGGGAAGTGCGTTGGAACGGCTCGGGGCCGCGGCCTGGACGTTTGCAAGCCGCGCGTTACGGGGACGGCGCATGGCGCATGCCCTGGTAGCCGAGCCGGTGGAACCTGAAATCGAAGCGGCCAGACTCCGGTATCACCGGGCGCTGGCCAAGGTATTCCACGGCATCATTGAACAAGGTATTGCTGCGGGGGAATTTCCTGCTCAGGACGCTCATGCATCGGCAGACTGTATCGTTGGGTGCCTGTTTGAAGGTCTGGTAAACCCGCTGACCAACGAACCTTCCGGGAACGACGCTGCTTTGACCCAACACGGGATCTTTATCATTGGCTTCTGTCTGCGTGGCGTGTCAGGCAAGCCAATCGACTTCGTACCCGCAGAAAAAGTAAAGGCCGCTTAAGGGCTCGGCGGCCCCGTGCATTGCAGATGTCAGCCAGTCCAAAATCGGACTGTCCTGATCGCTTCCAGCCGCGCTCCGCTACATGTACTGTCGACGCAGTGACCAGGCACAATGCGCGGCGGTGTTATTTCGTTGCCATTCGAATGGCACCGTCCAAGCGGATGACCTCGCCATTAAGATAACGATTAACCACAATGTGCTCTACCAGGGCGGCAAACTCTTCGGGCTTGCCCATACGTGATGGGAAAGGCACTGACTTGTTAAGTGCCTCCTGGACGTCGGCTGGCATCCCTAGCAGCATTGGGGTTTCCATGATGCCGGGCGCGATGGTCATCACCCGTATCCCGGAGCGGCTGAGTTCCCTCGCAATCGGAAGGGTCATCGCGACAATGCCGCCTTTCGAGGCGGAATAGGCAGCTTGCCCCAGTTGGCCATCGAATGCGGCTACCGATGCGGTGTTAATGATCACTCCGCGTTCACCTGCTTCATCAGGAGTCGAGCCGCTCATGATTTCGGCAGCCAGACGGATCATGTTGAAGCTACCGATCAGGTTGATGTTGATGGTGCGTGCGAAGGAGTCAAGCTTATGCGCGCCCTCGCGTCCCACGACTTTCTCTGCCGGAGCGATGCCTGCGCAATTGATCAGGCCTCGTAAGGTACCGATTTCGGTTGCGATCGCGAAAGCATTGCGTGCACTTTCGTCGCTGGTGACATCGGTTGGGACAAATTTCGCGTGTCGGCCTAGTTCAGTGGCAACCCTGGCACCGGCCTCTTCGTTAACATCGCATAGCACTACTTTGCCGCCACGATCGGAGATCAGGCGCGCGGTCGCAGCCCCCAGGCCCGATCCGCCGCCGGTCACGACGAACACATTATCTTTCACTTGCATTTCATACCTCGTTGTTGTGAACTGTGGTCGGCTAGCTACTGCATTTCGATTGCGACTGCCGTTGCTTCGCCCCCGCCCAGGCACAGGGTCGCAACGCCTTTTTTCAGGCCGCGCGCCTGCAAGGCGTGAAGGAGGGTGACAATGATGCGTGCTCCCGACGCACCGATTGGATGACCTAGTGCGCACGCCCCGCCGTTGACATTGACGATGTCGTGGCCGAGGTCGAGGTCATGCATCAGGGCCATGGGTACAACTGCGAATGCTTCGTTGACTTCCCATAGGTCCACGTCGTTTACTGACCAGCCGGCCTTCTGCAGCACCTTCTTGACTGCTCCGACAGGGGCGGTAGCGAACCAGTTCGGTTCTTGCGCGTGGACCGCGTGGGCGACGATTCGCGCCACTGGCCGGACATCCAGGGCGTCAGCACTGGCAGCGCGCATCATGACAAGGGCAGCTGCGCCGTCGCTGATACTGGAACTGCTGGCGGCGGTGATGGTGCCGTCCTTTCTGAATGCGGGTTTGAGCGAGGAAATGGCGTCCAGCTTGATCTTGCCTGGCGCTTCGTCAGTGGTAACTAACGTGTCGCCTGTACGGCCCTTCACAGTCACAGGCGCGATTTCGGCTGCAAACGCACCGGACTCCGTTGCCGCACAGGCTCGCTGCGCGCTCGTGATTGCGAACTTGTCTTGCTGCTCTCGAGTGAAGCCGTACCTGGCAGCGCAGTCTTCGCCAAATGTCCCCATCGAGCGACCGGTTTCGTAAGCATCCTCGAGGCCGTCGAGCATCATATGGTCGAAGATGGCGCTATGGCCTATGCGGTAACCGCCACGGGCCTTTTGCATGAGATAAGGCGCATTGGTCATGCTTTCCATTCCACCGGCAACGACGACGTCGGCCGAGCCGGCAATCAGCATGTCATGGCCGAACATCAGCGCGCGCATTCCGGAGCCGCACATTTTGCTCAGGGTGACGGCACCGGTACTGATGGGCAGACCGCCCTTGAAACTGGCTTGGCGAGCTGGCGCCTGTCCTTGGCCCGCCATAAGGCAGTTGCCAAACAGCACTTCGGTGACGGATACAGGCGCGATGCCTGCGCGCTCGACCGCGGCCTTGATCGCGATGCCGCCAAGATCGTGCGCAGTCAGCGATGAAAATGCGCCTTGGAAGCTGCCCATTGGGGTCCGTGCGCTCGAGACGATAACGATGGAATCTTGGGTCATAGAAATTCTCACGAATAATGAATTAAATGTTTTTCTCTGCAGTCGTAGTCCATTTCTGCAAAGGGAGGGGCGCTGGAAAACAGCCAGCGACCCTGGCTAGGCGAGCCCTGTTTAGTGCCGGGTGGCCAGACAGGAATCGCGCGCGCCGTACAACGCAGCCATTGGGAAACCCGACGGCTGCGTCATTCAGGCTGCCGCGGGGGCCGGAGCGGCGCCGGATGCCGCGAGCCGGTGGTTCACCATGATGACGGCGATCATTCCCAGCAAGCCTGCCAATGCAATGGCGATGAAGTTCTGCTCGAGCGGCAGGTCCAGCGCGACCACTGCACCGATCATAATTGGCGCCAAAATGCCGCCGGCACGGCCAACCCCTGAGGCGAAACCTACGCCTGTGGAGCGGATTGCAGCTGGATAGAAGGAAGCTGCGTAAGCGTATGCAACGAGCTGGGTACCAAGCGTCGAAGCGCCGACTACAAAGACAGTGAATGCCAGCAGCTCGGTCGATTTGATATAGCCCATCGCAGCCAGGGACAGTGCGCCAAGGGCATACAAGCAAACCAGGACGGTCTTGATGTTGAATTTATCCCCGAGCCAGGCGCCGCCGACAGCGCCCAGGATCGCGCCTGCATTAAAGACAAGTACGAAGTTGAGGGCAGACCCAAGACTATATCCGGCCATCGCCAGCAATTTCGTAAGCCATGAGCTGAGCGCGTAGACCATGAACAAACCGAAGAAAAACGCGATCCAGATCATCACCGTGCTGAAGCCGCGTTTGTCACGGAACAGCTCCAGGATAGGCGCTTTGCTGTGCTGGTCAGCGAAGGAAACCGCGAACTGTGCATCCTGTGGAATCGTCTGCCCAGGAGCGACGCGCTCTGCAATACGGCGCAGGTCAGCGGTACGGCCGTGCCGGATCAGGAACGGTACCGACTCGGGAAGCGCTTTGAGCATCGCAGGAATCAGCAGCAGCGGCAGGGCGGCGACGAAGAAGGTAGATTGCCATCCATAGTCAGCAATCAATTGCTTGCCAACAAGCGCGACGAGAATGCCACCGACCGCATACCCGGCGAACACAATTGCAACCAGGCGTGCCCGGATTGACGCGGGAGAGAACTCACCCATTTGGGCAGCTGCAACCGGGAGTACGCCACCGATGCCCAGGCCGGCAATAAAGCGCGTGATACTGAAGGTGATCGGGTCATGCGTCAATCCGGCGGCGGCAGTAAAGATGCTGAACAAACTGATGCATAAGACGAGCATCTTGCGCCTGCCGAGTTTGTCGGCAAGGGTGCCGAAGAACATCGCTCCGAGCATCATGCCGAACAGAGCGGAACTGGCCATGAAGCCAGCCGTTGTCGCGGTGACGCCCATTTCAGTCATGATCAGGGGCAGCGCGGCGCCAACCACGCCGAGATCGTAGCCGTCGAGCACGAGGATAATGAAGCACCAGAGCAGGATCGAGCGATGAAAGCCGTTGAACTTCGACTCATCGATCATTTTTTGAATGTTAACGTTACGCATAGGATTGCTCCTTTTGACAGCGATAAAAGAATGAAGAAGGTTTCGTTCTCTGCTACGGGGTTTTTTAGAAGGCGTGCCGTATCCCGGTCATGACACCGTTCTGTGCAAGGCCGGCACCAGCGGTGCCGCCGAGATCCAGCGCGACGGCCGAGCTGCCGTCGTTGTCCAGACGGCCGACAGATGCGTAGATCGCCGTACGTTTCGACATCGGATAGGTAATACGAGCGACGAGCAAGGTCACGTCATTCGCCGAATGCTTGAGGTCTCGCCTGGCAAGTTGTGCATCGAGGATCAAACCGTTGAGCGGGTGACTGGCACCCAGGTAGTACAGCGCCGACTCCGTGGTGCCTGCTGCTGCATGGAGCTCCCGGTCGATGACGCCGGCACCAATCCTGGTCGCCCCGAACATGACGAATCCGTTGACGGTCTTGTAGGTGTCGGTGTTTGCGCTACTGGCAAGACCGTTGCCTGCGCCTACATTTCCATGCAAGCGGTCATACGAAGCATTAATGCCGAATCGGGCCGTTTCGTAGCCCAGCAGACCGGTGTATTGGCGGCAGGCTTTCGCGTTCCCTGGAACTTCACCCGGACAATTCGTCGCCGCAGCTCCGCCGGCGGCGGAGCCGTCGCGCCCGAAGCTGTAGGTGGCGCCGACAGTGAATCCTGCAAAGTTACCCAAATAACCGATCGCATTGTCACTACGGGCATTGGGAAGGTAGAGATCGATGCTACTGATCGAGAACACCTGAGGACCGAGCACATCGGACTTGAGGGTCGCATAAGCGGTCATGTTGTTCTGCCGGCCCACCGTTAACGTGCCCCAAGCACCTTTTAGGCCTACGTTCGCACCGCGTCCGAACAACCGGTTGCCTTGTCCAGAAATGCCTGTATCGAGGCCAAAACCGCTTTCCAGCACAAAGAAAGCTTGCAGCCCTTTGCCAAGGTCTTCCGTGCCCCGAAAGCCAACCCGCGAGGGCAGGGTACCGGTTGCCGACGGGATCTTCGTCACCGATCGGCCCGCGTTGTCGGCGTTCGTGACATGCGCAATCGCGCTGTCGACAAGTCCGTACACCTGTACTGAAGTTTGTGCGGAAGCTTGGCACGCCAGAACGGCGGCACCAAGCGCAACCGCGCTCGTCATTCGTTTCATATGTCTCCTGATTTTTATAGGTAAGCCTGCCTGTTCCGGCAAACATTCGCGTGGCTGCTCAAGACCACTGACGAGATAGATTGGGTTCAACGTCACGTATGATTACCGCGGTGCTAACGATTTACTAGAATCTATCTTCAGTTAAGACTAGTAGTTTGCCGTGACGCTGTCAACACACTTATTCGAGCCGCGCCAGTAATTGCCGCCTATGCAACAGACATGCTTTGACCGCTTAGGTTGAACTCATCAGTCCCCACATGTACGCGCAGTCGAGACCGGACGAAAACCAACATTTCTTAGTGTAAAGAGTTGATATGTTCTGAATCGGCTGAGGTTCAGCGTAGGTCTTCTGTCGGCCGATTGCGGACACTCGTTAAACACCGATAAGCAAATGTCCTAGGTTCTGGCATGTCCAAAGACAGCAATGAAACTCGCCCCATCCGAACGAACCACATACTTGGCCCGGCAGTTGTAGGAATTATGGTCGGTGCCTTTTCTGCATTTTGCGTTGTCGCCTTTGATAGTGACCATGGCGTCACAATTCCGGTATGGCAAAGGGTACTTCGCACGGTGCTGGGCTTTTCAGCGGCTTTCCAGTCGCATTCGGACCGTTCGGATTGCTGCCCATACTGGTCGGACGTGTGATGCAGAGAAACCGAAGCAGCTGGCTATTGAACGGCTGCTTTGGGT
>NZ_JBSIPX010000032.1:0-20389 GCF_053668055.1 Massilia sp. SYSU DXS3249 | reverse complement strand
CCCCCCCCCCCCCCCCCCCCCCCCCCCCCCCCCCCCAACCCCCCCCCCCCCCCCCCCCCCCCCCCCCCCCCCCCCCCCCCCCCCCCCCCCCCCCCCCCCCCCCCCCCCCCCCCCCCCCCCCCCAACCCGGTCGGCGACAACGTCTTCATCCGCGGCTACAACGCCCAGACCGACACCTATGTCGACGGCATCCGCGATGCCGGTTCGCAGTCGCGCGAAATCTTCAACCTGGAGCAGGTCGAAGTCGTGAAGGGCCCGAACTCGGCCTACGGCGGACGCTCGTCGGCAGGCGGCGGCATCAACCTGGTCAGCAAGTCGGCCAAGGCGGACAACTTCAGCAACGCCAGCGTCGGCCTCGGCACCGACAAGTACCGCCGCGTCACCGGCGACCTGAACCGCACCATCGGCGAGAACAGCGCGTTCCGCCTGAACGTGATGGCGCACGAGGCGAACGTGGCAGGGCGCGGCGTCGTGGGCGGCGACCGCTGGGGCATCGCCCCGACCGTCACCTTCGGCCTGAACGGTCCGAGCAAGGCGATCCTGAGCTACTACCACATGCAGTCGAGCGAGATCCCGGACACCGGCATCCCGTTCAACAACCCGATCACGAGCGGCCCGAACATGGCCCGCAATGGCGACGGCACCCCGCTGAACGTGGCCCGCGATACCTTCTACGGCCTGGTGAACCGCGACTTCCGCGATACCGAAGCCGACATCGGCACGGTCGACCTGCGCCACGAGTTCAGCCCGTCCCTGGCGCTGCGCAACGTGACGCGCTACGGCAAGACCAGGAACGACTTCGTCTGGACCCAGCCCGACGATTCCAAGGGCAACGTGGCCCTGTACGGCACCGTCTGGCGCCGCGCCAACACCCGCGTCACCGACACCGAGACGCTGGCCAACAACACCAGCCTGACGGGCAAGCTGAGCACCGGCGGCATCAAGCACAGCTACAACGTGGGCGTCGAGTTCAGCCGCGAGACGACCGAGCGCAGCAGCTACCTGTTCACGCCGGGCACCAACAACCCGCTGACCGGCACCTTCACCTGCCCGACCTCTGGCGCCGCCACCCTGTACAACTGCGCGCCGGTGAACAACCCGAACCCGAACGACCCGTGGGCCTACACCCGCAGCGTCTCGCCGGCCGCGACCGACGTCAAGACCAATACCCGCGCCGTCTATGCCTTCGATACGATCGAATTCAATCCGCAGTGGCTGCTGAACGTCGGCGTGCGCTGGGACGAATTCCGGACCGGCCTGTTCACGGCGCCGGCCACCGCCACGGCCAACGCCACCCGCGCCCGCATCGACACCAGCTTCGACACCTATCAGGCCGGCCTGGTCTACAAGCCGAGCGCGAACGGCAGCATCTACCTGTCCTACGCCACCTCGGCCACGCCGCCCGGCAACGACGCCGGCGACGGCCTCGACGGCCTGACGGTAGCCGTGCAGAACCTGCAGCCGCAAGAGAGCAAGAACTTCGAACTGGGCACCAAGTGGGAAGTCATGCGCGGCCGCCTGTCGCTCAACGCAGCCCTGTTCCAGAGCACCATGGACAATGCCCGCGTCACCTCGCCGGACGGCAGCAGCCAGAACGTCGGCCGCAAGGAACTGAAGGGCGTCGAGTTGGGCTTCTCGGGCAAGCTGACCAACGCCTGGCAGGTGTTCGGCGGCTACACCTGGCTCGACGCGATCGTCGAAGACAACGGCTATACCAACGCCGGCACCGCCGCCGCGCCACGCTGGATTGCGTCGCCGTTCAACGGCAACGTGTTCCCGACCACGCCCGAGCACAGCGCTTCGCTCTGGACCTCGTACGCCTTCAGCAAGGACTTCAGCGCCGGCATCGGCATGAACTATGTCGACCGCGTCTACGCCAACGTCAACAACAACAAGTTCGCGCCGAGCTATACCCGCGTCGACGCCATGGCCAGCTACGCGCTGAACAAGAGCGTGTCTCTGCAGCTGAACATTCAGAACCTGGGCGACAAGCTGTACTACGATCGCCTGTCCTCGCCGCACTATGCCGGCGTTGGTCCGGGCCGTTCGGCGAGCTTGACCGCGAACCTGAAGTTCTGAGCTGAAGTTCTGACGGACAACGCCGAGTTCGGTTAATGTTACTCCCGGCCCTCCCTGCTCGAAGCGGGGAGGGTCGTGTCGTTTTCGGGAAAGGAATCACACCATGATGCTGCACATTCCAGGAGTACTCAGCGCGGAGCAGGTGGCGCAGATGCGCGCGCGCCTGCGCGATTCAAGCTGGGTCGACGGCCGCGCCAGCGTCGGCAGTCAGGGCGCCCAGGTCAAGCGCAACCGCCAGCTGCCGGAGGGCTCGCCGCTGGCCGTCGAACTCGGCCAGATGGTCAGCACGGCGTTGATGGCCAACCCGCTGTTCTTCTCGAACGTACTGCCGCTGCGCATCCTGGCGCCTTATTTCAACAGCTATGGCGGCGGCGAGCACTACGGCCTGCACGTGGACGGCGCGATCCGCAACCAGCGCGGCGGCCTGCCGACCCTACGCGCGGACGTGTCGACCACGGTCTTCCTGAGCGAACCGGACGAATACGAGGGCGGCGAGCTGGTCGTGGTCGACGCCTACGGCACCCATGAGGTGAAACTGCCGGCCGGCGACGCCATCGTCTATCCGGCCGGCAGCGTGCACGAAGTGCTGCCGGTGACGCGCGGCGAACGCATCGCCTCCTTCCTGTGGACGCAAAGCATGGTGCGGGACGACGGCAAGCGCGCGCTGCTGTTCGAGCTGGATACGAACATCCAGAAGCTGCGCGCGGCGCATGGGGAGTCGGAGGTCAGCGTCGGCCTGACCGGGCATTATCACAACCTGCTCAGAATGTGGGCCGAAGTGTAGGGTGACGGCTCGTCATTTTTCCTGCCCGGGTTCCGGCGGCATGGCAACGCGTGGAGTCGGGGCTCCACGCGTTTTGGAACCGCCGCACCCCTGCATACGCGTACCGCCCTAGCGGCGCAGCACGGGCAGCCTGGAAGCGATGAAACGCACGGCGTAGTGGATGGCGCCGCCGCCTGCCGCGAAGATGCCCGCCGCGATCATCGGCAGTACCGCGCCGAAGGTCCAGGTCATGCCGATCACGAAGCCGAGCACGCAGGCCGCGCGGTGGACGGGGTAGAACAGGGCGATGACGAAGACTGATGCGGCCAGGAAGTCCGTCGCCTCGTGCCGGCCCGCCGTACCCAGCCCCATCCGCGCATGGCTTCCAGTCCTCTGCGAATTCACGAACCTGGATTCGGCAACAGCGGGAAAGCAGAACACCGCCCCCGGCCTTTGTCTTTCCATGCGGATTGATCATCAGTCGAAGCCGGGAAAGGCGTCGCGCCGGAATGGCTGCCATCGACCGGCCCAGGCCAAAACAAAAGGCCGAAACCCTTGCGGATTTCGGCCTCCTTGCCTGGACTGGCCCGCCTGAGCGGGCCAACCAGCGGTCAACCGGTTCCGTCCGGCTTAGAACGCGTAATCCACCCGCGCGTACATCGAGCGGCCGTTCACGCCGAACGGGCAGGTTTCCCAGCAGTGCGTGAAGCCCAGCTGCGGGAAGGGCGCGGCGCGCACCGGATCCCAGCGCGTCGGGTAGGTGTCGAACACGTTGTTGACGCCGGCCGAGACGCTGAGCGCCTTGCTGAACGTGTAGCGCCCGGTCAGGTCCAGGATCCACTTCGCTTCCCAGGTCTGGACGAACGGCGCCGTAAAGCCCTGGCCCTGGACCTCGCCGAAGTAGTTGGCACGGCCGGTCACGTTCCAGGCGCCGACGGTGTAGTCGGCCGCCACCACGTGGTGCTGGCGCGGCTGGCCGCGTTCGATCAGCGTCACCTGGGCGTCGTCGAACAGCTGGGCGCCCGAGAGCACCGGCGACTGCGAATTGCGGGCCTTGACCGTGGTCTTGTTGAAGCCGAGCTGGCCGGACAGCACCAGGGTCGTGCCGGCGCCGCGCGTCGTATGCTGGACCGACAGGTCGAAGCCGTCGGTCTGGGTGTCGATCGCGTTGGTGAAGAACTGCGCCTGGCCCACGCGCAGCGGGTCGAGGATGGCGCGGATCGGGCAGGCGCTCACTGGCAAGCAAGGGCCGGCTTCCGGCGCGATATTGCTCGAGAAGACGATGCGGTCGTCGATGTCGGTGCGGTACAGGTCGGCCGTGACCGACAGGGCCTTGGTCGGACGCAGCACCAGGCCGATGCTGGCGTTCTTCGAAGTCTCTTCCTTCAGCGGGGCGATGCCGAAGGCGCGCGTGACGGCGCTGTCTTCGCGCGCGGTCAGGGTTTCGGTGAGCACGCCGGCCGCGTTCAGGTTGGTCGACACCGAGCTGTAGAACTTCTGCTGCACGCCCGGCGCGCGGAAGCCGGTGGAGGCGCTGCCGCGCACGCCGACCGTGCGCGACGGATCCCAGCGCGCGCTCAGCTTGCCCGTGGTCGTGCTGCCGAAGTCGGAGTAGCGCTCGTGGCGCAGGGCGGCGCCGACCGACACCTGTTCGCCGAACTTGCGTTCCAGGTCGAGGTAGACGGCGGTGTTGTGGCGGCCGTCGTCGACTTCGGTCGAGGGCGTGTAGCCCGGGAAGCCCTGGATGCCGGACGCGGCGATGCCGCCGCTGACGTCGCGGATCACCTTGGCCGGGTTGTTGGTGCGGCCGTACTGGTAGGAGACCGGGTCGCCCGCGACGACCTGGTAGTTGTCGCGCCGGTATTCGAAGCCGGTCGCCACGTGCAGCGGCACGCCGCCGATCTCGACCGGGCCCTTGAAGTCGAGGTTGAAGGTGGTCTGGTTGAATTTCAGGGTGCCGGTGTCGGCTTCGCGCGGTGACTCGCGGCGGTTGTCCTCGAACCAGTAGCTGACGTTGATCGAATTGCGCTCGTGGAAGCCCAGTTCGCTGCGGCCATGGTTCATGCTCGCATCCATGCTCCAGGCGTTGCCGAGTTCATGGCGGTAGCCGACGGCAAGCGAGGAATCTTTTACCGTGGTCAGGATGTTCGGCAGGAAGCCGTTCGGGTAGACCTCGGGCACGTTGCGCGCGTCGCCGGCCGAACGGAAGAAGCCGGCCGCGTCGCCTTCGCGCTTGGAGGCGCCGCCGAAGACGTAGAACTCGCCCTTGTCGCCCACCGGCATGGCCGAGTTCAGCCACAGGTAAAGGTCTTTCGCATTGCTGTCGCCGATGCGCTGGGTGACGCGCGGCGGATCGACGCGCAGGCTGTCGACGCCGGCGCGGTTGGTCTCGTCGCGCTTGCGCGCCTCCGCCGACAGGTTCAGGTAGCCGCCGTTCGCGCCCAGCGCGAAGCCTTTATGGACGCTGCCCGAATAGGTGTCGCCGTCGCCTTCGCTGGTGGTGCCGACGTTGGCGCTCAGCTGGCCGAGGTCGGCGCCTTTCTTGAGGATGATGTTGATGACGCCGGCGATCGCGTCCGAGCCGTACTGGGCGGCCGCGCCGTCGCGCAGCACCTCGATGCTCTGGATGGCCGACAGCGGGATGGCGTTGATGTCGGTGCCGGCCGAGCCGCGCCCGATGGTCTGCTGCACGTTCACCAGCGCCTGCTGGTGGCGCCGCTTGCCGTTGATCAGCACCAGCAGCTGGTCGGGGCCGAGGCCGCGCAGGGTGGCGGGGCGGATGATGTCGGTGCCGTCGCTGATGAACGTCGTGCTGAAGTTGAACGAAGGGTCGAGGTCCTGCAGCACCTTGCCCAGTTCCTGCATGCCCGTGGACTGCATGTCCTTCAGGTTGACCAGGCCCACCGGCACGATGGTGTCGAGCGCGCTCTTGGCCTGGGTGCGCGAGCCCAGCACCACGACCTGCGCCGGCTGGCCTTCCGTCTCCTGTGCCGTTTGCTGGCTTGTCTCCTGGGCCTGCGCCGGCGTGAAGGCCGCCATGATCGCGCATGCCAGCAGTGTCCGTTGTAGCGTGTTTTTCTTCATTGTTCTTATTCCTTGATGATTGTTACGACATCGGCTGTGAATGTGTCTTTTGTAAAGACAACTCATCATAAGGGATTGTTATGGGATGGCAAGTGTTGGTTATACGTAATTGCAGGATTGATACGGTGTGGTGGGGAACGCTTGACAGAAGGGTAGGGGATGGGCTGGTTCGCCACAGGGTTGTATGGGCTGGTCCACTCGCCTGATAAGCAGCTGCACAGGCCCAGTTGCCTCGATGAATGGAACGGCAGCCTTTCCACGGCTACGGTAAAAAGGCACGAAGGGACTTGGTTTAACAACATTGATCGAATTCCCAGAAACTCTGCACGGGCGCAGCGCACAACGCGCGCAGGCATCGCATGCGCAGACCCTCAACAAGCAAACAGGAGAGCAGGCACATGGCAAATCCGAACAATCCGAACGATGGCGCACCGCCGCGCGATATTCATGTCGGCCCGGAGAAGAAAGCAAAGTGGGTGCCCTGGCTGCTCCTGGCGCTGGGACTGCTCGCCCTCCTGTTCGGCCTGAGGAGCTGCAATGACAACGACGAGGCCGCCCGCACGACGGTGGTGACCACGCCCGCCGAACCGGCACCGGCTGCCGCGCCCGTCGCACCGGCACCGGTGGCCGCGCCTGCCGCCGAAACCGCCGCAGTCCCGGCCGGGACCTCGGGCGTCGGCAGCTATCTTGCCGGCACCGAAGCACTGCCCCGCACCTTCGTGTTCGAAAAGCTCCATTTCGATACGGCCAAGAGCGACATCCGCGCGGAGGATCGTGACGAACTGAGCGCGCTGGCGGCCTCCTTGAAGCAGTACCCGAACTCGCGCATCCGGATCGTCGGTTATGCCGATGCGCGTGGTGGCGCCGGCAGCAATGACACGCTCGGCAAGGACCGTGCCGAGAGCGTGAAAGCCGCGCTTGCAGCGCAGGGCATCGACGCCGGACGTATCGAAACCGCTTCCAGCGGAGAGGTCAATCCGGTCGGCACCAACGCCACCGCGACCGGCCAGGCCGAGAACCGCCGGGCCGAGGTGATCGTCCTCCAGCGCTGATGTCCACCCTATCCAGAGAAAAGGAAGATCCCATGTCACGTACTCTCACAGCATTGTTCGACACCCGTGCGGACGCCGAGGCCGGCCGCCAGCGGCTGCGCGACGCCCTGGTCGATGCCGACCATATCCGGATCCACGACAAGTCCTCGATCGGCACGGCCGGCTACTCGTCGCACAGCGAGCCCGGCATGTGGGCATCGATCAGGAACGCCTTCCTTCCCGACGAGGATCGCCATGTCTACGAGGAGGGCGTGCGCCGTGGCGGCTTCCTGCTGACCGCCGATGTCGCTGAGCATGAAATCGACGATGCGATCCGGGCACTCGATCACGCCGAAGGCAACAGCGTCGATATCGACGAGCGCGCCAGTCAATGGCGGTCGGAAGGCTGGACCCCGCCGACAGCAGGCGGGGCCATGGCGGGAAGCGCGGCAGGCGCCGCCGGCGAGCAGCGTCTGCGCACCTCAGGCCATGTTGGCGATGACGGCGATGCCGAGCGCATCCAGGTGGTCGAGGAAAGGCTTATTGTCGGCAAGCGCGAAGTCGAGCGGGGCGGCGTGCGGGTCCGCTCCTACGTCACCGAAGCGCCGGTGCACGAGCAGATTCGCCTGCGCAGCGAGCGGGTCAAGGTCGAGCGCCATCCTGTCGACCGGGCCGTCGACGACGACGCACTGCGCGAGCGCTCGATCGAAATGACTCAGACCGACGAGGAAGCCGTCGTCGACAAGTCTGCCCAGGTGGTCGAGGAAGTCGTGGTCACGAAGCGTGTCGAGGAGCGCGTCGAGCAGATCCACGACACGGTGCGCCACACCGAGGTCGTCGTGGAGCGGCTGGACGACGACAAGCCGGTCCGCTGATTCCGTAATCCACGCAAAAAAAGGGCTGGAACCCGCGAAGGTTCCAGCCCTTTTTGTTGTCCCTCGAACGAACCAGCGATGGGCCGCCCGAGGAGTCCTTACTCCCTGATTACGCAGCCAGCAGCTGACGCAGCACGAACGGCAGGATGCCGCCATGCTTGTAGTAGTCGACTTCGATCGGGGTGTCGATACGCAGCAGAACCTGGACTTCCTGCGATTCGCCGTTTTCGCGGTGGATCACCAGGGTGGCCAGCTGTTGCGGCTTGATCTCGCCTTCCAGGCCCTTCAGGTCGAAGGTTTCCTTGCCGGTGATGCCCAGCGACTCGACGCTGTCGTTGCCGATGAACTGCAGCGGCAGCACGCCCATGCCGACCAGGTTCGAGCGGTGGATGCGCTCGTACGAACGCACGACCACGGCCTTCACGCCCAGCAGCTGGGTGCCCTTGGCTGCCCAGTCGCGCGAGGAGCCGGTGCCGTACTCTTCGCCGCCGAACACCATGGTCGGGGTGCCTTCGGCCACGTACTTCATGGCCGCGTCGTAGATCGACATCTGTTCGCCGGTCGGCTGGTGGATCGTGATGCCGCCTTCGACTGCGGAACCGTCGGCCTTGGCCGGAATCATCTTGTTCTTGATGCGCACGTTGGCGAAGGTGCCGCGCATCATGATCTCGTGGTTGCCGCGGCGCGAGCCGTAGGAGTTGAAGTCGGCCTTGAGCACGCCGTGATCCTTCAGCCACTTGCCCGCTGGACCGTCTTCCTTGATGGAGCCGGCTGGCGAGATGTGGTCGGTGGTGATCGAGTCGCCGAACACGCCCAGCGCGCGGGCGCCGGTGATGCCGGTGGCGGCTGCCTTCGGGGTCATCTCGAAGTCGGCGAAGAACGGCGGCTCGGCGATGTAGGTCGATTCAGGCCAGTTGTAGACCTGGCCTTCGGTCGACGACACGCGCTCCCACAGTTCGCCCGGGTTGCCCTTGACGTCGGCGTAGTTCTTCTTGAAGACTTCCGAGTTCATCGCGAAGCGCATCAGTTCGCCCACCTCCTGCGACGTTGGCCAGATGTCGCCCAGGTAGACGTCGACACCGTTGGTGTCGCGGCCGACCGGCTCGCTCATCAGGTCCTTGGTCATGTTGCCGGCGATCGCGTAGGCGACGACCAGCGGTGGCGAGGCCAGGAAGTTCGAACGGATGTTCGGGTGGATACGCGCTTCGAAGTTACGGTTGCCCGACAGGACGGCCGAGGCGACGATGTCGTTCTGCACGATGGTCGCGTTCAGTTCCGGGGTCAGGTCGCCGGCGTTGCCGATGCAGGTGGTGCAGCCGTAGGCGGTCACGCCGAAGCCCAGCTTTTCCAGGTAAGGCAGCAGGCCGGCGGCGGTCAGGTACTCGGTGACGACGCGCGAGCCAGGGGCCAGCGAGGACTTGATGTGCGGGGCGACGGTCAGGCCGCGCTCGACGGCCTTCTTGGCCAGCAGACCGGCGGCCAGCAGCACGCTCGGGTTCGAGGTGTTGGTGCACGAGGTGATGGCGGCGATCAGGACGTCGCCGTTGTGCACGCGCACGCCGTTGGTCGTCTCGTAGACCTTGTGCAGGTCTTCAGGCGCCTTGTTGAAGCCGTTCTGGGTGGTCGGCTTGCTGAACAGTTCGGTGAAGTTGTTCTTCACGTTGCCCAGTTCGATACGGTCTTGCGGGCGCTTCGGGCCGGCCAGCGACGGGGTGACGGTCGACAGGTCCAGTTCGACGATGCGGGTGTAGTCGATCTCGCCTTCCTGCGGGATGCCGAACATGCCCTGGGCCTTGTAGTAGTTCTCGAAGGCAGCCAGTTCTTCTTCGGTACGGCCGGTGCCGCGGAAGTAGTCGACGGTGGCTTCGTCCACAGGGAAGAAGCCCATGGTCGCGCCGTATTCCGGCGCCATGTTGGCGATGGTCGCGCGGTCGGTGGTCGACAGCGAACGGGTGCCTTCGCCGAAGAACTCGACGAACTTGCCGACGACTTTTTCCTTGCGCAGCAGTTCGGTGACGGTCAGCACCAGGTCGGTCGCGGTGCAGCCTTCGCGCAGCTTGCCCTTCAGGTTGACGCCGATGACGTCCGGGGTCAGGAAGTAGACCGGCTGGCCCAGCATGCCCGCCTCGGCTTCGATGCCGCCCACGCCCCAGCCGACGACGCCGACGCCGTTGATCATGGTGGTGTGCGAGTCGGTGCCGACCAGGGTGTCAGGGTAGTAGGTGTCGCCTTGCTTCATGACGCCGCGTGCCAGGTACTCGAGGTTGACCTGGTGGACGATGCCGAAGCCCGGAGGCACGACGCCGAAGGTGTCGAAGGCCTGCATGCCCCACTTCATGAACTGGTAGCGCTCGTTGTTGCGCTGGAATTCCAGTTTCATGTTCAGGTCGAGTGCGCCCGGCTCGCGGAAGTGGTCGATGGTGACCGAGTGGTCGACGACCAGGTCGACCGGCACCAGCGGCTCGATCTTCTTCGGATCGGCGCCGGTCTTGGCGGCGACGTTGCGCATGGCGGCGAGGTCGGCCAGCAGCGGCACGCCGGTGAAGTCCTGCAGCACGACGCGGGCAACGACGAAAGGAATCTCGTCGGTGCGCTCGGCGGTCGCGGCCCAGTTGGCGACCTGGCGGACGTGTTCTTCGGTGACCTTCTTGCCGTCGCAGTTACGCAACACGGACTCGAGGACGATACGGATCGACACCGGCAGGCGCGACAGGTTCACGCCCAGGCTTTCGCCCAGCGCCGGCAGCGAATAGAACTGGCCGGACTGGCCCGCGCTCAGCGGGAAGTCCTTCAGCGTGTTCAGGGTGTTGCGAGACATAAGCTCTCCTTCAGTGGGGTTTCTTGTTATTGCTTCAATATACGAATATCGGCAACGGGGGTGACGCTGGTCATTCTCCGGGCGTCAGCTTTTCTTTTCTTCCGATGGGGCAGCCGCGACGACCGGCTTGCTCTGCTCGGCATCCTTGCATTCGTTGGCCAGCTGGCGGTTCAGCTTCGAGTCGAGCAGGATGCCCTTCGACGGGATGCCGATCCAGATCAGGCCATAATTCACGTTTTCGAAGCGCAGCGCACCGGTGGTCGTGCCGACGCGGTTCAGGCGGTGCAGGCGCTTCTTCCAGCGCAGCGCGATGTGCGAATCATCGGTTTCGTTACGGTAAATCGTGATCTTGTTGTTCAGTTCACACGCGTATTCGGTCACCTTGGTGTCGGTGATGTCCGGTTCCGGCTCATCGATCGGCGCGGCTGCGGCTGCGGCAGCCGCGCCGGCGGCAGCGGCCCCGGCAGCCTTCCTGGCTTTCGAGGATTTCGAGGATTTCGCCTTCTGCGCCTTCAGGACGTCGACGGCCTTCGGATGGTTCTTTTCAGTGGCTGCGGACGCAGGTGCGGCGCACAGGCCGAGGGCCGCGAGCGCGAAGGCGCCGGCGGCGAGCAGGTGTTGGGGGGAGGTGGCCATTAGTTCGATTCCGGTGGGTTGACGATTGCCGCCGCGGATTCAGGCAGCGCCAGGCCGGCCAGCTTCGCGCGCTGCAAAACGGTCCAATAATATCGGTAGCTGGCGCGGTCATGCAAGCGCCCATGCTGAGCGATCGGTCCCCAATTGGCCGCCATCGCTTCCTGCAGGATGTTGGTGGCCTCGTTCACCTCCGACAGCCGCGGCGTAAACGCCTTGACGATCGGCTTGATCTGGTCAGGGTGGATACTCCACATGCGCGTAAAACCGAATTCGGCGCCGGCGCGTTGTGCATCATTCGCCACAATCGCACTGTCCTTGATTTCGGTCGTCACATTATGCGAGGCCACCTTGCCATGCGCATGACATGCCGCAACCATCTCCAGCTTGGCGCGGACAACTAATGGGTGAGTAAACTGTCCCGGCGTGCGCATCGCCGCCGCGGGAATCGCGCCGAAGTGCGAGGAAACGAAATCCATGATGCCGAAGGACAGGCATTCGACCTGGGGCAGGGCGGCGATCTCGTACGCATCGTGCAGGGCGCCATGGGTTTCGATCAGCACGTGCACCGGCAGCGCCGGGCGGCCGTTCGGCACGGCGACGCGGTTGATGATTTCGAGCGCGCGCCGCACGTCCTCGACGCCGTTCGGCTTGGGCAGCACGACATAGGCCAGGCGGGCCGCTGCGGCGCCGACGATGGTGACCACGTCCTGCACGAAATGCGGGCTGTCGATGTCGTGCAGGCGCACGCCGATGCGCTCGAAACGGTTGTCCTCGCTATTGACGAGGGAGGCGACCAGCTGTGCGTGCGCGGCTTCGCTGCCGGCGGCGGCGCCGTCCTCGCAGTCGAAGGTGATGTCGAACAAGGGACCAAGCTCTTGTTGCAGGGCCATCGACTTGCGCATCAGCTTCTCCGAGCCGCAATAGTGATCGCAGGCGGGAAGCAGGAGCGGCTGGCGTTTGCCCTGGAATAAAACCTCGGAAGGATGCATTTTTAGTTCAGTCGAAACACGATGTCAGAAAGACAGTAAGGAGCAGGGCAGAAGCGAAAAAGCCGTGCCGACAGAGCGGCACGGCATTTTGCGCAGACGGACCAGCGAGGCCGGGCATCTGCTTTCCGCGAATTAGGCCAGCAGGTGCGCCACGCCTTCACGCTCTTCGGTCAGTTCCTTCAGCGTGAGGTTGATGCGCTCTTGCGAGAACTGGTCGATTTCCAGGCCCTGGACGATGGTGTACTCGCCGTTTTCGGTCGTGACCGGGAAGCCGAACATCACGCCTTCAGGGATGCCGTACGAACCGTCCGACGGGATGCCCATCGTGGTCCACTTGCCGTTGGTGCCCAGCACCCAGTCGCGCACGTGGTCGATCGCCGCGTTGGCAGCCGATGCCGCCGACGACGCACCGCGTGCTTCGATGATGGCGGCGCCGCGCTTGCCGACGGTCGGCAGGAAGGTGTCGCGGTTCCAGACGTCGTCGTTGATCGCTTCCTTGACCGACTGGCCGTCGACGGTGGCGAAACGGTAGTCCGCGTACATCGTCGGCGAGTGGTTGCCCCAGACGGCCATCTTTTCGATGGAGCCGACCGGCTTGCCCAGTTTGGCGGCAACCTGCGACAGGGCGCGGTTGTGGTCCAGGCGCAGCATGGCGGTGAAGTTCTTGCTTGGCAGGTTAGGAGCCGACTTCATGGCGATGTAGGCGTTGGTGTTGGCAGGGTTGCCGACCACCAGCACCTTGACGTCGCGCGAAGCGACGGCGTCGAGCGCCTTGCCCTGGACCGTAAAGATCTGGGCGTTGGCTTCCAGCAGGTCCTTGCGTTCCATGCCAGGACCGCGTGGACGCGCGCCGACCAGCAGGGCGACGTCGGCATCCTTGAAGGCGGTCATCGGGTCCGAGTGGGCGGTCATGCCGGCCAGCAGCGGGAATGCGCAGTCGTCGATTTCCATCATGACGCCCTTGAGCGCCTTCTGTGCCTTTTCGTTGTCGATCTCGAGCAGCTGCAGGATGACCGGCTGGTCCTTGCCCAGCATGTCGCCGTTAGCGATGCGGAACAGCAGCGAGTAGCCGATCTGGCCGGCGGCGCCGGTAACGGCAACACGCATTGGGGTTTTAGCCATGATGAATCTCCAAAAGTGGGAATGAAAACGGTCGAAGCCGAGGATACGCCTGTTTAAGAAAACTGCAATGATACCAAAACGGGCACGTGTCCAATTGGGCATGCAAGCAAAGTGCAGGCTCGTCCCCGTTGCGCGCCAAGGCTGCGCAGCGGGGCGGGGCCCGTCCTTCTACCTCTTTGTCGACCGCGAGTGTAGACCTCGGCTGTTCTACCTGTCAATTGATATCATATGTCTTATATAAGACAGATGTGTTGCTGGTCGTACACTGGACGGAGGGGGGCTTTTGTGGTGAAATCGTGGTCTATGAATTCCGTCCCGACCATCCCGCCAGGCGAGGGCGCAGGCAGCAGTGCCTCGCCCTCGTTCCGGCCCCTGTACCAGCAGATCAAGGCGCTCATTACGCAGAGCCTGCAGTCGGGCGAGTGGAAGCCGGGCGAGCTGATGCCGAGCGAAGTGGAACTGGCGGCGCGCTTCAAGGTCAGCCAGGGTACGGTGCGCAAGGCCATCGACGAGCTGGCGGCCGAGAACCTGGTCGTGCGCCGGCAGGGGAAGGGCACCTTCGTCGCCACCCACCACGAGGAGCGCGCGCACTTCCGTTTCCTGCGCCTGATGCCCGACGAGGGCGTGCCCCACCATCCCGACAACCGCATCATCGAGGTCAAGCGCATCCGTGCGCCGGCCGAAGTAGTGCGTCTCCTCGAATTGAAGTCTGGCGACGCGGTCGTATATATCAAGCGGGTGATGTCCTTCGACGGCGCGCCGACGATCCTGGAAGAATTGTGGCTGCCGGGGCAGGTCTTCAAGGGCCTGACGGCCGAACGCCTGGTCGAGTACAAGGGTCCAATGTATGGCCTGTTCGAGTCCGAATTCGGCACGCGCATGATCCGCGCGACCGAGAAGATCCGGGCGGTCGGCGCCGATGCCGTGGCGGCGCAGTACCTGGGCGTACCGGAAGGTACGCCCTTGCTGTGTGCGGACCGGGTGTCGTTCACCTACGGCGACCGCCCGGTCGAGTTGCGGCGCGGTTTGTATTCGACGGCGCAGCATCATTACCAGAACGAATTGTCGTAACGGTTGGGTGTGACCCGTAGGGTGGACGGGTTTCCCGTCCACGCGTTCATGCGCCATATGAACAGTCGCGGCGGAGCATCGGCCGGTTGGACGCGTGGACGGCAGAGCCGTCCACCCTGCGAGTGACAGTATGGGCAGGGCAGGCGGCGCATCAACAACAGCGTCACATATGCACGCCTGATGCTAAGCGTTTAAAATATGTTGTTTGTCGGAAAGCGCCGAAGAAAACCCTGTTCCGCGTTTGTCCCACCAATATTCCGGTTCCGGATCTTGGTGCAACGCAAAAAATCGGCGAAAATTAAGGGTTAATCACATTTTGTCAGTTAAGGGAGGTGTTGTATGTCCGAAGCCGTGAGAGAGGCCACAAAAAAAGGACGGCCGGAGTTCCGTAACATCCACATTACGGATATCACTACGAAGTACAAGATGCCGCCATCGGCGATCGTCTCGATCCTGCACCGCGTCAGCGGTTTCGGATTGTTCCTGATGTTGCCTTTCCTGCTCTACCTGCTGCAGGAAAGCCTGCTGTCGGAGAACACGTATTACCACTTCGCCGGCATGGTAGACAACGTCTTCACCAAGATCATCCTGCTGGGCCTGTCGTGGGCATATGCGCACCACTTCATCGCCGGCGTGCGCCACCTGTTCATGGACAACCACATCGCCCTGGACAAGGACGCCGCCCAGAAGACCGCACGCTGGGTGCTGGTCGCCAGCCTGGTGCTGACCGCCGTCGTCGGCCTGAAACTGTTTGGAGTATTCTAAAAATGGCAAGCAAGAATAACATCGGCCAGCGCCGCCTCGTCGTCGGCGCCCACTACGGCGTCAAGGATTGGCTGGCGCAGCGCGTGACCGCCATCGTGATGGTGGTGTACACCCTGGTCCTGCTGGGCACCTTCCTGACTGCACAGAATTTCACCTACGAAGGCTGGGCGTCGCTGTTCTCGCGCCAGTGGTTCAAGCTCTTCTCCCTCGTCACCTTCTTCGGCCTGTTCTACCACGTGTGGGTCGGCGTCCGTGACATCTGGATGGACTACGTCAAAAATGCCGGCGTCAAGCTGGCCTTGCAGTTCGCTACCGTGCTCTGGCTGCTCGCCTGCGCCGCCTGGACTGTGCAAATTCTCTGGAGTGTGTAATCGTGGCAGCAATTAAAACTGCAATCCCTACCCGCCGCTTCGACGCGGTCATCGTCGGCGCCGGCGGTTCCGGCATGCGCGCGTCGCTGCAGCTGGCCGAAGCCGGCCTGAACGTCGCCGTGCTGTCGAAAGTCTTCCCGACCCGCTCGCACACGGTTGCGGCGCAGGGCGGTATCGGTGCTTCGCTGGGCAACATGAGCGAAGACGACTGGTACTGGCACATGTTCGACACCGTCAAGGGCGGCGACTACCTGGGCGACCAGGATGCGATCGAATTCATGTGCCGCGAAGCACCAAAGGTTGTCTACGAACTCGAACACTTCGGCATGCCGTTCGACCGTAACCCGGACGGCACGATCTACCAGCGCCCGTTCGGCGGCCACACCGCCAACTTCGGCGAAAAGCCGGTCCAGCGCGCCTGCGCCGCGGCCGACCGTACCGGCCACGCACTGCTGCACACCCTGTACCAGCGCAACGTCCGCGCCCGTACCCACTTCTTCGTCGAGTGGATGGCCCTCGACCTGGTGCGTAACGCCGAAGGCGACGTGCTGGGCGTGGTGGCCCTGGAAATGGAAACCGGCGACGTGATGATCCTGGAAGCGAAGACCACCATCTTCGCCACCGGTGGCGCAGGCCGCATCTTCGCCGCGTCGACCAACGCCTTCATCAACACCGGCGACGGCATGGGCATGGCGGCACGCGCCGGCCTGCCGCTGCAGGACATGGAATTCTGGCAGTTCCACCCGACCGGCGTGTCCGGCGCGGGCGTGCTGATCACGGAAGGCGTCCGTGGCGAAGGCGGTATCCTGATCAACTCGAACGGCGAACGCTTCATGGAGCGCTACGCGCCGACCCTGAAAGATCTCGCGCCGCGCGACTTCGTCTCGCGTTCGATGGACCAGGAGATCAAGGAAGGCCGCGGCTGCGGTCCTAATAAAGACCACGTCCTGCTCGACCTGCGCCACATCGGCGCCGACACGATCAAGAAGCGCCTGCCTTCGATCCTGGAAATCGGCCACAAGTTCGCCAACGTCGACGCGACCAAGGAACCGATCCCGGTCGTGCCGACCATCCACTACCAGATGGGCGGCATCCCGACCAACATCCACGGCCAGGTCGTCACGCCTGACGTCGTGAATGGCGGCCAGAAGGTCGTCAACGGCCTGTACGCGATCGGCGAATGCGCCTGCGTCTCGGTCCACGGCGCCAACCGCCTCGGCACGAACTCGCTGCTGGACCTGGTCGTCTTCGGCCGCGCCGCCGGCAACCACGTGGTCGCCTCGAAGCTGAAGGAGCAGTCGAACAAGCCGCTGCCGAAGGACGCCTCGGACTTCGCGCTGGAGCGCCTGAACCGCCTCGAGACCTCGACCGGCTCGGAAAAAGTGCAGGGCGTCGCCAACGACATCCGCGCCACGATGCAGAAGTACTGCGGCGTGTTCCGTACCGACGAACTGCTGACCCAGGGCGTGAAGGAAATCATGGTCCTCGACGAGCGCCGCAAGCACGTCTCGTTCAAGGACAAGTCGAAGGTCTTCAACACCGCGCGTGTCGAAGCGCTCGAGCTGGACAACCTGATCGAGACCGCCAAGGCGACCATCGTGTCGGCGCAGGCCCGTAAAGAGTCGCGCGGCGCCCACGCCCACAGCGACTACGAGCAGCGCGACGACGCGAACTGGATGAAGCACACCCTGTTCTACTCGGAAGGCAACCGCCTCGAGTACAAGGCCGTGAATCAGAAGCCGCTGACCGTCGAGACCTTCAAGCCGAAGGCACGTACTTTCTAATAGATTTTGTTAGCCGGAAGGTGGGGATCAGACCCTGCCCCGGCTTGAAAAAAATAGGTAAAACATGGCACGCACAGTCCACCTGAAGATCTACCGCTACGATCCGGACAAGGATACGAAGCCTTACATGCAAGACGTCACCGTCGAGCTGCAAGACACCGACAAGATGCTGCTCGACGCACTGCAGCGCATCAAGTCGGACGTCGACGATTCGCTGGCCCTGCGCCGCTCGTGCCGCGAAGGCGTGTGCGGTTCGGACGCAATGAACATCAACGGCAAGAACGGCCTGGCCTGCACCACCAACCTGAACGAACTGACCCAGCCGATCGTGCTGCGTCCGCTGCCGGGCCTGCCGGTCGTGCGCGACCTGATCGTCGACATGACCCAGTTCTTCAAGCAGTACCACTCGGTCAAGCCGTTCCTGATCAACGATTCGATCAAGCCGGAAAAAGAGCGCCTGCAATCGCCTGAAGAGCGCGAAGAGCTCGACGGCCTGTACGAGTGCATCCTGTGCGCCTGCTGCTCGACCTCGTGCCCGTCGTTCTGGTGGAATCCGGACAAGTTCGTCGGCCCGGCCGGCCTGCTGCAGGCCTACCGCTTCATCGCCGACTCGCGTGACGAAGCCACCAACGAGCGCCTGGACAACCTGGAAGACCCGTACCGCCTGTTCCGCTGCCACTCGATCATGAACTGCACCGACGTCTGCCCGAAGGGTTTGAACCCGAACAAGGCCATCGGCAAGATCAAGGAATTGCTGGTTCGCCGGGCGATCTAAATTGGTCGTTTGCGGCCGGTATCGTCATGCCGGCCGTAAGACAGCCTTTCGTAGGGTGGGCTCTCCGAGCCCACGCGGTACACCGCTCGAAACGCGGCGACAGCGAGCTCGTCGCCCGCAAACGCAGCAGCACCACGGACACCGCATCACGTCCGCCTGCAAGCGCAAAAATCGGATACCCTCCGCCCGATTGCGCCCAAAGTATTGCCAATAAATACAGTAGAAGTACGGTACTGCCGTTTCCCGGCAGCCGGAGTATAGTGTTGACCCAACAACGGACTCTAGAGTGACGACGCATCAATCCGATCCCGCCAACCGTGCCCGCCTGCGTTGGCGTGCCCGCAGGGGCCTGCTGGAAAACGACCTGATCCTCACGCGCTTCCTCGATGCGCATGAGGAAGGCCTGAGCGATGAAGAAGTCGATGCGCTGACGCGCCTGCTGGACCTGGCGGACAACCCGCTGATGGACTTGCTGCTCGGTCGCGCCGAGCCCGAGGGGGAGGTCGACCTGCCGCACGTGCGCGCCTTGCTGGCGCGCCTGCGCCAAGCGTGAGCGAATCTCAGTTTCGTTTTATATTTTGTAGATCCACTCCCAAGAAGGAAGTGCCATGAATATCTCTGATACCAAAGCCACCCTGTCGTTCTCCGACGGCAGCCCATCGGTCGACATGCCGATTTACAAGGGCACGATCGGCCCGGACGTCATCGACATCCGCAAGCTGTACGGCCAGACCGGCAAGTTCACCTACGACCCGGGCTTCATGTCGACTGCCGCCTGTAACTCGAGCATCACCTACATCGACGGCGACAAGGGCGAGCTGCTGTACCGCGGCTACCCGATCGAGCAGCTGGCCGTGAACTGCGACTTCCTGGAAACCTGCTACCTGCTGCTGAACGGCGAACTGCCGAACGCCGAGCAGAAGGCCACGTTCAGCGACACCGTGACCAAGCACACGATGATCCACGAGCAGATGAACTTCTTCTTCCGTGGCTTCCGCCGCGACGCGCACCCGATGTCGGTGCTGGTCGGCACCGTCGGCGCGCTGGCCTCGTTCTACCACGACTCGCTCGACATCAACGATGCCAAGCAGCGTGAAATCTCGGCCATCCGCCTGATCGCCAAGCTGCCGACCCTGGTCGCCATGGCCTACAAGTACTCGATCGGCCAGCCGTTCATGTACCCACGCAACGACCTGTCGTACAGCGCCAACTTCATGCACATGATGTTCGCCAACCCGTGCGAAGAGTACAAGGTCAACGACGTGCTGGTGCGCGCCCTGGACCGCATCCTGATCCTGCACGCGGACCACGAGCAGAACGCATCGACCTCGACCGTCCGCCTGGCGGGCTCGTCGGGCGCGAACCCGTTCGCCTGTATCGCTGCCGGTATCGCCTGCCTGTGGGGCCCTGCCCACGGCGGCGCCAACGAAGCGGCCTTGACCATGCTGAAGGAAATCGGCTCGGTCGAGAACATCCCTGCCTTCATCGAGAAGGTCAAGGACAAGAACTCGGGCGTGAAGCTGATGGGCTTCGGTCACCGCGTGTACAAGAACTTCGACCCGCGCGCCAAGCTGATGCGCGAAACCTGCCACGAAGTGCTGGAAGAGCTGGGCCTGCAGGACGACCCGCTGTTCAAGCTGGCCATGGAACTGGAACGCATCGCCCTGGAAGACGAATACTTCGTCTCGCGCAAGCTCTACCCGAACGTCGACTTCTACTCGGGCATCGTGCAGTCGGCGCTGGGCATCCCGGTCTCGCTGTTCACCGGCATCTTCGCGATGGCACGCACCATCGGCTGGATCGCGCAGTGGAACGAGATGATCGCCGATCCGGAGCAGAAGATTGGCCGTCCACGCCAGCTGTTCGTCGGTTCGCCTTCGCGCGACGTGCCGAGCATCGACAAGCGCTGATTTTTACGCGCCTCGGAAAGGAAGCGGGCTGCGGCCCGCTTTTTTCATTTTGGGGCGCGGTTGTGTCGCGTTGACGAAAAGGGCAGGGGGGCTATACTGGGGCCGCGCGACTACGCAGGGCATCAGTTGCGTTTCGACGTGCATGCCCTACGCGTGGACTTGTCATTAAAGCCCCCGGCTTCAATGCCTCCACCCTTGTATCTTGATCGTGTTGGTGGTTAGCTACCATCAATCGAGGCGAAGACGAGCTTGACTCCACCCTGAAGGCACTGACCTTGCTGCGTAGATAAAGCCTTCGCCTCACCCCACACTACTG
>NZ_JBSIPX010000031.1:0-21091 GCF_053668055.1 Massilia sp. SYSU DXS3249 | reverse complement strand
CCCATCCCGAACAGGACCGTGAAACGACTTTGCGCCGATGATAGTGCTGCAACCAGTGTGAAAGTAGGTTATCGTCAGGCTAGTTATAAGCAAAACCCCGCAGAGTGATCTCTGCGGGGTTTTTTGCGTTTGGGCGGCCGATTTGTCTTGTGAACGATTTGGTATATACGCCGCCGGGTGATCAAGCGTAGCCGATACAGGTGACCGTCCTTGCGTTAGCTCATCTCATGCGGGCGTGCAGGGCGCATGCTCTCCCGGTTACCTTTCCGCGGAGATACATATGCTCGACATGTCCGATACCACGGGTTTATCCGACAAGCTGGCTGCTCCCCTCAATGCCATCGTTTGTCGCCATCGCGCTTCGCTCATGCCGCTGCTGGGTGGCAGCGAGACGGCAGCGCGGGCGGCCTTGTCGAACGATGAGGCGGTGAGGAAGGTGGCGGTGTTCTGCTATCCGCTGCTGCCGGGCATCGTGCGGCTCGCCGTCAAGGAACATGTCTTCGTCGGCTTCGTGATGAACAATCGCGAGAAGCTGCTGGGACGGTTGACGGGGGCGTCGGCGACGACGCCTTCCTGACAGACAAAGCGCTACTGCGCGACCGGCTCGGCCTGCGTGGCGTTCGCGCGACCGCGGCTGATGCTGTCGCCGTCGGATTTGCGCAGGCGCCAGAACACGGCGGCGGAGATCACCGTCATCAGGGCCAGGGCCCAGAAGCCGCGGTGCAGGGCGTCGGTAACGAGTACCTGGTTGGTCTGCGGTATGCGCCCCAAGAACCAGGCGGTGACGAGGGAGCCGGTCGCCAGGCCGAAACTCATCGACAGTTGCTGGAACGAGCTCGAGATCGTGCTCGCCATGCTCGAGTCCTTCGATTCGATGTCGGCGTAGGCCAGGGTATTCATGCTGGAAAACTGCAGCGAATTGAAGAAGCCCTGCATCAGGCTGATGCAGACGATCGCCGCTAGCGGCGTGTCGCGTCCGACCAGGCCGAACAGGCCGATCGTCACCCCGATGCACAGCGTGTTGACCACCAATACCTGGCGATAGCCGAAGCGCGCCAGCACCTTCGGCGCGATCAGTTTCATGCCCATCGCCGCCGCGGCCGACGGCATCATCAGCAAGCCCGACTGCCAGGCGGGCAGTCCCAACCCGAGCTGGTACAGCAGCGGCAGCAGGAAGGGCAGGCCGCCGATCCCAAGACGCGTCACGAAGCCGCCAATCACCGAAATCCGGAAGGTGCGCACTTTTAAAAGGGTCAACTGCAGCAGGGGGTGAACGCTGCGCGAGGCGTGCCAGGCGTAGGCCGCCAGCAGGCCGAGCGACACCGCCAGCATCAGGCTCATGGTGGCGCCGCTGAGCGTATGCTCGCCGAACACTTCCAGCAGCCAGGACAGGATCGCCGTTCCCGAACTGAACAGGATCAGGCCGATCACATCGAGGGGACGGCGCTCGTCGGCGCGGTAGTCGGGCATATGGCGCCAGACCAGGTACATCGCCACCAGGCCGAAAGGGATGTTGATGAAGAAGATCGCCCGCCACGAGGTCCAGTGCACGATCAGGCCGCCGACAGTCGGCCCCAGCAGGGGACCAATGAGCGCCGGAATGATGACGAAGTTCATCGCTCCCAGCAATTCCGATTTCGGGAAGGTGCGCACGATCGCCAGCCGGCCGACGGGCATCATCATGGCCCCGCCCAGACCCTGCAGCAGGCGCGCCGCCGTCATCATTTCCGCATTCGGAGCGAGGCCGCACAGCACGGACGCCAGCGTAAAAATGCCGATGGCGATCAGGAAGACGAGGCGGGTGCCGTAGCGGTCGGCCATCCAGCCGCTGACGGGGATGCCGACCGCGAGGCCGAGGATATAGCTGGTGACGACCGACTTCAGGCTCAGCGGCGTAACCCCGAGGCTGGCCGCAATGCTGGGGATGGCAGTGTTGACGACCGTGGCGTCGAGCTGCTCCATGAACAGGGCGGTGGCGACGAGCCACGGGAGGTAAGTCTTGACGCTGGAACTATTCAATCGGCCCTCATCCGGTCGGGCGCGCGCGGGTGCGTGCGCCCGATCGGATTGTCACATAATTCGGCAAATGCCGATTTCAAGCGGGCAGGGTGTCGAGAAGGATGGTCCCGGGCAACGCAGGCGGGTCAGAAGTTATAGCGGGCACTGGCGATCACGAAATTGACGCCGCTGTTGGGCCGCTTGATGCTGGCGTTCGAGTAGTGCTGGAAGCGCAAGCCAAGATCCCATTTGTTCTGCGTGACGTAGCCGATACCGACATGGTCGCCGAACTGGAAGGCGGTACTCAGCTTGTTGTCGTAGTTGTCGTAGAGCTCGGAGAGCAGGTTGGCGCCGATGCCGCCTTCGACATACCACCCGAGCTTGTCGTCGCGCTGGTAGCGCACGACTGGGGTAAAGCCGATGACGCCGATGTTCTGGCGTTGCCCGCGCACGCCGCGGTAGGCGCTGCCGCGCCAATAGGCGGCCGACACGTCCCAGTAGCCGGACAGGTGGCGCCCGTTCGAGGCCAGCCAGCGCCAGCTCGGGTCCCAGTTCTTCTGCAGGCCCACGCGCACCATGCGCACCTTGGCGCCGCTGCCGTAGTCGAACGAGGCCGAGTCGACCAAGCCGTTATCGGCCGCGAACGCCGGGCCCACGATCAGGACGCTTGCGCCAAGAAAAATCCCAAGTTGTTTTTGAAGTGAGAACATAATTGCTTTCGTTAGAAAGGCGCCAGTCCATGCTGGCACCATAGATTATTGTACTAGTACCAACGAAAACACGTAGTTCACTCAATTCGCATGAAGGAACCATATGAGTTTTCCAACTGTCGCGTTTCTCGGAATCGGCCTGATGGGCCGGCCGATGGCAAGCCGTCTCGCCGCCGGCGGCGCTCCGCTGCGCGCCTGGAACCGGACCACGTCGAAAGCGCAGGACCTGGCCGCGTGCGGCGCTTTGCCGTGCGCCTCGCCGGCCGATGCAGTGGCAGGCGCCGCGGTGGTGATCTCGATGCTCGAGGCTGGCCCGGCGGTAGCGGCCACCATCGAGGAGGCCTTGCCGGGCTTGACCCCGGGTGCGCTCTGGATCGACATGAGTTCGACGCGCCACGACGAGGCGCTCGCCTTCCACGCCCGCCTCGCGGCGCAGGGCATGCGCTTCCTCGATGCGCCGGTATCGGGCGGCGTGCCCGGCGCCGAGGCGGGGACGCTGGCGATCATGGCAGGCGGCAGCCTGGCCGACTTCGACGAGGCGCTGCCGCTGTTCGCCCTGCTGGGGAGCGCGCGGCTGGTCGGCCCAGCGGGGAGCGGGCAAGTCGCCAAGTTATGCAATCAGCTGATCGTCGGCGCGAGCATCCATATTGTGGCGGAAGCTTTATTGCTGGCCCAGGCGGCGGGGGCCGATCCGGAAGCGGTGCGCGATGCGATCCGCGGCGGGTTTGCGGGCAGCCGCGTGCTCGAGGTGCACGGACAGCGCATGTTGGAGAGGAATTTCGTGCCGGGTGGGCAGGTCAAGAGCCAGCTGAAGGATTTGCGCAATGTGCTGGCGGCAGCGGGGGAGGTGGGCCTGGCCTTGCCGATGGCGGCGGTGGCGGCGCGCAGTTACGAGTCGATCGAGGCGGAGTTGGGGAAGGCGGACCACGCGGCGGCTTTATTGGCGCTGGAGCGGATCAATCCGGGGCAGAGGTTGGGGACCGCATCGGACCGATTGCCATAGACCTTGTGGGTTCGCAAACGGTCGACCGCGTGGGCACAAGTGCCCACCCTACACAGGCGAACACGTAGCATGGGCACTTGTGCCCACGCGGACTCATCAGTGACATACCAAGCGACGAATACCGCCCTCACGCCGCCGGCAAGCTCGTCTCCACCAGCCGCACCCAGTAACTCGCCCCGATCGGCAGCAACTGGTCATTAAAATCATAACTGCCGTTATGCAGCTGGCACGGTCCCAGTCCGTGTCCGCCCGCGCGGTGATCGCCGTCGCCGTTGCCGATGAAGACATAGCAGCCCGGCTTGGCCTGGAGCATGAAGGCGAAATCCTCGGCGCCCATGGTCGGTTCGACCGCCGTGTTCACGTTCGCTGCACCGACAACGGCCTGCATGGCCTCGACCGCGAAGGCGGTCTGCTCGGGATGGTTGATCAGCGGCGGATAGTTGCGCTTGAAGCCGAAGTCGACGCCTGCGTTATACGCCGCCGCCACGCCGTTCGCCATCTCCTGCATGCGGCGCTCGATCAGGTCGAGCACCCCGGTCGAGAAGGTGCGGACGGTGCCGATCAGCACGGCTTCGTCGGGAATGACATTGGTCGCGCTGCCGGCGTGGATTTGCGTGATCGACAGCACGGCGGTCTCCAGCGGATTCTTTTCGCGCGAGATGATCGTCTGCCAGGCTTGCGCGATCTGTACCGCCACCATCACCGGGTCGATGCCGCGGTGCGGCTGGGCGGCGTGCGCGCCTTTCCCCTGCACGACGACGCGGAACTCGTTACTCGAGGCCATCATCGGCCCGGGAATCACGCCGAAGCTGCCCGCCGGCAGGCCCGGCCAGTTGTGCATGCCGTACACCGCATCCATCGGGAACTGCTCGAAGAGGCCATCCTCGATCATCTTGCGGGCGCCGGCGCCGCCTTCCTCGGCCGGCTGGAAAATCAGGTACACGGTGCCATCGAAGTTGCGGTGACGCGACAAATAGTGGGCTGCGCCCAACAGCATCGCGGTATGCCCGTCGTGGCCGCATGCATGCATCTTGCCGGGGTGGCGCGACGCATGGTCAAATGTGTTGAGCTCCTGCATCGGCAGCGCATCCATGTCGGCGCGCAGGCCGATCGCGCGGGTCGACGTGCCGTTCTTGATGATGCCGACCACGCCGGTTTTGCCGAGCCCGCGCACCACGGGAATGCCCCATTCGGCCAGGCGCGCGGCGACGACGTCGGAAGTGCGCTGTTCTTCGTAACTGAGTTCGGGGTGGGCGTGCAGGTCGCGGCGGATCTGCTCCAGCTCCGTCTGGAAAGCGAGGATAGGTTCAACGAGTCTCATCTTGTTCTCCCTGGCTGCATGGACAGCTATGCAAGTGTTTGAACTATTGTAGCCCGTCTCAACGAGCGAAATCCAGCACCGGCCACGAGCGTCGTCGGAATCAGCTAAAGTATTGGTTTCTCGACGTTTTTCCCAAGAATTGATCCCGATGTCCATCACCCAAGTCCGCGCCGCCTGCCCCCACGATTGCCCCGATACCTGTGCCTTGCTCGTCACCGTCGAAGACGGCGTCGCGACCGAGGTGCGCGGCGATCCGGAGCATCCGACCACGGCCGGCGTGCTGTGCACCAAAGTGTCGCGCTACGTCGAGCGCACCTATTCGCCGGACCGCGTGCTGTACCCGATGCGCCGCGTCGGCAAGAAGGGTGAAGGCAAATTCGAACGCATCAGCTGGGATACCGCACTCGACGAAATCGCCGCCCGCTTGAAGCCGATCGCGGCGCGCGATCCCGAGGCGATCCTGCCCTACAGCTATTGCGGCACCATGGGCCTGGTGCAGGGCGAGGCGATGTCGATGCGCTTCTTTAACAAGCTGGGCGCTTCCCTGCTGGACCGCACCATCTGCGCCACGGCCGGTTTTACGGGCTACAAGTACACAGTCGGCGCCTCGATCGGCACCGACATGGAGCAGTTCCAGGATGCGAAGCTGATCATCATCTGGGGCGGCAACCCGATCGCTTCGAACCTACACTTCTGGATGCGCGCCCAGGAAGCCAAGCGCCGCGGCGCCAAATTGATCGCCATCGATCCCTACCGCTCGCTGACGGCCGAGAAGTGCCACCAGCACATCGCACTGCTGCCCGGCACCGACGCCGCCTTCGCGCTGGGCCTGATGCATGTGCTGATCCAGGAAGACCTGCTCGACCACGACTACATTGCCCGCCACACGCTCGGCTTCGCAGAACTCAAGGAGCGCGCAGCCGAGTGGACGCCTGAGCGCACCGCCGACACCTGCGGCGTCACGGCTCAGGAAATCATCGACCTGGCACGTTTGTATGGCGGCATGGCGAAGCAGGGCGAGCCGGTTGCGATCCGCTGCAATTATGGCGTGCAGCGCGCGCGCGGCGGCGGCATGGCGGTGCGCAACATGAGCTGCCTGCCGGCGCTGGTCGGCGCCTGGCGCCACGCGGCCGGCGGCATCCAGCTGTCGACCTCGGGTTCCTTCCCGGCTAACCGCGCGGCGCTGCAGCGCCCCGACCTGCTGGGCGAGCGCAAGCCGCGCACGATCAACATGACCACCATCGGCGACGACCTGTTGAAGGACGCCTCTCCCGAGTTCGGCCCGAAGGTCGAAGCCGTCATCGTCTACAACGCCAACCCCCTGGCGATCGCGCCGGACTCCGCCAAGGTGAAGGCCGGCTTCGAGCGCGAAGACCTGTTCACGGTGGTGCTGGAACACTTCCGCACCGACAGCGCCGACTACGCCGACATCCTGCTGCCGGCCACGACCCAGCTCGAGCACGTGGATGCGCACCTGGCCTATGGCCACCTGTACATGATGGCGAATAACGCGGCCATTGCTCCGATGGGCGAGGCCAAGCCGAACACGGAGATCTTCCGCCTGCTGGCTGCGCGCATGGGTTTCGACGACCCCTGCTTCCAGGAGAGCGACGACGAGCTGGCCGCCCAGGCCTTCGACAAGTCCCACCCGCGTGCGATCCACTTCGACTGGGAATCCCTCAAGCGCAAGGGCTGGCAAAAGCTGAGCATGCCGGACGCCCCGTTCGCCGATGGCGGTTTCCCTACGCCGTCGGGCAAGTGCGAGTTCTATTCGAGCACGATGGCGGTCGACGGACTCGATCCGCTGCCGGCCTATATCGCGCCCTACGAATCGGTGAAGTCGAACCCGAAGTTGGCAGAGAGCTATCCGCTCGCAATGATTTCTCCGCCGGCACGGAACTTCCTCAACTCAACCTTTGTCAATGTACAGAGCCTACGTGCAACCGAGGGCGAGCCGCACCTCGACATCCACCCGAACGACGCCGCCCCGCGCGGCATCGCCCACGGTGACATGGCACGTATCTTCAACGACCGCGGCTCTTTTATTGCCAAGGCGCGCGTGACCGAGAAAGCGCGACCGGGCCTCGTGGTGGGCTTGTCGATCTGGTGGAAGAAACTCGCCAAGGACGGCAAGAACGCCAATGAAGTGACCAGCCAGCGCCTGACCGACATGGGTCGGGCGCCCACTTTCTACGACACCCTGGTGCAGGTCGAAAAGGCCGCGCCCCAACCCGGACATGAAGAACTTATCCGCTAAACTCCCCCGTTTTTTCCGGCGCGCGCTCAAGCTGAGCGCCGCCGCCGGCGCCGTCTCGTTACTTGCCAGTTGTTCTACTCTGAATTACTACAGCCAGGCCGCCCAGGGCCAGCTCGAACTCCTCGCCGACGCCCGCCCCATCGATGACTGGCTGGCCGACCCGGCCACCAACACCTCCCTCCGCCACCGCTTGGAAACGGCACGCCAGATCCGCCGCTTCGCCGTCCAGCAAATGGGCTTGCCCGATAACGGCAGCTACACCAACTACGCCAACGTCAAGCGCAAGTACGTGCTGTGGAACGTCGTCGCCACGCCCGAGCTGTCCCTGAAGCCCCTGCAATGGTGCTTCCCGGTGGCCGGTTGCGTGAACTACCGCGGCTACTACAGCAAGGCCGATGCCGATGCGTATGCGAAGCAGTTGCGCGCCCAGGGCCGTGACGTCGAGGTCGGGGGCGTGAGCGCCTACTCGACCCTCGGCTGGTTCCGCGACCCGCTGATCTCGACCTTCATCAACTACCCCGACGCCGAACTGGCGCGCCTGATTTTCCACGAGCTGGCGCACCAGGTGACCTATGTGCCGGGCGACTCGCGCTTCAACGAATCCTTCGCCAGCGCGGTGGAAGAGGCCGGCGTCGAACTCTGGCTCGAGCGCTTCGGCAACCCGGCGATGAGGCAGGCCTACGAGCGCTACTCGGTGCGGCGCAAGGATTTCCTGGGGCTGCTGCTGAAGTACCGGCGCGAGCTGGAGCGTACCTACGCGGCCATCGCCCCCGACGAGGACAAGCGCGTCGCCAAGGCGCGCCTGTTCCTCGCGCTGAAGGACGAGTACCAGGTGCTCAAGGCGAACTGGGGCGGCTATGCCGGCTACGACCGCTTCTTCGACGAGCCGCTCTCGAACGCCCACCTGGCCTCGATCGCCACCTACAACGACTACGTGCCGGCCTTCCGCGCGATGCTGCGCGGCGAGAAGAATTTCGGTTCGTTCTACCGCAAGGTGAACCAGCTTGCCAAGCTCGAGAAAGCCGAGCGCCAGCGCGCCATCAAGCTGATCGACGTCGCCGCGCCCCCGGGCACCTTCGTGGTGCAGCGCACCAGCGGAGGCCTGCGGTAGAGTGCCTGTTCCAATCGCCGCAAAACTGCTTGCTTCTACGCGCGCTGCCCGATAGCATCACATTCAGCAATAGCAAAGGCACAAGCATGCTGCACGCCCATACGGCGCCGAGCCGAATCGCCAGGCGCCGATGTGGGACATAACGATACTATTGGAGACAGGGGTAACTGATGGACAAGAATTGGTTGAAGTCGTATCCGCCCGGCGTACCCGCCGAGATCAATCCTGACCAGTACACGTCGCTCGTACACATGCTGGACGAGTCGTTCCAGAAGTACGCACAGAACAACGCGTTCGTGTGCATGGACAAGTTCCTCACCTATGCGGAACTCGATGCCTGCTCGAAGAAGCTGGCCGGCTGGCTGCAAAGCCGCGGCATGGCCAAGGGTGCGCGCGTGGCGGTGATGATGCCCAACGTCCTCCAGTATCCGATCGCGATCGCCGCGATCCTGCGCGCCGGCTACACCGTCGTCAACGTCAACCCGCTGTACACGCCGCGCGAACTCGAACACCAGCTGAAGGACTCCGGCAGCGAAGCGATCATCGTGCTGGAAAACTTCGCGCACACGCTCGAGCAGGTGCTGAAGAACACCCCGGTGCGCCATATCGTGGTCGCCAGCATGGGCGAGATGCTCGGCGGCGCCAAGGGCATGCTGGTCAACTTCGTCGTGCGCAACGTCAAGAAGATGGTGCCGGACTTCGCGCTGCCGAACATGGTGCGCTTCAAGGAAGCGCTGGCGCAGGGCGCGAAGATGCCGTTCACCCCGGCCACGCTGACGTCTTCCGACATCGCCTTCCTGCAGTACACGGGCGGCACCACGGGCGTCTCGAAGGGCGCCACGCTGACCCATCGCAACGTGATCGCCAACGTGCTGCAGACCGAAGCCTGGTCGCAGCCGGCGATGGTCGAGCCGCCGGTGGCCGCCTTCCCGACCATCGTCTGCGCGCTGCCGCTGTACCACATCTTCGCGCTGACGGCCTGCGCCATGTGGGGCATGCGGGTCGGTGCCCTGAACATCCTGATCCCGAACCCGCGCGACATCCCCGGCTTCATCAAGGAACTGGGCAAGTACCAGATCACGATGCTGCCGGCCGTGAACACGCTGTATAACGCGCTGGTCAATCACCCGGACTTCGCCAGGCTCGACCTGTCGAGCCTGAAGATCTCCAACGGCGGCGGCATGGCCGTGCAGAAGGCGGTCAGCGACAAGTGGAAGCTCGTCACCGGCCGCGCGATCATCGAAGGCTACGGCCTGTCGGAGACCTCGCCGGTCGCCACCTGCAACCGCGCCGACGAGAAGGAATTCACGGGCAGCATCGGCCTGCCGGTGCCCTCGACCGACATCGCCATCCTCGACGACGACGGCAAGCCGGTGCCGGTCGGCCAGCCCGGTGAAATCGCGATCCGCGGCCCGCAGGTGATGGCCGGCTACTGGAACCGCCCGGACGAAACGGCCAAGGTCATGACGCCCGACGGCTTCTTCAAGTCGGGCGACGTCGGCATCATGGACGAGCGCGGCTATGTAAAAATCGTCGACCGCAAGAAGGACATGATCCTGGTCTCGGGCTTCAACGTTTACCCGAACGAACTCGAAGGCGTCATCGCCGCCCATCCGGGCGTGCTCGAATGCGCCATCGTCGGCGTGCCGGACGAGAACTCGGGCGAGGCTGTGAAAGCCTTCGTGGTGCGCAAGGACCCGAACCTGTCGGAAAGCGCGCTGATGGACTACTGCAAGCAGCAGTTCACCGCGTATAAAAAGCCGAAGTACATCGAATTCCGCGACGAGCTGCCGAAGACCAACGTCGGCAAGATCCTGCGGCGTGCGCTGCGCGACGAACAGCAGCAAACGAAGGACAAGAAGGACAAAGAAGCAGCCTGACGCGTCTTCAGGGCGCAGGGTTGTACGGGCCGCCCGGCTATCCGGGCGGCTTTGCATTTTATTGAACAGATTTAAGAAGGCGAGGCATAGATGGACAAGTTTTGGCTCAAGTCGTACCAGGCTGGCGTACCGGCGGAGATCGACCCGACGCAGTACCGCTCCCTGACCCATTTGCTGGAAGAGTCCTTCCGCAAGTACGCGGGCCAACGCGCCTTTGCCTGCATGGACAAGGCCATCACCTACGGCGAGCTGGACCGCATGTCGCAGCAGATGGCCGCCTGGCTGCAAAGCCGCGGCCTGCAGCCGGGCGCGCGCGTGGCGATCATGCTGCCGAACGTGCTGCAATACCCGGTGGCGATGGCGGCGGCCCTGCGCGGCGGCTACACCATCGTCAACGTCAACCCGCTCTACACCCCGCGCGAACTGCAGCACCAGCTGGTCGACTCGGGCGCCGAGGCGCTGGTGGTGCTGGAAAACTTCGCGCACACGGTGCAGCAGGTAATCCGGAACACCCAGGTCAAGCACGTCATCGTCGGCTCCATGGGCGACCTGCTGGGCGGCGTGAAGGGAGCCATCGTCAACCTGGTCGTGCGCAAGGTCAAAAAAATGGTGCCGGCCTGGTCGCTGCCGGGCAGCACACCCTTCAAGAAGATGCTCGCTGATGGCGCCCGCACCACCTTCAAGCCGGTCAAACTCGGCCACGACGACATCGCCTTCCTGCAGTACACCGGCGGCACCACGGGCGTGTCGAAGGGCGCCGTGCTGCTGCACCGGAACGTGCTGGCCAACGTGCTGCAGAACGAAGCCTGGTTCGGCCCTTCGCTCGCGAACGCCCCGGCCGGCAAGCAGATCGAATTCATGTGCGCGCTGCCGCTGTACCACATCTATGCGCTGACCGTCTGCGCGCTGCTGGGCATGCGCATGGGCGCGATGAACGTCCTGATTCCGAACCCGCGCGACATGGACGGCTTCATCAAGGAACTGGGCAAGTACAAGATCAACGTCTTCCCGGCCGTGAACACCCTGTACAACGGCCTGGTGAACCAGCCCGGCTTCGCCAAGCTCGATCATTCCGGCTACCTGGTCTGCCCGGGCGGCGGCATGGCCGTGCAGCAGGCGGTGGCCGATAAATGGTTGAAAATTACCGGCACGCCTATCGTCGAGGGCTACGGCCTGTCCGAGACCTCGCCGGTCGTCACCGCCAACCGCTGCGACATCAGCGATTTCACGGGCACCATCGGCCTGCCGCTGCCGTCGACCGAAGTGCTGATCCTCGATGAGGCGAACCAGCCGGTGCCCTTCGGCCAGTCCGGAGAAATCGCCGTGCGCGGCCCGCAGGTGATGGCCGGCTACTGGCAGCGCGACGACGAGACGGCCAAGGTCATGACCCCGGACGGCTTCATGAAGACCGGCGACATCGGCATCATGGACGAGAAGGGTTACACCCGCATCGTCGACCGCAAGAAGGACATGATCCTGGTCTCGGGTTTTAACGTCTACCCGAACGAAGTCGAAAACGTGGTCGCTTCGCACCCGGGCGTGCTGGAAGTGGCCTGCGTCGGCGTGCCGGACAAGAATTCGGGCGAGGCCGTCAAACTCTACGTGGTCAAGAAGGACGCTTCGCTCACCGCCGAGGCGCTGCTCGACTTCTGCAAGAACGAGCTGACCGGCTACAAGCGCCCGCGCCACGTCGAGTTCCGCGAGACGCTGCCGAAGACCAACGTCGGCAAGATCCTGCGGCGCGAGCTGCGGGACAGTAAGGTGGAGTCCTGACTCCACGCGTTTGGCGCCGTCGAACAGCCGTACTCCGGCAAGCGGCGCCGATTGCATAGTCCTGTTGGCGCACATTCCAGGCCGGGCTCAACAGTGTGCCGGCCTCAACCCCTTTGGCATATCGTATTGACAACGGCCGCCAGGCCGCGACCAACAACAACTGTCGAAACGGGAGAAGGAAATGGAATCCATCAGGATGCTGCAGGTATCGACGTATTTGTTTGCCCTGACCGCGCTGGGCGGCATTGCGATGGGGCTGATCCGGTTCTCCTCCGGCAGGAATCCACCCTCGTGGCTCGCGATGATGCACGGCTTCCTCGCCGCCGCCGGCCTGACCCTGCTCGCCTACGCGGCGCTGGCGCTGGATGCGCCCGGTTACGCATTCCTGTCGCTGCTCCTGTTTGCAGCGGGCTCGGCGGGCGGGATCGTCCTGAATCTCGTCTACCACCTGAAGGGCGTCCCGCTGCCGAAATGGCTGGTGCTGGTCCACGCACTGATTACCGTGTTGGCGTTCGTGCTGCTCTACCTGGCCGCTTTTACGGACGCATAGCGGCCATCGCCCGCATCGCAGCGGGCGTGCCGGTCAGGACGACAGGCGCCGCTGCGCCGCCTGCCGCAGTACGGCGTCCACATGCTCCAGATTGGCCGGTTTCGTCAGGTGCGCATCGAAGCCCGCCGCCGACGATCGCTGGCGGTCCTCGGCGGCGCCCCAGCCGGTGAGGGCGACCAGGGTAGCGTGCGCCATGTTCCCGATCCGCCGCAGCGCGGGCGCCACGTCGAAACCGCTCTGGTCGGGCAGGCCGATGTCGAGGAACACCACATCGGGCTGCAGCTGCGCCGCGCGCGCCAGCGCGGCGGCGCCGTCGTGCGTGACCGTGACGCTGTGGCCGCCCATCTCCAGCAGGTCGCCCAGCGTCTGGGCGGCGTCGACGTTGTCGTCGACGATCAGGATGTTCAGGCGCGCCACGGCGCCAGGAGCGTCGGTTGCTGCCGGGGCCTGCGCCGCGTCGTCCGCCGGTGCCTGCAGGGCCTCGAGCGGCAGCAGCACCGTGAAGCGGCTGCCCTGTTGCAAGCCGGCGCTGTCGGCGCGCACGCGCCCTCCGTGGAGTTCGACCAGGCGCTTGACCAGGTTCAAACCGACGCCCAGGCCGCCTTGCGCCATGCCGGCGGCATCGTGCACCTGCGCGTACATGTCGAAGATCACGGGCAGCATGGCCGGTTCGATCCCGATGCCGTTGTCGCTCACGCTCAGCACCACTTCGCCGCCGTCGAGCCGCGCCTCCACTTCGATGTGACCGCCACGCGGCGTGTATTTGGCCGCGTTGTTGACGAGATTGCTCAGCACCTGGGCAATGCGGTGGCGGTCGAGGTGCAGCAGCACCGGCAGCTCCGGCAGCGCGAGCGACAGGCGATGGTTGCCGGCGTTAATCAGCGGCATGCTCATCTCGACCGCATCCTTCACCACCTCGTCCAGGCGCACGTGGACGCGCCGCAGCTCCACCTTGCCCTCCGACAGGCGCGCCATGTCGAGCAGGTCGTCGACCAGGTGCACCATGTGGTCGACCTGGCGCTTGAGCATGCCCTGGACGTTGCCCGATTGCGCCATCGACGGATTCACCCGCATCAGTTCGAGCCCGGTACGGATCGGCGCGAGCGGGTTGCGCAGCTCGTGCGCCAGCGTAAACAGGAATTCGCTTTGCCTGTGGTTCTTCTCTTCGAGCGCCTGCGCCATGCCTTGCAGCTCGTGTTCGGCCTTCTTGTGGCGGCTGATGTCGAAGGTGACGCCGTCGAAGCGCACCGGCTGCGCCTTGTCGTTCAGGTCGCACCAGCCGACGGCGCGCAGCCAGCGCATGTCGCCGTCGGCGCCGGTGCTGCGGCATTCCACATCGAGCGTGCTGCCATGCTGCACCGCATGCGCGATGCCCTGCGCTACGCGCGGCCGGTCGCGCGGATCGAGCGTGGCCAGCAGGGCGTCGATGGCGACGTGGCGTTGCCCGTCCAGGCCGAGGTGCCCGGCCAGCTGGGCGTTGATCATGAAGTTGTCGAAGGGCGCATCCGCGTACCAGACGCCGATGTCGCCGGCGCGCGCCACCTGTTCCAGGCGCTGCTGCAGCACCGTGCGCGCATGCACGTCGGTCACGGTGCCGACATAGCCTTCCAGCCGGCCATCCTCGCCCAGGCGCGGCGTGCCGGCGTCGATGAACCAGCGGTACACGCCGTCGTGGCGGCGCAGGCGATAGTCGAGCCGGAACGCACGCCTTTCTGCGCTGGCGGCGAGGAAGGTGTCGCGCGCGGCGTCCAGGTCGTCCGGGTGGACATTCTCGAGCCAGCCCATGCCCTGGTCCTGCTCCCAGCTGCGCCCGGTGTATTCGGACCAGCGCCGGCTCAGGTAGGTGCACAGGTTGTGTTCGTCGGTCGTCCACAGCATCACCGGGGCGACGTCGATCAGCGTGCGGAAATACGTTTCGCGCTCGGCCGAGGCCTGCAGCAGCGCGCGCCGCTCGCGGCCCAGCTGCACCTGGCGCTGCACGCGCGCCAGCAGCTCATTGGCGGCGAATGGCTTGACCAGGTAGTCGTCGGCGCCGGACTGCAGGCCTTCGACCTTCGCCTCCTCGCCGGCGCGCGCCGACAGCAGCATCACCGGCAGGTCGCGCAGGCGCTCGTCGGCGCGGATCCGGGCGATCAGGCCGAAGCCGTCGAGCCGGGGCATCATCACGTCGCTCAGCAGCAGGTCGGGCGGCTCGCGCAGCAGCGCTTCGTACGCGGCTTCGCCGTCGGCGCACACCCTCACCTCGGCGTGCGGCTCGAGCAGCGACCGCAAGTAGGCGCGCATGTCGTTGTTGTCGTCGGCGATCAGGATGCGCGGCAGCGGCGCGGCCGGCTGCAGCAGGGCGCCGTGCGTTTGCCGGCGCGCCGCCGCCGGCGCCGGTTCGTCGGGCAGCCAGCGCAGGGCTTCCTCGACGAAGGCGGCGCCCATGCGCGCGCCGGCGGCGCTGTCGCCGCTGTCGCCGGCATTGCGCGGCTCGACGATGCGCTCCGCGGGCAGGTGGGCGCTGCCGAACGGGAGGTCGACGTCGAAGCGGGTCCCTTCGCCCTCCACGCTGTGGACGGAGATCGCGCCGCCGTGCAGGCGCACCAGCTCCTGGATCAGTGCCAGGCCGATGCCGGTGCCTTCATAGGTGCGGCCGGGCGTGCCTTCGATGCGGTGGAAGCGCTCGAATACGCGCGGCAGTTCGTGTTCCGGGATGCCGCTGCCGGTATCGCGCACGGACAGCCGCACCATGCCCTCGTGGCGGGCCAGGGACAGGGCGACGCCGCCGTGCAGCGTGAACTTGAACGCGTTCGACAGCAGGTTGAAGACGATCTTTTCCCACATGTCGCGGTCGACCCAGACCGGCTCGCCGGGATCCTGCAGGTCGACCTCGTAGCGCAGGCCGCCCTTCATCATGGCCGATTCGAACACGCTGGCCAGGTCGGCCGTCAGCTGCGCCAGGTCGGTCGCGACATAGGTCGCCTGCACCCGGCCCGCTTCGATGCGCGAGAAGTCCAGCAGGGAGTTGACCAGCTTGAGCAGGCGCAGGGCATTGCGGTGGGTGACGTCGATGCGTTTTTTCTGGCCCTCTCCCAGCGGTTCGGCGGAGTCGGTCAGCGCATCCTCGAGCGGTCCCAGGATCAGCGTGAGGGGCGTGCGGAACTCGTGCGAGACGTTCGAAAAGAACACCGTCTTGGCGCGGTCGATCTGCGCCAGTTCCTCGGCGCGCCGCTGCTCCTTTTCATAGGCGACCACGTTGCCGACGGCGGTATTGACGGCTGCGCCGAGCTGGTCGTAGAAGCTGAAGTAATCGGCGTCCAGCGCGCGCGCGGCGCTGACGCCGGCCACCGCAAAGCCGAACAGCCCTGCCTGGCCAGGCAGGGCGATCGGCAGCACCATGGCCGAATCGGGCGCCGCCGCATACGGCCCGCAAGGGGCTGCGCCGAAGCGCGCCGCCAGGCCGTCGATGCGTTGCGGCGCACCCGCCTGCGCCGTGCGCGCGAAGGGCCAGCAGGCGTCGTCCAGGGCTGCCTCGGGTGGCGCCAGCATGGGGTGGGCATCGCATCCGGCGCTGCAGCGCAGTACCAGCCTGCCGTCGTCGGCGATCTGGTAGAGCAACAGGAAGGGCAGGTCGAGCGCCAGGTTCGCATGCTGGGCTGCGATGCCGCGTGCGATCTCGTCGAGCGTGCGGGCGTCGGCGATGTCCACGCTCAGTTCGCGCAGGCCGCGGGTGCGGCGCGCGTTGAGCACCGTCGGCGTCGACTCCGTAATCGGGTGGAAGATGCCGCCGACTTCGCCCGACTCGTCGCGGATCGGCGAGAACGAGAAGGTCATGAAGGCTTCTTCCAGATAGCCCAGGCGGTCGAGGAACATGCGCTGGTCGCGGATATACGCCCCCTCTCCCTTGTGGGCGCGGTCGAAGGCGTCGCCGACGACGGGCAGCGCACTGGCCCAGATTTCCTTGAACGGCGCCCCCATCGCCTGCGGATGCAGGTCGCCGCAGATCGGGCGATAGGCATCGTTGTAGATCTGGATGTCGTCCGGACCCCACGCCACCAGGATGGGGAAGGTCGACGACAGGCACAGGCTGACCGAGGTGCGCAGGCTCTGCGGCCAGCCCTGCGGCGGCCCGAGCGGCGTCTTCGACCAGTCCATCGAGCGGATCAGCGCCCCCATCTCGCCTCCGCCTGCAAGCCAGCCGAGGTCGTCGGTCACTGTGGAAAGGACGGGCTGTGGTGAAGGCATGGCGGGCAGGCTTTATGGCGGGAATTGACGAAATTGACACTGCATTTTAAGCCAACCCGGGACGGATACACAGCAATTGCCGAAACATTCCTGTACGGAAACGCCACGTGACCTGGTGTGCCCCGCGCAGCCCTGCGGAGGCTGTGGCGGATCAGCGGCGGCGCAGGGCTGGGGAGCCGTCGGCCACCCCGAACGCGGCGGCTTCCGACTGGCCGGAGCGCACATTGCGCACGTCGTCGAGCGCCATGAAGCGGGTCCGGGTTGCGTCCGGCGTCACCTCGATCAGCATGTAACCACGCCGGTCGCTTCTCCCGTACAGCATGTGCGGATTGCGCTCGACGTTTTCCTGCGTACGGGACTGCGGCCGCGAACTCGAGGTGACCGAGGTGCCGCACAATTCCGCCGCGACTACCGGATTCGCCTTCGACACCGGCCGTCCGAAATCGCGCCGCAATTCGCTCGCATAAAAGGTATGCACGTCGCCCGCCAGTACCAGCGGATTCTTCGCGCCGCTCTTCACCAGCGTATCCAGTAAACGCCGGCGCGCGACCGGATAGCCATCCCAGCCATCGGTCCAGAAGCGCCCGTCCTCGGGCACGCGCACCGGTACGCCGCTCGACTGCGCCATCGGCGTCTGCTGGGCCAGGATGTTCCAGCGTGCGCGCGAGGTCGACAGCCCCTGCGCCAGCCAGGCTTCCTGTTCGCGCCCCAGCATCGTGCGGTTCGGGTCGCGCAGCGCATCGCAGGCGCGCGCCAGCACCACGTTCGAGCCGCCGCGGCCCGGTTTCGAGCAGGGTAAAGGAGAGCGGTACTGGCGGTTGTCGAGCATGTGGAAGCGCGCGAGTCGCCCCCAGTCATAGCGCTGGAACATGCGGATGGAGCCGAAGCGGCCACCCTGCGGCGGCGGCAGGCGCAGCGGCATGTGCTCATAAAAGGCCTGGTAGGCGGCGGCGCGGCGGGCGGCGAAGTCTGTCGATAAACGCTCGTCGATGTCGCCGGCGTAGTCGTTGGCCACTTCGTGGTCGTCCCAGGTCACGATCCAGGGCGCGGCGTGATGCGCGCTTTGCAGGTCCGGGTCGCTCTTGTATTGCGCGTAGCGGGCGCGGTACTGGGCCAGCGTGAAGGACTCGTTGCTGCGGATCGCGCGCGCCGGATGGCGCAGCTGGTAGGGACCCCATTCGTAGATGTAGTCGCCGAGGAAGGCAACCAGGTCCGGTGCTGCGGCGGCGATGTGGCGGTGCGCCGCGTAGTGACCGAATTCCCAGTGCTGGCAGGAGGCGACCGCCAGCTTCATCATCGAGGGCAGGGCTTCGGGCGCAGGCGCCGTACGGGTGCGCCCGACCGGGCTGACGGCACTGCCCAGCATGAAGCGGTACCAGTAGAAGCGGTCCGGCCGCAGTCCGGTGGCGTCGACGTGCACGCTGTGCGCGAGCGCAGGCGAGGCGACCGCGCTGCCCTGGGCGACGACCCTGCGAAAGGCTTCATCCTCCGCCACTTCCCAGCGCACCGTCAGCGCCAGCGGCGAGACCGACGCCGCGTCGAGCGGATCGGGCAAAATGCGCGTCCACAGGATGACGGCGTGGGGCAGGGGCGAACCGGAAGCGACGCCCAGCGAAAACGGATAGCGGGAACCTGCCGCGCCGGCGCCGCCGGTCAAGCCCGCGCTGCCGAGGGCAAGCAGGCGCGCCGCGTCGAGGAGGAAGGTCCGGCGCGCCTCCAACTTACTGGTGCGAGATCAGCGACTCGAGCGGCGGCAGCTGGCGCGGCTTGCGGTCCTCGCCGGTGGCGACATAGGTCAGCGTCGCCTCGGTCACCTTGACGACGTTCGTCTGCAGGCGGTTGCGTTCCGCGTACACCTCGACATATACGGTGATCGAGGTATTGCCGACCTTGACGATGTCGGCGTAGAAGGAGAGCAGGTCGCCGACAAACACCGGGTTCTTGAACAGGAAGGAGTTCACGGCGATGGTGGCCACGCGGCCGTTCGCGCGGCGGGTAGCCGGCAGCGAGCCGGCGATGTCGACCTGGGCCATGATCCAGCCGCCGAACACGTCTCCGTACACGTTGGCGTCATGGGGCGCCGGCATCACGCGCAGCTGCGGCATCTTTCCTTCCGGCAGGCGGTTCGTGTGGACAGGGGTGGTGTTTTCGGGGGTGGTCATCTTGAATTCTCGTGAAAAGCTACAATCGTCCCGAATTGAACCATAAATCCCGGACCCCTGCCATGCGACGCCATCCCGCTTCATCCCCCCCGCCACCCGATGCAACCGGCAGGCAGCGCACCGACTGGGCCACGCTCAAGACGCTGTTCCCCTACCTGTGGGTCTATAAATGGCGCGTGATCGCCGCGCTCGGCGCCCTGATCGGCGCCAAGATGGCCAACGTGGGTGTGCCGCTCGTGCTCAAGCAGCTGATCGACCAGCTGGCGATCGACCCGGCCCATCCGCAGGCCTTGCTGGTGCTGCCGATCGGCGCGCTGATCGCCTACGGCCTGCTGCGCCTGTCGACCACGGTGTTCACCGAGCTGCGCGAATTCCTGTTCGCGCGCGTCACGCAGCGGGCCGTGCGCACGATTGCCCTGAAGGTGTTCCGCCACCTGCACGCGCTGTCGCTGCGTTTTCATTTGAACCGCCAGACCGGCGGCATGACGCGCGATATCGAACGCGGCACGCGCGGCGTGAATTCGCTGATCTCGTACTCGCTCTTCAACGTGCTGCCGACCCTGGTCGAAATCACCCTGGTGCTGGGCTACCTCGTGGTCAAGTACGACAAGTGGTTCTCGATCATCACCGCGGTGGCGCTGGTTACTTACATCGTCTTCACCGTGATGGTCACCGAATGGAGAACGCACTTCCGGCGCACGATGAACGACCTCGACTCGAAGGCCAACACCAAGGCCATCGACTCGCTGATCAACTACGAAACGGTGAAATACTTCGGCAACGAGGACTACGAAGCGAAGCGCTACGACCAGGGCCTGCAGAGCTACGAGAACGCGGCCGTGCGCTCGCAGACCTCGCTGTCGGTGCTGAACACGGGCCAGTCGCTGATCATCGCCACGGCCGTCACGCTCATCCTCTGGCGCGCGACCGAGGGTGTGATTGCCGGCACCATGACGCTGGGCGACCTGGTGCTGGTGAACGCCTTCATGATCCAGCTGTACATCCCGCTGAACTTCCTGGGCGTGATCTACCGCGAGATCAAGCAGGCGCTGGCCGACATGGAGAGGTTGTTCGGCCTGCTCGACCAGAACCGCGAAGTGGCCGATACGCCCGGCGCCCAGCCGCTGGTGGCGAAAGGCGCGCGTGTGGAATTCTCGCACGTGGAGTTCAGCTACGAGACCAAGCGCCAGATCCTGTTCGATGTCGACTTCGCCATCCCGGCCGGGACCACGACCGCCGTGGTCGGCCACAGCGGCTCGGGCAAGTCGACCCTGTCGCGCCTGCTGTTCCGCTTCTACGACGTGAACAAGGGCTCCATCAGCATCGACGGCCAGGACATCCGCAGCGTCACCCAGCAGTCGCTGCGGGCGGCAATCGGCATCGTGCCGCAGGATACGGTGCTGTTCAACGACACCATCGAATACAACATCGCCTATGGACGGCCGGGCGCGAGCCACGCCGACATCGTCGCGGCGGCGCGCGCGGCCTCGATCCACGATTTCATCGAGAGCCTGCCGGACGGGTACAAGACGATGGTCGGCGAGCGCGGATTAAAACTGTCGGGCGGCGAGAAGCAGCGGGTGGCCATCGCGCGTACCCTGCTGAAAAACCCGGCGATCCTGATCTTCGACGAGGCGACCTCGGCGCTGGATTCGAAGTCGGAGCAGGCGATCCAGGCGCAGCTGAAGGAGATCGCGAAGAACCGCACGACCCTGGTGATTGCACACCGCCTGTCGACGATCGCGGACGCCCAGCAGATCATCGTGCTCGACCACGGGAAGATCGTCGAACGCGGCACCCACCAGAGCCTGCTGGCGGCGCGCGGTTTGTATGCGCAGATGTGGGAGCGGCAGCTGGCGCGGCCGGATGAGGATGTGGCATCGGTGCCGCTGGAGTTGCAGGGGGAGTGAGTTAGGGGAGTGGCGCTGTTGCGTGGGATGTTTGTGGTTGGCACGGTCCGCGTGGGCACAAGTGCCAGTTCTTTAAAGGTGTCTCTGTAGAGCAACTACAGCTGAGCGGCACTATCGTCCCTGGACGACATCCAAGTGGTACAGGAGGAATGTGCCATGGTGATGAATGCATTGATAGCGCATTGCGCG
>NZ_JBSIPX010000030.1:0-30480 GCF_053668055.1 Massilia sp. SYSU DXS3249 | reverse complement strand
AACAGGACCGTGAAACGACTTTGCGCCGATGATAGTGCTGCAACCAGTGTGAAAGTAGGTTATCGTCAGGCTAGTTATAAGCAAAACCCCGCAGAGTGATCTCTGCGGGGTTTTTTGCATTTGGGCGTCCGATTTGTCTCGTGAACGATTTGATGTACACGCCGCCGGATGATCAAGCGGTGAAACGCGTGGAGTCGGGACTCCACCCTACGAGTATCGATGAGCGGGGGGAATCAAGCGCTGCGCAACCCGGTATGGCTGAGGGCGGCACGCTCGAGGTTGGTCCACAGGCGGTCGTGTAGCGGCAGGACGATGACGTTACAGATCGGCTCGACCAGGGCAGCGATGCCGCCCATGGCCAGCGAGCCGGTCGCGACGAACATCACGCCGAAAGCGACGCCGGCATGCAAGGCTGTCTGGCTGATCTTCTCGGCCACCAGCGCCAGCGAGCGTGCGCCCAGGTCGCGTGCCCGGCGGCGCCACTTGGCCCAGACCGCTTCGTGATAGGGCAGCAGCAGCACATTGATGACCGGCTCCACCAGGATGGCGAGCCCGCCCAACAGCGGCGATCCTGTCATTGCGTACGCCAGCACATAGGCGATGCCCATGTGGGTTGCTATCTGGCTGAGCCGCTTTGCTGCAATGATCATGGTCCCGCTCCATCTCGAACAATCAGGAGCAAATGATAATCATTCTCATAAAATAAGTTAAACAAATTAATTTAACTGTATTAATAGGTTGGAGCTATCAACGGCAAGGCAAGGTGTGCAGTCGTTTATCCAGGTCGAGCACACCGAGGTCCGACGATGCGTCGGAGGGAAAGCGGCGCATCCTGGCCGGCGGCGCGATCTCCCAATCATTCGACAAGCGCGCACCGGATTTGTATTCCCAGTGCATCGACGTTGAAAAACCTGAGCCTGCGACTAGAATGAAACGAGTTACAGGTCGGGGAGGGCGCTGACATGGACACTCGAAGCACGCGCGCAGCAAGACGCATCGTGGCGGCGCTGCTGCTGGCCGGCGGTCTCGGCGGCTGTGCCGTCTACGCGCCGCCCTATGCCGCCTACGACACCTATCCTTATGATTCCGGGTACAGCTATCCGACCTATGTCGCGCCTCCCGTTTTCCTGGATTTCGGCTTTTACCAGCATCGCCACTACGGCAAGTACCACAGCGGCCACTACGGACATGGCTGGCGCGGCCATGGCGGTTGGGGGCATGGGCGGGGCTGGGGACACCGGCGCGGCGGGCGGCACTAGCGTCGGCTGCATCCAAAGGCAGATGGTTAACGGCCTGAACCAGGCAACACCTGACATCGGCATCGGCACAACTGTTCACCTGGCGTGACAGCCGCGCCGCAACACCTGTTCCGTTTTTGCGCAGCCTTCTTTGCGCGCGCAGGCATCCGCCATGGCATGCCGCTTGCACGAGACTGATCGATCCGATCAACTCAGCATGGGACACGCATGCCCCTGTCAGCTTCCGGCCTTCGCGCCGTCCAGCCATGAAGCGCCTGCCAAGGCGGCGCCCGCTTGCCATCCTCGTCGCGGCTGCGCTGCTCCCACCCTGCGCTTATGCCGAGCCCGACGCCATCCAGGGCGAGATCGCCCGTGTCGAAGTCGTCGGCATGGCCCCCTTGCCCGGTCTCGGCGTGGAGCGCGACCTGCTTCCTTATCCGGTGCAGCTGATTACCGACAAGGCGCTGCGCAAGGCCGGCGGCGACAACCTGGCCGAATTCATGTCGCGCAACCTCACCGGCGTGAACGTCAACGAGGTGTCGGGCAGCCCTTTCCAGAACGACGTCACCTTCCGCGGTTTTCGCGCCTCGCCCGTGCTGGGCAGCGCGCAGGGCATTTCCGTCTACCTGGACGGCGTGCGCGTGAACGAAGCCTTCGGCGACGTGGTCAACTGGGACATGGTGCCCGAGGCCGCCATCGGCAGCGTGCTGCTGGTCCCTGGCGCCAACCCTTTATATGGCCTGAACACGCTCGGCGGCGCACTCGCTTTCACCACCAAATCAGGGCTCAGCCATCCCGGCGGCGAGGCGAGCCTGTCGTTCAGCGACCGCGGCCGGCGCAGGGGCGACCTTGCCTATGGCTGGCGGGGCGACGCGGGATGGCACAGCTTCGTCGGCGCCACCTGGTTCGACGACGCGGGCTGGCGAGATTACTCTGACGGGCACCTCGGCAACCTGCTGCTCAAAGTCGGCCGCTCGCAGGGCGACACCGACTGGAGCCTCGCCTGGCTGGGCGGGCGCAGCCGCTTGCGCGGCAACGGACTGCTGCCCGACCTGTTGTATGAAGCGGACCGGCACGCCGTCTATACCCATCCCGACACGACGCGTAACCGCCTCGGGCAAGGCACCTTCAACCTCACGCACCGCTTGAATGCGGATAGCGAAATCAGCGCCACCGCCTATGTACGCAACAGCCGCCGCGACACCGTCAACGGAGACGTCAGCGAAGACTACGACGATTATGTCGAGGATTGCGAGGACGGTTTCGACGACGACGGCGCCGCGCTCGAGCCGGCAGACTGCGGATTCACGCGCGAGGAGGGCGCCGCCTTGCACCCGGGCGTACTGAACACCACCAGCACCCGCCAGCGGGCGCGCGGCGTCAGTGCCGCGTTCAGCATGCGGCGCGGCGCCGACCGCTTCGATGCCGGCATCACCTTCGACCACAGCCGGTCGGAATATGCCCAGTTCGAGCAGGAAGCGTTCATCAGTCCCGAGCGCGAAGTGCTCGGCGACCCGGACGAAGAAGCCGAGCTCGATGCCTCCGTGATCGGCAGTTCGCGCGCGCTCGGCCTGTACGTGGCGGCCAGCCATGCCCTGTCGCCCGCTACCCAGCTCACGGCCAGCGCACGCCTGAACCGCGCACGCGTGTCCAACACCCTCACCAACGAACGCGGCCTGCAGCCTGCGGAGAGTTTTACCTACACCCGCCTCAACCCCTCGCTTGGTTTCACGCACCAGCTCGGCGCTGGGGCCACCGTCTTTGCCAACCTCGCCCAGGGCAACCGGGTCCCGACCGTGATCGAACTCGGCTGCGCCGATCCAGACAATCCCTGCCGGCTGCCGGTCGGCTTGCAGGCCGATCCTTATCTGAAACAGGTGATCGCGCGCACGCTGGAAGCCGGGGTGCGCGGACGGCTGGCGGGCGGACGCTATGTCGTCTCCCTGCACCGCACGGCCAACCGCGACGACATCCTGTTCCTGAGCGCCCCTTCGGGCCAGGGCTACTTCACCAATTTTGCACGCACCCGCCACCAGGGACTGGACGCCTCATTGACCCGCCAATTCGGACCCGTCAACCTCCGGCTGGCCTACAGCTACCTCGACGCGCAATACGATGCGGCCGGCGAACTGTTCACCGGTGCGCGCAACGTGCAGGTCGAACGCGGCACCAGTCTCGCCGGCTTGCCCAGGCACAGCGGCAAACTGGCACTGGACTGGACGCCGCACCCGCGACTCGACCTCGGCGCCGACCTGCAGGCGGCGAGCAGCCTCGTCACGCAGGGGAACGAGGATGGCCTGGTTGAAGATGCCGCGCCAGGCGAGGACCCCGGGAGCGCCGACTGGCGCGTGCGCGGACATGTGCTGGTGGGATTGCGGGCGAGCTACCGTCCGGCGCCGGGCTGGGAGCTGTTCACACGGGTGAACAACCTGTTCGACCGCCGTTACGAAACCTATGGCGCGGTCACGCCGGATTTGTTTCCGAACGGGCGACAATTGAAACCGCATGAAGGCGAGGGGGACGCGGGTCACGCGCGCTTTGTCGCGCCCAGTGCGCCGCGGTCTATTGTCACGGGCCTTCGCTTAACATTTTGAATTCGGTCTGGCCGCATGTACAGAGCTCGCTGAGTATTGCATGAATTTCGACGAAGACTAAGGCGGGTCGAACGCTATACGCACTACAACGAGGCTGGACAAGCAGAAACGGTTTGTTTATAGCAGCCCAATATTAACTCGTGATAGGCGTTTTCCCGGCTGAGCAGCAACGTACGACAACTGCCGCTCAGCATCGCTCGCGAATACCCCAATAGCAACCCATCTCTCAGTTAAATTGATCCAGAGTATTGTTGAAAGTCCGCCACATTAGATTCTTATCAAAACGTGTGTTAATTTTTTAAATTTTGGACGCTAATGCCAATACCTTGATAAAACTCTACAAGAATTTCCTCCAAGGAAACTATTATCTTTCTACGCCGGGCGTTTTCCCAGCTTGTCGCGTCTAGGACCTTTAACTGATTAGGAGAGATCATGAAAGAGCTAAATCCAGTGGAAGTCGAAATCGTGTGTGGCGCAGGCTTCTCGCGTTCCGTCGGATCATTCTTGGGCTGGTTGTACGGTGCCGGAGCGAAGACGCAAAAACGAGTAGATTCATACGAAAATGAAATGCTGGGTGCCATGCAATACGGTGCCTGACATTTCAATATATACAATAAATAATTTACGAGGCAAAAATGCGTGAACTCGATCAAGATGAAATCACTGAAATATCCGCAGGGGCTAAAGCGTCTCCAGGGGCGTTAGCAAAAATCATAGCACTTGCAGGAGAAGCAAAGGAGTTTTGTGTAGGTTTTATTGAAGGCGTAAAAAAGGGATATAACGCCTAAGATGTGGATGCCACACTGCCATTTCAATGGCAGTGTGGCAGCTAAAATTTTTTAACGGGGACGATAAGTGTTTCTCAGAGATGAAACAGGACCGAACCTCGTAGCGAAAATCTGATGACGCATAACGCTGGATTATCGAACGGCGACGATTGGCACTCAAATCTAAATTTGGCTAAAAATCCAAGCGAGTAGAGAGCGCATTTGGCGTGTTCTGTTTTTTTTTGATATCGCAGTAACTATGTTGGTGGGCTTAAAACATCGAATCGGCTGTGCCGAGATGCCATTACCTCCCCCCACACTTTTGACTATTTTTGAAAAATGTATTTACGTCGAAATGTGAAACATCTGTGTTTCAGTTTCTGCTGCTTCATATAGCAGAAGTTGAGAACTAGCAGCACCCACATCAGTAATCACTTGCTTTGCGATGTATATACAGTAAGAAGCTACGTCGCGATAACAAGAGCAATGCTGAGCAAGAATTTTGTCAATAGTTTTACTTGGAAATCCTTAAATGCACCGTGTTCATAATAATTTCGGTGCATGGCTCTGCAAGCACCTTTCTTGACGGTCTTGAAAAAATCGATTGGCTGATTAAATTTTTACTACAAAATGCAAAAGTCAAATAACAGTTTTGGCGTATTCTTACTTGCAGAAAATACATTCTCTGCAATATGGTGCGGAGTCACTTTGGGTTGTATCTCATCGTCCATATTATATTTCATTGATGCGCTATTAAAAGCTTCGACAGCTGGATTTTTAACGTCAGAGCCGACATTAAGTCAAATTGATATGGCGGGATTGGCGGTAGTTGCAATCTTATTCGCGCCAGCGTTTGAGACATTAATTTTTCAAGTTCTCGTTTTCGAGTTAATTGGAGTTGACTCACTTAGCAAGCTGAAAAAGGCGATGGTTGTGAGTACGCTTCTTTTTAGCGGTGTGCATTACATATCTGGAGGTTTTGAGCAAGTTCTTAAAATGATCTTGGTGGGAGGGATGCTTTCTTCTGGCTATGCCTGGGCTCGCGGGAAATCGATGCCATCGGCTATTGCATTGACAATCTCTGCTCATACGGCACACAATGCTGTGCTTATAATAGCGGAATTTATCTGGGCTTCTAGTAAATAATTTAGTTATTTCTGCTCAGGGCAATAAGGAAGTATTGGTGTATATAAGAGATGTTACAAATGCATGGATCATTTAACAGGTACATGTTATCGATCTAAATTTTTGATCGTCCTCCGTTTTCTTTGCGCTATTCATACATTCCTACTGTGCCACGCTGTTCCATACTTTAAAAGCTTGAGGACTGCGGTGCCTAAATTTACAACGCGACTGGTCGTTCAAAAAGTATACTGCGCGCTGACCCCCACCATCCACTGCCGCCCCGGCGCCGCCTCGTAGTAACGGCGGTTGGCATCGCCCACGATCACCGAGCCGACATAGTCGCGGTCGAACATATTGTTCAGGCGAATGAACTGCCGGAAGCGCCATGGCCCCACCGATTGCCGCGCCTGCACCCGTGCGTTGACGATCGCGTGGCCGGGCGCCGGCTGTTCGGTGTTGCTGTCTTCCGCATACACCTTGCCGCGGGCGATGGTTTCGAGCGCGGCGCCGAAACGTCCACCCTCGTCGCGCCACGCCAATTCTCCGAAGAAGCTGGCGCGCGGCACGCCCGGCAGGCGGCTACCGGCGGCCACGCTGCCGAAGCCGGTTTCGTAGGTGGCGCGCAGCACCGTCAGCGCCATCCGGGTGCTGAAGCCGGCGCCGAGATCGCTGTTGAGCGAGACCTCGGCGCCGCGGCGCAGCGTTTCGCTGGCATTGCGGTAGCTGGTACGCCCGCCGCCCGAGGTCTCGACCACCAGTTCGTCATTCGTGCGCACCTGGAATAACGCCCCCTCCACGCGGGTGTGCTCTCCCAGCTTGGCCTTGGCGCCGACCTCGACGTTGCGGCTGGTTGCCGGGCCCAGGTTGAAATTAAACCCGGTGCCGCCGGCCGAATAAAACAACTCGTTCAGCGTCGGCGTCTCGAAACCGCGCGCCGCGCTGGCGTACACGTTCAGTTGCGGCGAGACCTTGTACATCGCGGCCACGACAGGCGTTACCTTGCTGTAATCGACGTCACCGCTGTCGTTGCCGTTGGCAAGGAAGCGATCGCTCACTTTCACTTTCAGGCTGCTGCGGCGCAGGCCTGCCGTCAGGATCCAGGGGCCGCCCTCCCATTGCGTCTGCAGGTAGGGATCGAGGTTGTAGAGCTCGTTGGTCTCGTCGCGCCGTAAAGCGCCGCGGACGCCGAACTCGTTGCCGATGAAGTTTTCGTAGCCCTGGCGGTCGTCCTCCGAGCGGCTGTATTCGATGCCGGCGGTGGTGCTGAGCTTGCCGCCCCAGACCTGGCGCACCGCCAGCCACTGCAAATCTGCCCCATAGAAATCGCGGTCGAAATCGATGACCCCGCCCGAATGGGTGGGCGGCGCCTGGAAGCCGCGCGAGAACGACTGGAACTGGATGACCTGGCGGTTACCGGCCCAGGCCGTCAAGCGCAGGCGGTCTTCTCCGAAGCGTTGCTCGAAGGTGGCGCCTGCCTGGGTGTGCTCGATGCTCTTTCTCGTGTTGTAGCGCTCGGCCAGCGTGCGCTGCGGCGTACGGGTGTCGGTGAGGTCGATTTCGCCGGCGCGCGGGTCGCGCTGGAAGGTGGCCCGGGTCACGCCCAGCGGATCCTGGGTGTCGTCCTGCGTCAGCGTGCTGGCGGTGACGGTCAGGCGGCTGGTGTCGCTCGGCTTGACGCTCAGCTTGGCGAAGCCCTGGTCGCGCCGCGCGGCGCTGTGCCAGCGGTAGCCGTCGGTATCGAAGCGCGACATGTCGACCAGGTAGCCGACCCCGCCGGCCTCGCCCTGCGCGTTCACGTCGACCTTGCGCATGCCGTCGCTGCCGCCGGAAACCGTCGTCTCGAGCGACGGCCGGCCGCTGCCTTCGCGCGTAAACAGCTGGATCACGCCGCCCGAGTGGTTGCCGTATAGCGCGGAAAACGGGCCGCGCAAGACCTCGATGCGTTCGGCCAGGTCGAGGTTGAAGGTGGCCGCTTGCCCCTGGCCGTCCGGCATCGAGGCCGGTATCCCGTCGGCGATCAGGCGCACGCCGCGCACGCCGAAGGCCGAGCGGGCGCCGAAGCCGCGCGAGGAAATCTGCAAGTCTTGTGCGTAGTTCTCGCGATTATGCACCACGACGCCGGGGACCACGGACAACGCCTCGGACGCGTTGACCCGCAGCTGGGTGTCGCCGATGCGTCCCGCGTCGACGATGTCGACCGCGCCCGGGAAGTCGAAGCTGTCCTGCTCGATCCGGCTGCCGGTGACGATGACGACCGGGATCGGCCCCTGCGCCAGCAGTTGCGGCTGCGCCTGCGCCTGGCCGGCGGCCAGCGCCGTGCCGCTTGCCGCGAAGTTTGCCGCCAACGCGGCGCCGCCCGTCGCAAACAGCGCCGCGATGGCGCGGCGACGGGAAGGAAATGGTTGCTGCATGCATGTCTCCGATAACGGTGTTGGGGTGAATGCCGGCCGTGACACTGGCCACACCGTGCAATTCAAGCAATAACTTTGCCATGGTAACCCGATGGCACGCCCCTTGCATTGGAGGTGAACCGGGCGCACCAGGCAGCGCATCGACGGGCCGGCGACACCGCAAGGCGGCACACCTGTTCCAGGATCGGGACAGCTGCCACGGCAGTGTGAAGGTTTCGGAACGCAGCCAGGCACCCCCGGGAACCAAACACGATTACCGAAAAACTGAAAAAGAGGATGACATGAATCTCGCAGACATCAGCAAGCTGGGCGTTGCCAATCCGTTCAAGCAGCGTTATGACAACTACATCGGCGGCAAGTTCGTGGCGCCCGTCAAGGGAGAGTATTTCCCCAACATCACTCCGATCACCGGCCAGCCGTTCTGCGAAATCGCCCGTTCGACGGGCGAGGACATCGAACTGGCGCTCGACGCCGCCCACGCCGCGAAAGAGGCCTGGGGCAAGACCTCGCAGGCCGAGCGCGCCGCCATCCTGAACCGCATCGCCGACCGCATGGAGCAGAACCTGGCCACCCTGGCCACGGCCGAGACCATCGACAACGGCAAGCCGATCCGCGAAACGACCGCCGCCGACCTGCCGCTGGCGATCGACCACTTCCGCTATTTCGCCGGCTGCATCCGCGCCCAGGAAGGCTCGATCGCCCAGATCGACCACGAGACCTACGCTTACCACTTCCACGAGCCGCTGGGCGTGGTCGGCCAGATCATCCCCTGGAATTTCCCCATCCTGATGGCGGTCTGGAAGCTGGCCCCGGCGCTGGCCGCGGGCAACTGCGTGGTGCTGAAACCGGCGGAACAGACCCCGGCTTCGATCATGGTGCTGATGGAACTGATCGGCGACCTGCTGCCGCCGGGCGTGGTCAACGTCGTCAACGGTTTCGGCCTGGAGGCGGGCAAGCCGCTGGCGTCGAATAAACGCATCGCCAAGATCGCCTTCACCGGCGAAACCGGCACCGGCCGCCTGATCATGGGCTATGCGGCGCAGAACCTGATCCCGGTCACGCTCGAGCTGGGCGGCAAGTCGCCGAACATCTTCTTTGCCGACGTGATGGACGCGGACGACGACTACTTCGACAAGTGCCTGGAAGGCTTTGCGATGTTCGCGCTGAACCAGGGAGAAGTGTGCACCTGCCCCTCGCGCGTGCTGGTGCAGGAATCGATCTACGAGCGCTTCATCGAGCGCGCCCTGGCGCGGGTGGCCGCCATCAAGCAGGGCAGTCCGCTCGATGCGTCGACCATGATCGGCGCCCAGGCCTCGCAGGAGCAGCTCGAGAAAATCCTGTCCTACCTCGACATCGGCCGCCAGGAAGGCGCCGAGGTGCTGGCCGGCGGCGAGCGCCACGCGATGCAGGGCGACATGGAAGGCGGCTACTACGTGCAGCCGACCGTGTTCAAGGGAGACAACCGCATGCGCATCTTCCAGGAAGAGATCTTCGGCCCGGTGGTGTCGGTCACGACCTTCAAGGACGAAGCCGACGCGCTGCGCATCGCCAACGACACCCTGTACGGCCTCGGCGCCGGGCTGTGGACGCGCGATTCGGCGCGTGCCTTCCGCGTCGGCCGCGCGATCCAGGCCGGACGCGTCTGGACCAACTGCTATCACCTGTACCCGGCCCACGCCGCTTTTGGCGGCTATAAGCAGTCGGGCATCGGCCGCGAAAATCACAAGATGATGCTCGACCACTACCAGCAGACCAAGAACCTGCTGGTGAGCTACAGCCCGAAAGCTCTGGGCTTCTTCTGAGCATGGACCGCCCGATGAACGGCGCCCCTGAGCGGGTGATCGCCACCGACGCCGCGCTGGACCTGATCGGCCAGCTGCGCGCGCGGCACGGCCCGCTGATGTTTTTCCAGTCCGGCGGCTGCTGCGACGGCAGCACCCCGATGTGCTACCCGGACGGCGAGTTCGCCATCAGCGACACCGACGTCTGCCTTGGCAGCCTCGACGGTGCGCCCTTCTACATGGGCGCCGAGCAGTTCGCCTACTGGGAGCATACCCAGCTCATCATCGATGTGGTGGCGGGCAACGGCGGCATGTTCTCGCTCGATAACGGCACCGGGCGCCGCTTCCTGACGCGCTCGCGCCTGTTCACCGACGACGAACTGCAACTGCTGCAGCAGCACGCCTCGCAGGGGGCACCGCATTCACCGCAATCTTCTACGACATGGAAAGCCACATGAAAACGAGAGCAGCCATCGCCTGGAAAGCCGGGCAACCCCTGTCCATCGCCGAAGTCGACCTCGAAGGTCCGCGCGCCGGCGAGGTCCTGGTCGAAATCAAGGCCACCGGCATTTGCCATACCGACTACTACACCCTGTCCGGCGCCGATCCCGAGGGAATTTTCCCGGCCATCCTCGGGCATGAAGGGGCCGGTATCGTGCTGGAAACCGGTCCGGGCGTCACCTCGGTCAAGCGCGACGACCACGTGATTCCGCTGTACACGCCGGAATGCCGGCAATGCAAATTCTGCCTGTCGCGCAAGACCAACCTGTGCCAGTCGATCCGCTCCACGCAGGGCCGCGGCCTGATGCCGGATGCGACCTCCCGTTTTTCGCTCGAGGGCCAGCAGCTGTTCCACTACATGGGCACCTCGACCTTCTCCAACTACATCGTGGTGCCGGAAATCGCGCTGGCGAAGATCCGCGAGGACGCGCCTTTCGACAAGGCCTGCTACATCGGCTGCGGCGTCACCACCGGGGTCGGCGCGGTCGTGTTCTCGGCCAAGGTCGAGGCCGGTGCGAACGTTGTCGTGTTCGGCCTGGGCGGCATCGGCCTGAACGTCATCCAGGGCGCGAAGATGGTCGGCGCCGACAAGATCATCGGCGTCGACCTCAACCCGGCGCGCGAAGAGATGGCCCGCAAGTTCGGCATGACCCATTTCATTAATCCGGCCGAGGTCGGCAACATCGTCGACCACATCGTGCAGCTGACCGACGGCGGCGCCGATTTTTCCTTCGAATGCGTCGGCAATACGCAAGTGATGCGCCAGGCGCTCGAGTGCACGCACAAGGGCTGGGGGCAGTCCTTCATCATCGGCGTCGCCGCGGCCGGCCAGGAGATCAGCACCCGGCCGTTCCAGCTGGTGACGGGACGCCAGTGGAAGGGCTCCGCCTTCGGCGGCGCGCGCGGCCGTACCGACGTGCCGAAGATCGTCGACTGGTACATGGACGGCAAGATCAATATCGACGACCTGATCACGCACACCTTGCCGCTCGAGCGTATCAACGAGGGCTTCGACCTGATGAAGAGCGGGGAATCGATCCGTTCCGTGGTGCTGTACTGAGGATGTTTTTGGACCAATTAACCAGGGAGACCGAACATGAGCAACGACATGAGCAGCAGCGTGAAAATCCATCCTGCCGTCGATAACGGCATCCAGCCCGCGGCACCCAACTTCGCCGGCGGCACCCTGACCTGCCGATGCGCCACCAATCCGGTGACGGTGGAAATCCAGAGCCAGGTCGCGCACAACCACGTGTGCGGCTGCACCAAGTGCTGGAAGCCGGCCGGGGCGCTGTTTTCCCAGGTGGCCGTAGTCGGGCGCGACAAGCTCAAGGTAACCGCCAACGCCGACAAGCTGGCCATTGCCGACACTTCCGCCACCATCCAGCGCTATGCCTGCCGCGACTGCGGCGTGCACATGTACGGTCGCATCGAGAACACGGCGCACCCCTTCCACGGCCTGGATTTCGTGCACACCGAACTGTCGCGCGAGAGCGGCTGGGCGCCGCCCGAATTCGCCGCCTTCGTGTCCTCGATCATCGAGTCCGGCTACCCCCCGTCGAAGATGGGGGCCGTCCGGGCACGCCTGAACGAGCTCGGCCTGCCGCCCTACGACGCCCTGTCGCCGGCCCTGATGGACGCCATCTCGACCCACGTCGCCAAGGCGCGCGGGGTGCTGCAGGAGGCTTGAGGCGCCGGGTGAAGCAGGACGTACGGTGACAGAGGCCGGTGGCCTCTGTCACTCCTGCAACGACGACCTTGTGAATCAATTGGACACTGGAGAAGAGAATGAAGCGATCGCACCTGCTGCTGTTGTCGACCCTGCTTGCCGCGCCCGCGGCGCATGCCAATGATTTCCCGACCAGCAGCCGTGTGGAGTACGTGTTGGAGTGCATGCAAAAGCACGAAAGCAAGTACGAATACCTCTACAAGTGCTCCTGCGTCATCGATCACATCGCCAAGACCATGAAGCACGAGGAATACGTCGAGATGTCGACCGCCCTGCGCAACCAGACCATGGCGGGCGAGCGCGGCGCCGTGTTCCGCGACCCGCCGCCGGTCAAGGAGATGGCGAACAAGTACAAGGTCATCCAGGCCAGCGCCAACAAGGCCTGCTACGTGCCGCAACGGTAATGGGTTGCCGAGTCCGGTGTTGCGTCATGGATGACACAAGGCTGGCCGGGATTGTCTCGAATCTGAACAAGGTGTGCCAGCCATGCCCCTTGCGGGCACTGGCACGCTAAGTGCTGTGTAGGAGTGGGGCGATCCCCACGCTGAGGTGTTGCAGGACTAACTGCTTGGACCGCTAAAAAAACCATAGGAGACTTCATCATGTCATTCGCAACGAGACTCATCCGCTGGTGGCCATGCCTGGCACTGGCTGCCGGACCGGCGATGGCTGCCGATTCGGATGTCGCAAAGCTGACCAAGGACCCAAAGAACTGGGCGATGCAGTCCGGCGACTTTGCCAACCACCGGTATAGCGAGCTCAAGCAAATCAACGCCAAGAACGCCCGGGACCTGCAAGTCGCCTGGACCTTCTCGACCGGCGTGCTGCGCGGCCACGAAGGCGGACCGCTGGTGATCGGCGACACCCTCTACATCCACAGCCCCTTCCCGAACAAGGTGTTCGCGGTCTCGCTGGAAGACCAGAGCATCCGCTGGAAATACGAACCGAAGCAGGACCCGGCCGTCATCCCTGTGATGTGCTGCGACACGGTCAACCGCGGCGTCGCTTACGCCAACGGCAAGATCTTCCTGCAGCAGGCCGACACCACCCTGGTGGCGCTCGACGCCAAGACCGGCGCCGAACTGTGGAAGAACAAGGTGGGCGATCCGAAGATCGGTGAAACCACCACCAACACCCCCCACGTCTTCAAGGACAAGATCCTGACCGGCATCAGCGGCGGCGAATTCGGCGTGCGCGGGCGGATCACGGCGCACGACATGAACACCGGCAAAGTGCTGTGGCGCGCCTACAGCACCGGCCCGGACAACGAGCTGCTGGTCGATCCGAACAAGACCATGACCTGGACCGACGGCAAGATGGCGCCGATCGGCCCGGACTCCTCGCTCAAGAGCTGGAAGGGCGACCAGTGGAAGCTGGGCGGCGGCACCACCTGGGGGTGGTACAGCTACGACCCGGCCACCAACCTGGTCTACTACGGCACCGGCAACCCGAGCACCTGGAACCCGCGCCAGCGTCCGGGCGACAACAAGTGGTCGATGACCATCTTCGCGCGCGACCTCGACACCGGCATGGCGAAATGGGTTTACCAGATGACGCCGCACGACGAATGGGATTATGACGGCGTCAACGAAATGATCCTGGCCGACATCAAGGTCAAGGGCCAGCCGCGCAAGGCGCTGGTGCACTTCGACCGCAACGGCTTCGCCTACACGCTCGACCGCGTCAGCGGCGAACTGCTGGTTGCCGAGAAATTCGATCCGAAGGTGAACTGGGCGACCCACGTCGACATGAAGAGCGGCCGTCCGCAAGTCGTGGCGAAATACAGCACCGACAAGAACGGCCCCGACTTCAACTCGAAGGGCATCTGCCCCTCGGCCCTGGGCACCAAGGACCAGCAGCCGGCCACCTTCAACCGCAAGACCGGCCTGTTCTATGTGCCGACCAACCACGTCTGCATGGATTACGAGCCCTTCCAGGTCGAGTACACGGCCGGCCAGCCGTATGTCGGCTCGACCCTCTCGATGTATGCGGCGCCGGGCAGCCATGGCGGCCTGGGTAACTTCATCGCCTGGGATGCCGGCACCGGCAAGATCGTCTGGTCCAAGCCCGAGAAGTTCTCGGTCTGGAGCGGGGCGCTGTCCACCGCCGGCGACGTCGTGTTCTACGGCACCCTGGAAGGCCACATCAAGGCGGTCGACCTCAACGGCAAGGAACTCTGGAGGTTCAAGACGCCGTCGGGGATCATCGGCAACGTTCATACCTGGGAATACAAGGGCAAGCAGTACATCGGCGTGCTGTCGGGCATTGGCGGCTGGGCCGGTATCGGCCTGGCGGCGGGCCTGACCAAGGGCACCGAAGGCCTGGGCGCGGTGGGCGGCTACAAGGACCTGGCCAAGTACACCGAGCTGGGCGGCGTGCTCACGGTGTTCGCATTGCCGGATCGCCTGACGCAGACCAGCGCGCAAGCCAGCGCACCGGCAAGCGCCAAGCATGCCAGGTAAGGCGGCCTGTCAACCAGCCGTTCAGGTTGGTTGACCGGACCGACCGTCCGACTGGCCGTGCATTGTGTAAAAACGGTTGCCGGTCCATGCACCGGCAGCCGTACCCCGTTTCCCAGGAATGAATATGAACAGACTCACGAAAAAAGCAGCGGCCGCTGCCGCTTGCTGGGCCCTGGCCGCGATGCCGGGACTGCTGTCCGCCCCAGCGGTGGCAGCCGATAACGCCCCCTACAAGGTAGTGGAAGGCAACAAGGTCGATGCGCAGACCCTGAGCGGCTGGCGCACCTGGCGCGCCATGGCCTGCGAGCGCTGCCACGGTGCGGCGCAGGAGGGCATGGTCGGGCCGTCGCTGGTGGACAGCCTGAAAGTCCTCAGCAAGGATGAATTCAAGACCGCCGTGCTGAAGGGACGGATCGAGAAGGGCATGCCGAACTTCGATGGCAGCAAGATGGTCAACGAAAACATCGACAGCCTGTACGCCTATCTGAAAGGGCGTTCCGATGGCGCCATCCAGCCCGGCCGGCTCCAGGAGATGGGCAAATGAGATGGCGGACAGGGGCGCCGCTGCGCCGGCGAACGGAAAAAGCCCTGCCGCAGCAGATGCGGCGGCAGGGCTGGCAAGCGCTGCTGGCGAGCGGCGCCTGCGTGCTGGCCTGCCTGGGCAACCCGGCAAGCGCACAGGACACGCAGCCGCCCGGCTTCGACAAGGTGTTGCGGGTCTGCGAGGACCCGAACAACCTGCCCCTGTCGAACCGCGCGCAAGCCGGCTTCGAGAACAAGATCGCCACCCTGTTTGCACAGGAACTGGGCTGGAAACTGGAGTACACCTGGTATCCGCAGCGGATCGGCTTCATCCGCAATACCCTGCGCGCCAAGGAAGAACATGCGGACCACTTCAAGTGCGACCTGGTCATGGGCGTGGCCAAGGGTTTCGAGCTGGCGGCCACCACGCGTCCGTATTACCGTTCCACCTACGCCATGGCCTATGTAAAGGGCAAGGGGCTGGACCGGGTGCGCAGCCTGGAAGACTTGCTGGCGCTCGAACCCGCGCAGCGCAAGAAGCTGCGCTTCGGCGCCTTCGCCGGCTCGCCGGTCACCGACTGGCTGCTGCAGAACGACTTGATGGAGCAGGTCGAGTGGTACCAGAGCCAGACCGGTGACGCCGACCAGTATCCCGGCCAGATCATCGAGAACGACCTGGCCAGCGGCAAGATCGATGTGGCCTTCGCCTGGGGCCCGATTGCCGGCTACTTCGCGAAGAATACGCGGACGGCGCCGATCGTGGCGGTGCCGCTGGCCTCACGGCCCGGCATCAAGTTCGACTTCGAGATCGCGATGGGGGTGCGCCATGCCGACAAGGATTTCCGCCAGCGGATCGACTCCTTGATCGCCGCCAATGAAGCGAAAATCCGTGCCATCCTGCAGCAGTACGGTGTGCCGCTACTGGAGCAGCCTCCGGCGATGGCGCTGGCGCCGCAACCGGCGAGGAAGCCATGAGCGGCGCTGCGATTTGCCGCACGGCGCACGGGATGGCGCCGACCGCGCCAGGGCGAGCATCCGGGCACGGGCGGCTGTGCGAGCCGGCGGGCAAGCTGGAGAGGGAGCTGGAGAGGGAGCTGGAGGGCGCCCAGGGGAACAATCCGGGGTGCAAGCGGGGACCACGTCCCGGTGCGCGCCCTGGCTTCCGTCTTGCCGGCTGCGTTCGCACGGCCGTCCTTGCCATGCTTCCGTTCGGCATGGCCGGCGCCCAGCCCGTCTCGCCTGCCGAAGTGCTGCTGTTCGAGACCGACCACCTCGCGCGGATCAAGGCGCCGGCCACCCTGGTCTATGAATACCGCAAGCAGAGCAACGTCGAGCCCGCGTTTACCGACAGCGTCCAGCTCGACGTGTCGCGCGACAAAGGGCAGCTGCACGCCGTGCTGCACTTCCTGACCGGCGAGCGCAAACAGGCCCTGCCGGAGATAGACGACGCCCACGGCAATCCGGTGCTGCTCGGCTTTCTCGAGCACGACATCGCGGAAATGAAACGCCTGACCGGCGGGTCGGTCGGCTATTTTCGCAAACGCATCCGCCTGGCGCTGGCCAACGGCGCCCAGGTAACGCCGCAGCGCATCAGCTACGGGGGCAAGACGGTCGAGGCCAAGGCGGTGCGCATCCAGCCCTACCTGGACGACCCGCTGCATGCGCGCTTCGAAAACTATGTGCGCAAGACCTATACCTTCGTGCTCAGCGACCAGGTACCCGGCGGCGTGTACCGGGTGAGCACCACCCTGGCCAACGCGGCGGGAAGTGGGCCGGCGGCCGGCACGGTGGTGGCGCGCACGGCGGCGGGCGGGAAACCCCCGGGCGCCGCAACGCAGGGTGCTGCGGCGGGCGTCGCTACGGCAGGCAGCGCCATGGCGGGCCCTGCCGGCGCCGGCCAGGGAGCGGCTGCAAACGCAGCGGCCGGCGTGGCAAGGACCGGCGGTCCTGCGCCGGCAAGCGGAGCGGCCAAGCCCGGCATGGCGTCTGCCGCGGCAGGCGGGCCGAGCACGCCATCCGTTGCGAGCAGGACGGGGGCAGCAGCCCAGGCCGGCGTGCCGCAAGCCGCAACACCGGGGCCGAACCAGCCCGGCGCGGCGCCAGGCGCCGCCATGCCAGTCATCGACGAAACGCTTACCCTGGTCAAGGTCACCGAACCGCGGCGCTGAGCGTCGCTCGGCAAGCCTGGACATGGACCCCGCCGGAGGCAGACGATGGCGCCCTTGAAAGTGTTTGCTTTCGATTACGTGATGGAGGGGGGCCGCACGGCGCGCCCCCTGCCGCGCGCGTTCACGCAGCAAGCGGGCATGCTGATGGATGCCTTGCTGGCCGACCTGGCGTCCGTGCCGGGCGTCGAAGTGTGCACGATGACGGCCCTGGCCGGGTCCGACACCGGCAGCGCGCTCGCGAGCGCGTCGTTCGCCGAGCGCTTCGCACGCTGCATGCAGGCGGCCGATGCGGTGTGGCCGCTGGCGCCCGAGTCGGACGGCTTGCTGGAAAACCTGTCGCGCGATGTCCTGCGCGGCAAACGCATCCTGCTGGGCAGCGCACCGGGAGCGGTCCGGGTCGCGGCCAGCAAGTTCAAGGTGGCGCGCGCGCTGGCCGAGGGCGGGGTGCCGACGGTGCCCACCTATCGGCCGCACGCCTGCCTGCCCGAGGGGGAGGGGGCCTGGGTCGTCAAGCCCGACGATGGCGCCGGCTGCCTCGACACGCGCCTGTTCAGCGACCGTGCGGCGGCGCTGGCGTGGATCCGCACCAGCGCCGCGCAAGGATACATCCTGCAACCCTTCGTCGCGGGCAAGCTGGGCAGTTTATCGCTGCTCTGCTGCGACGGCACCGCGCGCCTGCTGGCGCGCAACCTGGAGCGGGTCGCGGTGCACGACAACCGCTTCCATTTCCTCGGCAGTACCGTAAATGGCTTGAGCGACGCCGACGGCGCGCTCGAGCGCCTGGCACAGCAGGTGGCGGCGGCGCTTCCTACCTTGTGGGGCTATGTCGGCGTCGACATCATCCTCACCGAGCGCGGCGCCGTGGTACTCGACGTCAACCCGCGCCTGACCGCAGCCTATGCCGGCCTGCACGCCTCGATCGGCTGCAACCCGGCCGGCCTGGTGATCGACCTCCTGAAGGGACAGGCCGGCCTGCCGGCGCCGCCGGGCGGATGCCGCCCGGTGAGCGTCGACGTCGGAGGCTTCCAGGCCGGCGCCGGCATTTGACGCGTGCCAAAAGGCTTGCTACCTGGATGGGCTGGCGATCGGATTGCCGAGGTGAGGGGCGGGCCTGACGGTGCCGTTTGCAGGTGGTACGGTGAGCGCCGGCGGTGGGGCGAGGGCTGGCGGTTGAGAGGATACCGCAGCCGGTGAACCTCTATGTCATCGAGCGGCATAATGGCAGAAACCAGCCCGGCATGCGGCCTGGCACCCTTCTGAGTGAACAAAACATTCGCCAGCAGAATGGCAGACGCGACCCAGCCCGCGATGTAGGGTGGACGCCCGAGTCCACGCGTTTTCAGGCCGCCGCTCACACGAAAAGCCCATTCGCTGCCTCTCTTCGGACCGGTGATCGACTCCGGAAGGGAGCTGCCGAGGTCACTTGCTGAGCCAGGCAGTATGGGAACGCAACGGTTTCCAAACGCGTGGAGTTGCCTTGGATGCCCCCGGCATCCAAGGCTCCATCCTAGGTCGCTATCCAAGCGCTACTTGATCACCACCCCCCAGGGCAGCTTGCCCACCGCGATATCGCGCAGCTTGGTGCGCGTTCCCGTGTCGATCACGCTGACGTTATGCGAGCGGCCGTTGGCGACGTAGAGTTTTTTGCCGTCCGGGGTGAGCGCCATGTTCCAGGGGCGCTGGCCTACCGGCACGGTGGCCACCACCTGGTTGGTCTTGGTGTCGATGACCGACACATTGGCGTCGCCGCCGTTCGAGACATAGACGTAGTTGCCGCTCGGATGTACGGCGATGCCGTTGGCGCGCAGCCCGGCCTTGATGCGGGCGACGACGGCGAACGTGGCGGTGTCGATGACGAAGACTTCGTTGGCGTTCTCGGCGGCGACATAGGCGCGGCTGCTGTCGGGCAGGAAGCCGATGCCGCGCGGGCGGGCGCCGACCGCCACCTGGGCCACCTGCTTGCGGCTGCCGAAGTCGATGATGTCGACGGCGTCCCCTTCCTCGGCGCTGACGAACAGCAGGCGCCCGTTCGGGCTGAATACGGCGTGCTCGGGATTCTTGCCGTGCACCGGAATCGAAAATGCCAGCGCATTGGTGCGGGTGTCGGTCACGGCGATTTCGTTCTTGCCCTCGACGGCCGCCACCACCCAGCGCCCGTCCGGCGAAATCGACACGCCTTCCGGGGAGTCGCCCAGCGCCACCGTCGCGCCCAGCTTGCGGGTGCCGAGTTCGACCAGTTGCAGGCGGTCGTTCGGCTGGTCGCTGACATACAGCCAGCGGCCGCCGGGGCCGATCGCCAGGCCGCGCGGCTTGGAACCGCCCGGCAGTTCCGCCACCACCTGGTCGCTCGCCGTGTCGATCACCGAAATGGTGCCGGAGCCTTCGTTCGGCACATAGGCCATGGGTGCGGCAAGGGCAACGGCGGGCAGGACGGCAAGCGAGGTCACGAGGGCGGCGGCAAGGCGGCGGATCGGCAGGATGGTCATCGGGTCTCCACGGGCGGGTTGAAAGGGGTGTCGGTGGCGCGCGCACGCTGGCGCGGCCACATGCGCAGCAGCAGGCCGTCGCGGTCGACCAGCATGTGTTTTATGACTGCCAGCACGTGCACGGCCACCAGCAGTGCCAGCAACAGCGCGAAAAGGTGGTGGGCGCCGTTGAAGAAGGCGTACAGGGCCTTGTCGTCCGGCCCCCAGGGCGCCCAGCGCACCAGGTTGAAAAACTTGACCCCGTGCCGGCTGAAATTCGACGCCAGGTAGCCCGACAGCGGCAGCGCCAGCATGCAGGCGTACAGGGCAATGTGGCTGAACCTGGCCGCGCGGCGCTGCCAGCGCGGCATCGATTCCGGCAGGGCCGGCGGCTTGTGCGTGAGGCGCCAGCCCAGGCGCAGCAGGATCAGCAGGCCGATCACGATGCCGCTGCTCTTGTGCAGGTTGACGTAGTAGCCCCGTTCGGGCGTGCCGCGCGGGATATCCTCGAGCATCAGGCCAAAGGCGAACTGGCCGAGCAGCAGCAGCGCAATGAGCCAGTGCAGGGCGATCGCGGTGGCCGTATAGCGGTCATGGACCGGAGCGGACAACTGCGTCGGGACGTGCAGCGGGGCGTTCATGGCTCAATGGAACAGCGATTTGTCGGGATGCTCGATGTTCAGGCGCTGCAGCTTGCGGTACAGGGTGTTGCGGCTGATGTTCAGTTCGCGGGCGACGCCACTCAGGTTCCATTGGTGGCGTTTCAATTCCTGCAGCAGCACCTCGCGTTCCGCGCACTCGAAGGCATTCAGCCCGGCCCTGGCATCCGGCTTGCCCTCGATGTCGGTCTGCACATGGGGAGGAGCCTGGCTGCCGGCCGCCGCGGCAGGCATGGCAGCGGACACGGGTGGATGCATGCTGGCCGCCATGGCCGATGTGCCGCTCTCCATCAGGGTATGCCGGTACTCGGGCGGCAAGTCATGCACGCCGAGGCGGTCCGATTCGCGCAGCGCAATCATGGTGCGCAGCAGGTGGCGCAGCTGGCGCAGGTTGCCGGGCCAGCGCTGCCGCTCCAGCAGGGCCATCAGGCTGTCTTCGAGCTCGACCGGGCAGCCAGTGTCGCTTTCCTCGAAGGCCAGCTGGCGGATCAGCGCATGGCGGTCGGCGCGCTCGCGCAGCGGCGGCAGGGTGAAGGTGACGCCTTGCAGCCGGTAATACAAATCCTCGCGGAACTCGCCGCTCTCGATCTTTTTGCCCAGGTCGCAATGGGTGGCGCTGATCAGGCGGATGTCGAGCTTGACCGGCGCCTCGCCGCCGAGCGGCACCACCTCGCGTTCCTCGAGCACGCGCAGCAGCCGCGCCTGCAGGGCGACCGGCATGTCGCCGATCTCGTCGAGGAAGAGGGTGCCGCCGTTGGCTTGCAGGAGCTTGCCGCGCTGCCCGTCCTTGCTGGCGCCGGTAAAGGCGCCCGAGCGGTAGCCGAACAGTTCGCTCTCGACCAGGGACTCGGGAATCGAGGCGCAGTTGATCGCGACGAAGGGGCGGCTGGCGCGACTGCCCGACAAGTGCATGGCGCGCGCAAAACGTTCCTTGCCGGTACCGGTCTCGCCCAGCAGCACGACGGCCACGTTGCGTTCCATGACGCGCTTGGCGGTCTCGATGTTGGCGCGCATGGCCGGGTCGCCCAGCTGCAGCGCATCGAGCGCGGTGCTGGGCGCCGGCTCGGGGAGCGCCCCTGTACTGCGCTGCGGGCGGCGCGCGCTGTTGGCCGCGACCGGCTGGTAGACCACGGCGAAAAAGCGGGCGTTGCTGCGCACCTCGAAGATCGGCACCGGGTGGAAGGCGCGCCGCACGCTGCTGTCGACCAGTCCGGAAAAGGTGAGGTTGAACAGTTCGCAGATGTCGCGCCCGACGATGTCGAGCGGGCTGCTGTAACCGAGCAGGGACAGGGCCGCGCGGCTGGCGGCGAGCACGGTGCCGGTGACGCTCAGGGCGATCGCCCCTTCGCTCAGGGTGCCGACGAATTCCGGGCGGTTGTGGAAGCGCAGGATGAAGTCGTGGCGGAACTGGTGCAGGAACACGCGGTTCTCGATCATCTGCACCGACATGCTGACCAGGGCCAGCGTGTGCTGCTGGGCCAGGCGCGATTCGCCGGAGGCGTCGAGCACGCCGACCAGCTCGCCCTGGTGGTCGAAGATCGGGGCCGCGGCACAGGACAGGCCGATGTTGCGCGACAGATAGTGCTCGTCCTGGTGCACGGTAAGCGGGCGGCGTTCGACCAGGCAGGTGCCCATGCCGTTGGTACCCTGCACGCGCTCGCTCCACACTGCGCCCTGCATCAGGCCGGTCTTGGAAGCCGCGTGGGTAAAGGCGGGGTCGCCGAAGTAATTGAGCAGGACGCCTTCGCGGTCGGTCAGCATGATTGCGTAACCCGAGCCGGCAAGCTGCTGGTACAGGTTGGCCATTTCGACCTTGGCGACGGCCTGCACGTCGGCCAGCCGTTCCTGGCGCTCCTGCAGCTCGAAGGGCGCGACCACTTCGGGTTCGGCGCAGCTGCCGGGGTCGAGCTGGTATTCGTTGAGGCACCGGATCCAGGACCGGGTAATCCGGTTCCCTCCAACCCGGTCGGATCCGATCCGGTCGTGGACGACCGAATGGACGCGCTTGACGTGTTCCACGGCAAACTTCGACATGCTGTCTCCTGGGCCCCGTGACTGGCGCTGGACGCCGTCACCGTATGGACTGTTATGTGAGTTTAACCACCCCATCTGTTGTGAAGAATACACCCTTCGACGAATGAATTGTCGAACCAATTTCGATATTTTTGAACAATCGCCCACACTGCATAAGTCACACTTGGCCCGGTACAGAGCGGCATCAGCAATGCGGCGATTGCGGGGAACGTTTGGCGAGATTTATGGTCGTAGCAATGTCGCGTTCGCCGGGTCGGTCGGCGCAGGCAGGAGAAGGGGCGCTTGTGGCGCCGGACCACGCGCAAGGCGTGGCCCGGCGGCCAGGAGGAGTCAGCTTACTTGGCGATCAGCACCAGGGTGCCGCGGCCGCACAGGCCGTAGCTCGTATTTTCGCCGCCGACCGGGCTTTCGCTGCCCGGTGCGTTCACTTGCGAGGCGCCTTCGGCCCAGGTGCAGGTGTCGGTCACGCGGTACCAGGTTTTACCGGCGCCCGCCCAGGGCAGGGTGAAGTTCACCTGTGCGCTCCAGGCATTGTGCGCGACGTAGATGGCGGAGGCCGTATCGCCGAACTCGCTGCCGTCGATGCGCCAGGCGGTCGCGTGGTTGTCCGGATTGTTGAAGTAGGTCGCGTCGGCCACGCCGCCGTCGGGCTTGAACCAGCGCAGCTGCTCCATCACGTTGCCGTTGTTGTCCACGCTCGAATAAAAATTCGCCGGACGCAGGGCAGGGTGGGCCTTGCGGAAAGCGATCATCGCTTTCGTGAACGCCTGGAAGTTGTTCTGGTCCGTGGTGCGGGTCCAGCCCAGCCAGTTGGCCGAGGAATCCAGGTTGTACGGATTGTTGTTGCAGTTCAGGGTGCGCAGCGCCTCGTCGCCGCCGACGATCATCGGCACGCCGGCCGAGAGCATCATCAGCGCCATGCCGTTGCGCGCCGCTTTTCTCTGGTCGCCGGCGATGCCGCCCTGGTCCCAGCTGTTGTTGTTGTCCTCGCCGCCATCGCTCGGCCCCCAGGGCCAGGCCTGGTTATTGTTCTTGCTGTTGCAGCTGTACAGGTCTTTCAGGGTAAAACCGTCGTGCGCGGTAATGAAATTGATCGAGTGCCAGGGCTTGCGGCCATCGTCGCCGTACAGGTCGCTGGAACCGGCGAAGCGGGTCGCCAGCTGGCCAGTCGTGATCGGCGCGCTGCCCAGTTTATTCTGCGCCTGGCGCACGACGTCGCGGTAGCCGCCGTTCCACTCCGCCCAGCCGCTCGGGAAGCCGCCCACCTGGTAAGAGTTGCCGCCGATCGCCCATGGTTCGGAGATCAGGTCGACGCCGGCGCCGCCGGCGGCAGGGCGCGGCGGCAGTTCGGCCACGATGCGGTTGAGCGCATTGCCAGCATCCATCTTGTCGAAATTAAAGCAGCCGTGCTGGCAGGTGTTGCCCAAAACAGAAGCCAAGTCGAACCGGTAGCCGTCCACGCCCAGCTTGTCGCGCCAGTAGGCGAGCGAATCGACGATCAGGTTCTGGGCCACCAGGTTGCGCGTGTTGTAGTTGCCGCCGACGCCGGTGTTGTCCCAGGAGTTCTGCATGTCCGAGGTCAGGCTGTAATAGGTCGGGTTGTCGAGGCCGCGCCAGCTGGTGATGTTGTAAGTCGTCTTGTCGGTCGAGGACCAGGCGCCGCCTTCGCCGGTGTGGTTGTAGACCACGTCGACCAGCACCTTGATGCCGTTGTCGTGGAAGGCTTTCACCATTTCCTTGAATTCGCGGGTCGGGCCGCCCGGCGATTTGTCGTAGGCGTAGCGGCGGTCCGGGGCGAAATAGTTCAGGGTCATGTAGCCCCAGTAGTTGTCGCCGCTGTTGCTGTTCGGGTCGTTGTCGTTGGTATCGTTCTGGGTTTCCTGTACCGGCAGGAACTCGATCGCGGTCACGCCCAAGCTGGCCAGCCAGGCCGCCTTCAGGCCCGCGCCCTTGTAGGTGCCGCGGTAGGCGGCGGTGATGCTGGTGTCGTTCATCGTCAGGCCGCGCACATGGGCTTCGTAGACGACGTCGTCCTTCAGCGCGCGGGTCGGTTTCACGCCGATCGACTGGGTGTCGCCGGAGAGCACGATGCCTTTCGGCGCCAGGTTGCCGCTGTCGATGTTGCGGTACAGGGCGCCGCTGGCGTAGATGGTGCCGTTGGTGTTGGTGCTGGTGGTCGGGTCGTGGCTCAGCTCGAGCGCATACGGGTCGGACAGCAGTTTATTCGGGTTGAAGCGATTGCCGGCGGCGTCGACGTCGCTGACGAAACCGACGCTCGAGCCCTTGGTCCAGCCCGTGTTGTAGGGCCAGTTCGGCCCCCAGGCACGGTAGCCGTAGTACAGGGTGCCGCTTAAACCCTGGCTGCTCAGGGTGCTGGTCGGGATGGTGACGGACCAGATGCCGCTTGAATTGGTCATCACGTAGCGCGCCTTTTCGGCGGTGCCGGTCGCGGTGCTGTACAGGTAGAGCTCGATGCGCGTCGCCTTGCCGGAATACACCTTGAAGGTGACGTTGGCCTTGGTGGCGTCGTAGGCGGCGCCGAGCTTGTTGGGATTGATCGCGGCCGAGGCCGGGGCGCCGGTCAAGGTAGCGGCGAGGACGCCGGTGATGAGTGCGGCCAGCAGTTTCTGTTGCATGTAGTCTCCGTCTTTTGTTTGTTGTTATAAACATTTGTTGATGGGACATCGATGCTGTCGATGCGATGCCCCGGATGCGCGCCTGCGATGGGCGTGGGTGTACTTTCGCTACCTCTTCCGGATAACTCATCAATACACGTAGGGGACGCTACCCCGCGCTCTTGGCGAAGTCAATTGTGTGTGAGTAGTTTTGTTACCTTGCGCTTGGCGCGGGCAGAGGGCGTCGGTGCCGGGACCAAATCTGGCACAATCCGGATGCGATGTTGCCAATCCAATAAAACGAGACGAGCATGAATGAGCAGGTTGCACGACGTGTCGTGCTGGTACGTTCGATCGAAGGCGCCGATACCGGGCACGAGGTGCTGAGCGAGGACGACCGCAAGTACGCGAGCCGCAGCGCGCGCGAGCTGGCGGCCTGGCAGGCCGCCGACAGCAAGGGCCCGGCCACGCAAGACCATTTTCTCGAGCAGCGCTCGGACCAGATCCTGAAACGCCTGGCCGAGCGCGTGCCGGCCTTTGCCAGCTTCCAGAAGCGCGGGCTCGGCCTGCAAGGGATCTGGCTCGCGCTGCCGCTGCTGGCGCTGGCCGCCGGCCTGCTGCTCGACCAGATCGCCGATCCGCACCGCGTCGACCTGCTGTCGGCGCCGCTGCTGGCCATCATCGGCTGGAACCTGCTGGTGTATTTGGCGCTGCTGGTCTGGGCCCTCATCCCTGGGCGCAAGACCGGATGGGCGCGGCCCGGCCTGCTGCACCGCCTGAGCGTCGGCAAGGCGGCGCTGCCGCGCAAGCTGCCCGGCCCCCTGTCGCGCGGCGTGACGCACTTCCTCGGCGAATGGGCCGCGCTGAGCGAACCCCTGACACGCGCGCGCCTGTCGCGCACCGTGCACCTGTCGGCGGCCGCGCTGGCGCTGGGTGCGGTACTGTCGCTGTACGGGCGCGGCCTGCTGACCCAATATGTGGCCGGCTGGGAAAGCACCTTCCTCGACGCGGCCCAGGTGCACACGCTGCTGTCCTGGCTGTTCGCGCCGGCGCTGTTCTTCTTCCCCTTCCTGCAGGGCTTTTCGCTGGCCGAGATCGAGTCCCTGCGCTTCAGCGCAACGACCCCGGCCGGCGGCGGCGAGCGCTGGGTGCACCTGTACGGGGCGACGATCCTGCTGCTGGTCGTGTTGCCGCGGGTGCTGCTGGCCCTGTTTGCGGGCTGGCGCGCGCGGCGCCTGGCGAAACGTTTTCCGCTCGACCTCGAGCATCCGTATTTCCGCCGCCTGGCCGACAGCATCGGCGCCGGCAAGGCGGCCGTCTTGCGCGTGCTGCCCTACAGTTTCACGCTCGACGAGGCGCGCGACCGCGGTCTGTGGGCGGTGGCCGCGATGGCGCTCGGCGCCCAGGCGCGCGTGCTGCTGCGCCCGGCGGTGCCCTACGGCGAGGAGCCGAAGGAGGCGCTAGGCGAGGCAGGCCTGGGTGAGACCGACGTGACGGTCACCGCAGCCCTGTTCAGCCTGTCCGCGACGCCCGAAAAGGAAAACCACGGCGCCTTCCTCGACTACCTGGTCCGCCACAGCAAGCGCGGCGTGGCCGTGCTGCTCGACGAGTCGAGCATGGTCGAACGCGGCGCCGGCCAGGCCGGCCTGGAGGCGCGCATTACCGAGCGCATTTCGCTGTGGCGCCAGTTCTGCAGCTTCCACGGTACCGCAGCGACGGTGGTCAACCTGCTCGACCCCGACAAACGGCCGATCGAACTGGGCGCAGGCCTGGCCCTGCCGGAGCTGCGATGAACGAGGCCCCCGTCAAAATCCAGTTCGCCCTGGTATCGCATACGAACAACGGCAAGACCACGCTCGCACGCACCCTGGTCGGCGCCGACGTGGGAGAGGTGCGCGACGCCGCCCACGTGACGACCTTTGCCGAAGCCCATCCCCTGCAAACCAGTGCGGCGGGCGACACCCTGCTGTTGTGGGACACGCCGGGCTTCGGCGACTCAGTGCGCCTGCTCAAGCGCCTGGCGATGGCGGGCAACCCGATCGGCTGGTTCCTGCGCGAAGTGTTCGACCGCTACCGCGACCGTCCGTTCTGGCTGAGCCAACAAGCTTTGCGCGCGGCCAAGGACGAAGCCGATGTCGTGCTCTATCTCGTCAATTCTTCGGAGGCGCCGGGCGACGCCGGCTACCTGCCGGCCGAGATGAACATCCTCGAATGGCTGGGTAAACCGGTAGTGGTCCTGCTCAACCAGATGGGGCCGCCGCGTCCCGGGGCCGCCGAGGGCGCCGAGCAGCAGGAGTGGAAGGGGCACCTGGCGCGTTTCCCTATCGTGCGCGACGTGCTGGCGCTGGACGCCTTTGCCCGCTGCTGGGTGCACGAGCACGTGTTTTACGAGGCGGTCGCGCCGCTGATCGAAGAGGCCAAGCAGCCCGGCTATGCGCGCCTGCGCGCGGCATGGGAAGCGCACAACCAGCGGCGTTACGCCGATGCCCTGCGCATGACGGCCGAGCAGGTCGCCGCCGCCGCGCGCGACAGCGAGCTGGTGCTCGACGAGGAGCGCGGCATGTTCCGCTCGGCGCTCGCCGCTGTCGGCCTTGGCAAGGACGAGCAGAAGCGCCAGGAAGCGGCGATGGCAGCACTGGTCGAGCGTCTGAACGGAGAAATCAACAAGGCGACCGTGCGCATGCTCAGGCTGCACAAGATCGACCCGGGGCAGGCGACCACGATCAACATGCGGGTGCGTGAGAATTTCGCCGTCAAGGCGCCGATCGACAAGGCACAGGCCGGGCTGCTGGGCGCGGTCGTCTCGGGCGCGGCCACCGGGCTCTCGGCCGACATGCTGGCGGGCGGCCTGACGATGGGCGTCGGCGCGCTGCTGGGCGCGATCGTCGGCGGCCTGACGATGGCCGGCGCCGCCTGGGGTTTTAATCAAGGATTCGACCGCGACAAGCCGACGGTGCAGTTTGCCGACGCCTTCCTGCAGACGCTGCTGGTCGGCGCGGTGCTGCGCTACCTCGCCGTCGCCCACTTCGGACGCGGGCGCGGCAATTACGTCGAGAGCGAAGCCCCTGCCTTCTGGCAGGCGGAAGTCGAGGCGGCGCTGGCGGCGCAGAACGGAGAAGCAGCCTCGCTCTGGCAGGCAGTGCGCGAGGCGCCCGACCTGGGCGCTGCCAGCGCGCGCGTGCTGGCGCTGGTCGAGCCGGTGGTCAATGCGACACTGGCCCGGCTGTATCCGGGCGCCGCGGCGGCGCTCCCCGGCAAGGCGCCGGCCGCCGCTGCCTGAGTCCACCATCCTCTTCCAAGGCTGCGCCGGCGTGCGCAGCCTTTGCGGTCATCTTCCTGTCGTGTCCGCCGATCCGGAACGGCACAGTTATCCCAGCACCTGATCCGATACGGCACAGCACAGCGAACACGGCCATGCATTCGTGGAGCTTCTGGCAAAACCTTCAGCTTACGACCCCTTGTCGAAGGCGGCACGCCGGTACGGCAGGGCCGTCACGCCGTTTTTGCCAGCCGCTTCCAGCCCCGGAATTGTCGGGCACGGGATTTGCCACCCCCTAGGTCAGCATCAACCGATGCGCACAACCATAACGGCCGAACAAGGAGATGGCGATGAAGAAGATTCTTGCACTTGGCACGCTGGCCGCATGCATGCAGCCGGCACTGGCGGTCGACATCAAGGCGGGCGACTGGACGGTGAATGTCGGCGGCAACGTGAATGCCTATTACACCTTCGTCGATTGCGATGGCGGCGCGGTCGGCGGGCTGGCGCTGGGCGGGCAGGCCCTCGGCTGCGGCGGGCGCGACAGTCGTACCACGGTCGGCAACGGCCTGCTCCCGAGCGGACTGGTCACCTCCGCGTCCTCGCAGCAGGGCGGATTCGACATCAAGGCACTGATCGGCATCTACGTCCACACCGCCACCGACAGCGCGATCTCGCCCAACAACGGGGTCGACGTGCGCCAGGCATTCTTCACCTTCGGTACCCCCACTCTCGGCACTTTCAAGCTCGGCCGCGACTACGGCATCTTCGGGGCGAACGCCATCCTCAACGACATGACCCTGATGGGCGCCGGCGCACCGGTGCAGGCCACCCAGCGCGGCCGCGTGGCGCTGGGCCACATCGGCGCCGGCTACGCCTATCTCGGCCATTACGGCCAGATCGCCTGGAGCACGCCCAAGATAGGCGCCGGTCTCGGCCTTGGCTCGGGCATCGGCGTCGACATCGGCATCATGAGCCCGGTGGACGACACGCCGGTGATCGCCGGCTCCGCCTATTCCGCCGACTCGACCCCGCAGTACCAGGCACAGCTGACCTGGACCCAGGGCGACATCAAAGCCTGGCTCGGCGCCAAGGGGCAGCGCCTGGAACCGGAAGTGCCGGGCACGCCTGACCTGACCTTGCGCGGCATCGAGGCCGGCGTGCTGTATCAGTCGGGGCCGCTCGGCGTGCTGGTGAACGTCCAGCGCGGCAGGGGCTTGGGCATCCTGGCGGACGCCGACCAGGGGCGGGTACGTACCACCCACGTCCTCGCGCAGGGTACCTATAAGGTCTCGGAGCAGCTCAAGCTCGGCCTCAGCTACGGCCGCAGCGAGAACGACGACAATACCGTCGGCACCGGAGGGCTGGAGTCGAACGCGAACTTCACTGCCGGCGCCTATTACGCGCTCAACAGTGCGATTACCCTGGTGGCCGAAGCCGGGCAGACCCGCTCGAAAGGTTTCGGTGGCGGGCGCGACAAGATGAATGGGGTGGCGCTCGGCGGCATCATCTTTTTCTGATGGCTGCCAGACAGGCGCGGGAGCGCGGCCGGTTGCATCCAGGCCGATCCTCCCGCCGCCCCTTGAGACTTAATGTCAGCTTAAAAATTCTCGGCAAGGCCTTGCGGCTGAGAATCCGCTTTGCTATGATTCGCCTCCCGCTGCAGTAGCGCTGCGAAACAACCAACGAAATCAAGTAGTTGGCGGTGTCGACGGTGCGCTGCGAACAGCGTGGTGAAAAAACGAAGGGGTTGACGAGTTAAGCGAAACACTGCATAATCTCACTTCTCTGCTGCTGACGAACAAAACGATTCGCAGAGCGCAGCAAGGCAGTACGGAATAAGTTCTTTAACAATTAACAGTCGATAAGTGTGGGCGTTTGATGAAGGTGCCGCTGACTTCGGTCAGTGATTACTTAAATTATCAAATGTTCACAAAAGTATTAACGTTGTCTCAGCAATGAGGCGACGGTCAGTATCTTGAGTGAGCGACTCGGCAGCAATGCCGATGACTCGAAAGAGTCAACAAACAGAGATTGAACTGAAGAGTTTGATCCTGGCTCAGATTGAACGCTGGCGGCATGCTTTACACATGCAAGTCGAACGGCAGCACGGGCTTCGGCCTGGTGGCGAGTGGCGAACGGGTGAGTAA
>NZ_JBSIPX010000029.1:0-31606 GCF_053668055.1 Massilia sp. SYSU DXS3249 | reverse complement strand
CAGCAGCGTGTGCGTCGGGAGGGGGAGCTTGGTGTTTTTCGGGACGGGGGCGGGGCCCCGGCACGCCGGCGCCCGCCCCCCCGGCGGCGCGGCCAGGCCCAGCGCAAGCAGGACCCGGACGAGCGAGGCCTTCTTCGTCGGCCTGCTCACGCGAATGCGCGATAGCGGAAGCCGCGGAAGCGCACCTCGCCCTTGCCGGCGGCGTAGAGGGCGGGCTTGAGCGACATGAAGCCGCCGCGCACGTTCTGGTGGTAGCCGGACACCTCGTAGCCGCGCGGGCCGCGCTTCCAGGTTTTGCCGTCGGGCGAAATGTGGATGCTCACGACATGCCGGCGGTTGCGGATGCGCAGGAACAGGCGCCGCCCGTAGGGATTGGCGAACTGGCCGTGTTCGGTCCCGTAGCGGTGCATCACGAATTGCGCGGCGCCGAAACCGAGACCGCAGTACAGCTTGTGGTCATAGAACAGCAGCAGGCCGGCGCGCGCCTCGGGATCGACCTCGATCTCGCATTCGAACTCGTAATCCTGGTCGGGCGCGATGAAGACCAGCGGGGAGGAATTCGAGGGCATGTCGCCGCTGGCCTTCAGGTGCAGGGCGCCGTCCCTGCGCGAAAGGCGCCGGCTTTCGTCCTGGGCCGGGCTGAAGAAATTCCATTGGATGCCGTACTTGTCGGTCGTGAAATCGTCGGACAGCGCCAGGCCGTGCGGCGAGGGCTTGCCGCCCGCCGGTTTCGCGATCGGCCTGGACAGGTCGCCGCCGCCGAAGTCCGGCCAGCCGTCCGCCGACCAGGTGACCGGCGCCAGCAGCGCCTGGCGGCCGAGCGTCCAGAAGCCGTTCTCGTAGCCGTGGTAGACGCCCCACCAGTCGCCGCCCGGGCCCTGCACCAGCGTCGCATGCCCGCGCGACCACCATTTTTCCTCGACACGGGTGGTACGCACGAGCGGGTTGCGCGGATGGTGTTCCCAGGGACCGTGGATGGACTTCGAGCGCGCCGCGATCACCATGTGGCCGGTCGGAGGACCGGAAGTGCCGCCGACGGCCAGGATCAGGTAGAACCAGCCGCCGTGGCGCAGCACTTTCGGGCCTTCCGGCGAGAATGCCTCGACTTCCCAGTCGTCCGGGTAGCGCCAGGGATCGTAGACCCGCTCGGGCTGGCCGATGGTCGACAGGCCGTCGTCCGCCAGCCGCACCCGGTCGACGCCGGACAGGAACAGCCAGCGCGAGCCGTCTTCGCCCACCGCATGGCCGGGATCGATGTGGCGCGGCAGGTTCAGGTCGACCGGCTCGGACCAGGGGCCGCGGATGTCGTCGGCCCAGATCACCCACGATGTCGTGCGCGAACCGGCGACCGCCGTCTTCTTGGTCGGTATGTAGAGGTAGAAGCGGTCCTTGTGCTTGCACAGTTCCGGCGCCCAGACCGAGCCGATGTTGCGCGTCAGGGCCGAGACCAGGGGCTGCCAGTTGACCAGGTCCTTCGAATGCCAGATCGTCAGGCCCGGGTAGGCGTCGAAGGTGGAGAAGGTCATGTAATAGTCTTCGCCGTCGCGCAGGATCGACGGGTCGGGGTGGTCCCCGGCGAGGATCGGGTTCAGGAAGCTGCCGTCGCCCAGGTCGGCCTTGCGCTGTCCCTCCAGGCCGCGCGCCCAGGTGGCGGCCGGGGCGTTCGCGGCGGCGGCCAGGACAGCAGGCTGGCTGCCGGCCAGCAGTGTTCCCATACCTGCGGACTTGATGGCGTTACGTCGTGAAACCATGTCGCTTCCTTCTCACTAGTTGTCGTTTTCCGCCTTCGGCGGCTGTGCCAGCACCCACATGAAATACAGCGTCTTGGCCGCCTTGGCGCGGGTGACGGCGGCTTGCGGTTCGAGCAGCTTCCCGTTGATCATGCGCCCGCGCGCGATACCTGCTTCCGAGCGGATCAGGCCGAGCTCGTAGGCGTCCTTGACCTTCGCCGCGTAGGGAGGGGAGACGCCGGCGCTGTCGAGCAGGCGCGCCCAGCCGACCAGCGGGAAATACATCGCGCCTTGCGCACCGCTGTCGAGGTTGGGGTCGTAGCCCGGGGCGCCCGGGACGGTCGTCTTGCCGTTGTAGTCGGTCATGTAGGCCGGCTTTGCGCTGAACCTGGCGTGGTAGGCGTCGGCCAGCATCGCCCCCATGACTTCGCGCACCAGCGGGCCGTCCGCATACCCCGCCAGGGTCGCAGGGGGCAGGCCCATCACGCCGGCCAGCGCCGCGGCGAATTCGCGGGTGCGTATGGTCTCCTGCGGCCGGAAGTTGCCCCCGGCGTCCTTGCGCAAGGCGCCCAGCTGCAGCAGTTTCTCGATCTGGTCGCGGTAGTAGGCGCCGTCGCCCTGGACGATATCGCGCGCGATCTCGGGATGGATCGCCGACCAGTCGCCTCGTGCGACCGCGGCCCGCACCTCGCTCCTGAGCTGCGCGGCGATGCCGGCCGCCACCGGATCGCCCTGTTGTGCCAGGCGCGCCAGTTCGGTGACCACGATCCGCGCGTACTGCTTCGACATCGCCTCCCGGAAGTGGGTGCCGTCGATCTTGTTGGCGGGATGGCCGTTGGCGTAACTGCCGTCGTTGGTCTTGCCGGGCGTTTCGCCGGCCTCGATCGCCATCACCATCGCCGTCACGGCCGCGACGCCGGTCTCGTTGTAGAAGTCGATGCTGCGGGCATTCAGGTCGACCACAGGGACGCCGTGCTCGACCCCCAGCCTTTTCATCAGGTCGGGGAAGCGCCGCTTGCCGAACGAGTTCACATACTGTTCGCCGGGCTTGGCGTTGCCGTTCACGCGCGACATCGGCGTGACGAAGACCGGCACCATGCCGCGCGCGCGAATGGCCGGCAGGTAGAAGTCCGTGATGAAGCTCTCGTACATGGCTTCGGTCGAGCCGCGTCCGTAGCGGCGCGTTTCGTCGAGGCTTTCGTCGTTGTGGCCGAACTGGATGATCACGACGTCGCCGGCATGGCCGGCCAGCAGCAGGTCGTTCAGCCGCCCCTCGGCGTAGGCATTGCGGAAGGAGCGTCCGCCCATCGAATAATTCAGGACCCTGACCTTCTTCGCATCGAACAGCTTGTCGAACACCTGGCCCCAGCCGCTCATCGGCGCTTCGTCGAAGGTGTAGGATTTGACGGTCGAATCGCCCAGGGTGAAAATGGCGGGCAGCACGTTCGCGGGCCGCACCGAAGGCGCGATCGGCGTGAGGACGATTTCCTCGATCCCGACCGGCGTGTTCGGGTGCTTCGGTTCGATTTCGATATCGATGAAGTCGCGCCCGTTCACGTAGCGGTAGGACCACTCCTTGCCCTGCGTCGCGACGGTGGTCCGGTTCGGCAGGAGGCTGGCGGCGTCCCAGAACACGCCAGGAGCCAGGCGGCTGGTTTGCATGCCGGTGACCGACACGATGGTGTCGGCGGTGCCGGAGGTGGTGCGGACCTGGATCGCGTACGCACCCGGCGCGGCCTTGATGCGGAATGCCATGCCGAAGTGGTTGTAATGGTCCTTCTCGAAACCCTTCTCGGCCTCGAAGGCCGGCTCGCTGATGGTAAAACCCTTGCCGTCGCTGCGGATCGTGGCCGTGTGCACGAGGCGCGCCGGCAGGGCGCCGGTGCGGTCGACGAAACCGTAGCCGACGGCGGCGTCGAACAGGGGCGCGCCGCTGCGCTCGTTCCACTTCACCTGGACGGCGTCCGCCGATGGCCGGCTGGTGAAATCGAAGCGCAGCGCCTTGCCCGGCGCCTGGGCGGCGGCGAGCATCGGCAGGGAGAACAGGAGGGCGGCGCATGCGCCGCGCAGGCCGCTGCCTGAAACCATTTGCCGCATCATTTCGCGCTGACCCGGAAGTAATCCACGTCCAGGCTGGACGCCGGCGCGCCGGCCTGCTCGCCGATGCTGAACAGGCCGACCTGGGCGCCCACCCAGCGTCCCTTGCTGATTTCCAGCGGCTGGCCTGCGGGGACGAAGCTGACGTTGTCGAGGCTGTACGAGAAGCTGGCCAGCGCGCCCTCGGCCATGCTCATGCGCAGGTACAGGCTGGACGGCGCCGACGGCAGCAGGACGCGGGTGGCCTCCTTGCAGCGCTCCTTGGCGGGCGTACAGGTGGTGTACACCAGTTCGGTCGCCCCCTTCGTTTTGCGCAGGCCGATCCAGGCGTACTGCATCGCATTCACGATCAGGCCGGCACGGTCGCCGTCCGCCGCATCGTTCAGCGCGACGTGGGTGTTCACCACGAAGCGCGGAGCCGGCAGCTTTTGTCCCAGCACCGAGGGCGCGCCGCGCACATAGTCGGCAAAGGCGGGCGCGGCCTGGGTATGCAGGCGCAGCATGCCGGGGCGCGCGGTCAGCGAAGCCCAGCGCGGATCGTGGTTGGCGTTCCATTGCCACTGCAGGCCGAGTCGTGGGGCGTCGAATTCATCGGAAGTGGGCGGCACCTTGAGCGGCGAACCGGCGACCGGCTTGGCATGCGTCAGCACCGGCTGGCCGGTGCCGGCCTTGGGGCCGTCCTCGCCGATCACCGGCCAGCCGTCGGCCCAGCGCATCGGGTTCAGGTGCACCACGCGGCCATAGGCTTTGCGGTCCTGGAAGTGCAGGAACCAGTCGCGTCCGTCCTGTGCACGCACCCACGCGCCCTGGTGCGGGCCGTTGATGGCCGTGTTGCCCTGCTCCATGACGATGCGGTCTTCGTAAGGGCCGGCGATGCTGCGCGCGCGGAAGACCGACTGCCAGCCTTCCTCGACCCCGCCGGCCGGGGCGAACACATAGTAGTAGCCGTTGGCCTTGTAGAACTTCGGCCCTTCCAGGGTGCGGTAATTCGGCAGCTTGTTGCCGTCGATGACGACCTTGCCCTCGGTGTCGAGCAGGCGGCTGGCGTCCGGCGCCATGCTGCGCAGGGTCAGGACGTTGTTGAAGCCGGCGCGGCTCTTGGCCCAGGCGTGCAGCAGGTACGCCTTGCCGTCCTCGTCCCACAGCGGGGTCGGGTCGATGATGCCCTTGCCGGGCAGGAGCAGGCGCGGCTCGCTCCAGGGACCGGTGAAATCGGTGGCGGTGGTCACGAAGATGCCGACGTCCGGGTCGGGATAGAAAATCCAGAACTTGCCGTCGTGGTGGCGCAGCGAGGGCGCCCACACGCCTTCGCCGTGGCGCGCCGTGGCGTAGCGTTCGTCCGGCACCAGTTTCGGCAGCGCGTGGCCAACCAGCTCCCAGTTGACCATGTCGGTCGAGGTGAGCAGGGGCAGGCCGGGCACCGCGTTGAAGCTCGACGAGGTCATGTAATAGGTGTCGCCGACGCGGATCGCGTCCGGGTCGGAGTAATCGGCGTGCAGGACGGGGTTCTGGTAGCGCCCGTCGCCGAGGTCGGCGACCCAGGGAGCGCCGGCGCCGGGGACGGTCGAGGTGGACTGGCAGGCGGCCAATGCGATCGGCAGCAGCGCCAGGCCCGCAAGACGGAACGATTTCGAGTACGTTTTTTTCATGGTTGCCTTCAACTTGACGTGTTGGTTCTGGTTATTGACTGTCCTGCGGCGTCGGGTTCCAGCCCTTGCCCTGATCGAATCCTGCGAACACCTGTGCGCGGTCCGCGAGGCGGGCGGCCTGCGCGGCGCTCAGGACGCGTCCGCCCTCGCGGCGCGCCAGGTCGAGCGGCGCGCCCGACAGGTCCATGCTGCCGTACTCGCCCCAGCCCGCGCCCGCGCCCCCATGCGCATTGCGCGGCAGCGACCAGCCGGCCGGCGCGACATGGGTATCCATCCTGCAGTTGATGTAGCTGACCTTGTCGTGGCTCTGGGCCGTGCCCGGACGCGCCAGGTAGGTCGTACCAGGCGGGACATCGTTGCCGGCCGGTCCCGGGCCGTGGGTCAGGCGGCTGTTCAGGAAGACGAAGCCCGGGTCGCCGGCGCCCAGCGTGCGCGCCTGCACGACGTAGCCGCCGCTGCGCGCATTCGCGCTGTCGCCGAGCGAACGGATCTCGCTCTCCTCGAACAGGGCGGCGCGGTTGCCGCCCCAGATGAAATCGACGTTGCCGGCGATGAGCGAGCGGTAGAACCAGGCATAGCCCTTCACCTGGATCGTGTCCTGTTCGCTGAAGAAGCTGGCGTCGGTGGCGGCCAGGCGCCCGCCGCTGTTGAAATTGAGCGCTTCGGCCTGGGCGCCGAGGCTGCCGGCGCGGCGCGCCGTATTGACCAGGGTGAGCCTGTCGAGCGCGAGCAGGTCGGCGTCTTCGACCAGGAAGACGGCGCGTCCGCCGGTCGCGCCCGGCGAGAGGGGACCCTGGCTGCTGCCGGAGCCGGGGTTGGTGCCGTCGTCGTTGGTGGTGCCGATGACGACGCCGTCGCGGGTTTCCCCACGCAGGGTGACGCGGTCCTTGCCGCTCAGGTAGAGGAGTTCGTCGTAACGCCCGTCGGCCACCCGGATGGTGACCGGCGCCGTGCGCGGCATGTGGCCCATCGCGTGGTTCAGGGCGCCCTGCACGGTGCGGAAATCGGCCGGGCCGTCGTCGTCGACCGACAGCGCCTGGCCTGCCGGCATGGCGTCGCGGGTACGGAAGGTCCAGGTGCGGCGGCCGCCGAGGCCGGCGAAGGGCACGCCGCCCAAACTCGTTCCCGTGAAGACGCCGGGGTCGACCTGCACGTAATAGCCGGTGCCGTAGGCCAGGGCGGCCGAGTGCAGGCGGATGGTCGCGCTGTCGCCCTCGACCTTGACCAGCTTGCGCCGCACGACGCGCTTGAAGGCCTGGCGGCGCGGGCCCATGGTGTCGAGCTCGTCGCCCACGTTGACCGTGTCGACCAGCGCATGGTCGGCCGCGCGGTAGATGCGCACCGAGCCGCTGCTCCCGAGCACGGGCGGGCGGTCGAAGCGGATGCGCAGCAGGCTGTCGACCGGCAGGTCCCTGGCGCCGGTTGCGGGGAGCAGGCGGCCTTGCAGGGGATAGGCGCGCGCCGGCGGCGCGAACCTGGGCGCCACGCTCACGCCCAGCCAGGCGGCCACGTCGCGGTCGGCGCTGTCGACCACGCCGATCGTCGCTTGGCCGGGCCGGTGCGCGCTGACCACCAGCGTACCGCCGTCGATGGCCGCGGAGGCGATCGCCGGGTCGCTCGACACGGCGTGGAGGGCGAGGGGACGGCTGCGGTCCGCGCTCACCCGGTAACGCAGGGGCGCGTCGCCGGCCTGCAGCGCAACCCGGTTGTTCACGCGCGCCAGGCCGATCCGGCCGGGCGCAACGCCGGGCGCGCCCAGGCGTACGTCGTCGAGCTCGAAGCTGGCGTCCCGGGCCAGCAGGCCGATGCGGCCGCCGTCCACCGCCGGCTCGAGGGCGGTGGTCAGGCGCTCGCCGTTCAGGTAGAGCGTCAGCTCGCCGGCGGCCAGCGCCAGGCGCACCGTGTAGAAGGCGCCGTCGGGAAGGGATTCCTTGCCCCATTGCTTCAGGTAGCGCAGCTTGCCGTCGTCCATCTTGACGATCACGACGTTGACCTTCGGGCTGCCCGGTGCGACCTCGATGCCGGCGCCGAGCCAGTTGCGCTCGTCGACGTAGCGCGCCAGCACATAGGCCTGGCCGGCAGTCGCGCCGGCGCCGCCGAGCGGCCGCATGCGGGCCTCGACGTAGTAGGGGGCTGATGCCGGCGCGACGGCGTCGCGGCTGGCCAGCGCGCCGGCTGCGCCGAGGCGCACGGCAGGGTTGCCCGCGCCCGCCTGGACCGGCGCGGCGCTGCCGCCGATGGCCGCCCAGCGCGCCATGCCGTCTTCGAATCCATCGCACCATGCGGCGCCGCCCGGGCAGGCGGGCGCAGCGTGGGCCTGGATCTGGGCCTGGCTCTGGGCTTGAGGCAAGAGCGCCGTGGCGAACAGCGCGGCAACAATCAGCTTCGTCTTCATCTGTCGTGGTGTCCCTGTCGAGTCGAAGCGGAGGTTAGCAGAGCGCACACCAACAAACCATGCCTGAGTGACTGAATGGAAAGAATCGCACTGGCGTTTGGTGGTTTTCACAATTGCCGGGGCTTCTTGCGCATTGCAAAATTGCATTGAGCTCGGGCGCGATGAGTACAATCGTTCAACGCCGAGCAAGAGGGGAGACGACTCACCATGTTGACGCCAAAGACGCATCGTATTGCGCTGCTGTTCAACGCAAACAAGATATTCGACCGCGAGGTCATCACCGGCATCGCCGGTTTCCTGGCCAGCACCCGCACTTCCTGGGACCTGTTCCTGGAAGAGGACTTCCGCCTGCGCCTGTCCGGCATCGAGAAGTGGCAGGGCGACGGCATCATCGCCGACTTCGACGATCCGGCGGTCGCCGCGGCGCTCGCGCCCAGCCGCATCCCGCTGGTGGCCGTCGGCGGCTCCTACGAGAACGTCGACGACTACCCGGCCGGGGTGCCCTATGTGGCGACCGACAACTTCAAGCTGATCAAGCTCGCCTACGAGCACCTGATCGACGCCGGCCTGCGCCACTTCGCCCTGTTCAGCCTGCCCGAGGCGCAGGAAAACCGCTGGGCGCAGGAACGCGAGAAAGCTTTCAGCACGCTGATGCAGGCCGACCGCCTGCCGCCGGAAATCTTCCGTGGCCAGTCGACCCGCGCGCCGTCATGGGACGAAGCGATCCAGCAGCAAGTGGCATGGCTGCACAGCCTGCCCAAGCCGGTCGGCGTGATCGCCGTCACCGACGCCAGGGCGCGCCAGCTGATGCAGGCCTGCGCGCTGGCCGGCATCGTGGTGCCGGAGCAGGTGGCCATCATCGGCATCGACAACGATCCGCTGGCGCGCATGCTCACCCGCATTCCGCTCAGTTCGGTGATGCAGGGCGCCCAGGAAATGGGACGCACCGCGGCCCACCTGCTCGACCAGATGTTGCACGGCAAACGGCTGGGCGACACCCGCATCCTGGTGCCGCCTGCCGGGATCAACGTGCTGGCCTCCTCGCGCCACGAATCCGCCAAGCACCCGCACGTGATGCGCGCCCGCCATTTCATCCGCCAGTACGCCTGCCAGGGCATCCGCACCGGGCAGGTGGCCGACTACGTCGGCATTTCGCGCTCTTCGCTGGAAAGCTACTTCCGCCAGGAGCTCGGATGCAGCGTGCACGACGCGATCCTGCGCTTCCGGCTCGACGCGGCCACGGCGATCCTGGCCTCGGGCGACTGCAACCTGTCCGAGGTCGCGCGCAAGTGCGGCTTCACCTCGAGCCAATACATGCATTCCGTATTCAAGCGGGAACTTGGCTGCTCGCCGCGCGCCTACCAGGAGCGCATGGCGGGCCAGGCCAAGGACTGCCCGGTACCCGACCCGTTAGAAGGATGACGAAGGATGACGATGAGCACCTTGACCAACACCACCCTCCAGCCGCCCGAGGCCGTGACCGGGGCCTTGCCCGAGGCTGAGGCCAGGGCGGAGCCCCGGCTGTTCACGCTGCGTAACGCCCATGGCATGCACCTGACGATCAGCGAACGGGGCGCGGCGCTGGTGTCCTGGTTCGCACCGGACCGCTACGGGCGCAGCGCCGACGTGCTGCTCGGCTACCGCGACCAGCAGGACTATGCCGGCAACGCCGCCTACTTCGGCGCCATCGTCGGGCGCTGGGCCAACCGCATCGCGCGCGGCCGCTTCGCGCTCGACGGCAAGCCGATGCAGGCCGCCGTGAACGACCGCGGCAACCACCTGCACGGCGGGCCCCAGGGCTTCCACGCGGCGCTCTGGCAGGGCCAGGCCAGCGGGCAGCGGGTGTCGCTGCAGCTCGCCTCGCCCGACGGGCATGCGGGCTTTCCCGGCAACCTTGAGGTCAGCGTCGACTACGAGCTGGGCGAGGATGGCAGCCTGCGCATCGAGTACCGCGCGGTGGCCGATGCCGCCACGCCCATCAACCTGACTTCGCACCCTTACTTCAACCTCAACGGCGGCCTGGGCGACGTGGGCGACCACATGCTCCAGATCGACGCCGATTACTACATCGAGACCGACGCGGCGGGCATCCCGGTGAGCGTGGCTGCGGTGGAGGGCACGCCCTTCGACTTCCGCACCCCGGCCGCGATCGGGCCGCGCCTGCGCTGGCCGGACACCCAGGTCGGGCTGGCCGGCGGCTTCGACCACTGCTATTGCGTCGGCAGCCATCCGGGCGGACGCCACGGCCCGCTGCGCGAGGTGGCCAGGGTCTCCGATCCACGCTCGGGGCGGCGCCTGCAGGTCTCTACCACCGAGGCCGGATTGCAGTTCTACAGCGGGAACGGGCTGGAGGGCGTGCGCGGGCGGGCGGCGCGGCCCTATGTGCGGCACGCCGGCTTTTGCCTGGAGGCGGGAGCCTATCCCGACCAGGTTAACGGCGAACACGCGGGCGCGGTCATCCTGCGCCCGGGCCAGGTGTACCGCCAGACCACCGTCTACCGCCTTTCCCTGCAGGGCTAGCCGGGCGTACGGACGCTGCAAGTAATCATGATCCCGGTTGGTGAGTTTCGCAATTGCCGGGCCTGCGCGCGTCGGGCACCATTTCAACACTGATGCAGCAAGCCGAAAGGGAATGATGAACGAGTTGAAGAATGCCATGTTGCCGCAGGACGCAGAACGCGCGCTCCTGGTCGGCCGCGTGTGGCGCGGCGGGGAAGAGGGCGGGCCGGCGGTGGTGGCCCTGCGCGGCGGCGAGCTGGTCGACATCAGCCGCCACGCGCCGACCGTGTCGGAGCTGTTCGAGCGCGCCGACCTGCACGAGATCGTGCGGAGCAGCGCCGGCGAGCCGCTCGGCCCGCTCGACGCGGCCCTGGCGGCCGGCGAGGCCCGCCTGCTGGCCCCCTGCGACCTGCAGGCGATCAAGGCCTGCGGCGTGACCTTCGCGGTCAGCCTGCTGGAACGGGTGATCGAGGAACAGGCCAAGGGCGACCCGGCGCGCGCCTCCGCCCTGCGCGCCCAGATGCAGGAGTGCATCGGCGCCGACCTGTCGGCGATCCGCCCGGGTTCACCCTCGGCGGCCGCGCTCAAGCAGGACCTGGTGGCACGGGGGATCTGGTCGCCCTATATGGAAGTCGGGATCGGGCCGGACGCCGAGGTGTTCACCAAGGCGCAGCCGATGTCGGCGGTGGGCGCGGGCGAGGCCGTCGGCCTGCATCCGGACTCGCACTGGAACAATCCGGAACCGGAAATCGTCCTCGCCGTCGACAGCCGCGGCAGGCCGCTCGGCGCGACGCTCGGCAACGACGTCAACCTGCGCGACATCGAAGGGCGCAGCGCCCTGTTGCTGGGCAAGGCCAAGGACAACAACGCCTCCTGCGCGATCGGGCCCTTCATCCGCCTGTTCGACGAGCACTTCACGCTCGACACCATCCGCAACGCCGAGGTGAGCCTGCTGGTGGAGGGAATGGACGACGGCTTCACGCTCTCCGGCAGCAGCCGCATGCGCGAGATCAGCCGCGACCCGCTCGAGCTGGTCGGCCATGCCTGGGGACGCCATCACCAGTATCCGGACGGCTTCCTGCTCTTCCTCGGGACCATGTTCTCCCCCATCAAGGACCGCGATGCGCACGGCGCCGGCTTCACCCATCACCTGGGCGACCGCGTCAGCATCTCCACCCCCAGCCTGGGCACGCTGGTCAACCATGTCCAGCGCAGCGACGCCGTCGCGCCCTGGACCTTCGGCGTACGCGCCCTGTTCGACAACCTGGGCCGCCGCGGCCTGCTGAAGAGCGATCAATGAACCAAGCAAGAACAATCAAGCCCTATGCCAGCTACCCGGACCTGCCGGGCAAGCGCGTGGTGATCACCGGCGGCGGCAGCGGCATCGGCGCCGAAATGGTCAACGCGTTCGCGCGCCAGGGGGCAAGCGTCGTCTTCCTCGACATCGCCGCCGAGGCCTCGCAGGCACTGGCCGCGGAGCTGGCGCACCTGGCGCAGCCTCCGCGCTTCATCCACTGCGACCTGACCGACCTCGATGCCGTGCGCGCCGCCTTCGACGCCATCGGTGCCGACGGTCCGGTCGACATCCTGATCAACAACGGCGCCAACGACGACCGCCACGGCGTGGCCGACGTCACCCCGGCCTACTGGGACGAGCGGATGGCGGTCAACCTGCGCCACCAGTTCTTCTGTGCCCAGGCCGTGGCGCCGGCCATGCAGGCCCGGGGCGCGGGCGTGATCCTGAACCTCGGCTCGATCTCCTGGCACCTGGCCCTGCCGCAGCTGAGCCTCTACATGACGGCCAAGGCCGCGATCGAAGGCATGACCCGCGGCCTGGCGCGCGACCTCGGCGCGCGCGGCATCCGCGTCAACTGCATCGTGCCCGGCGCGGTGCGCACCCAGCGCCAGGAGGAGCTCTGGTGCAGCCCCGAAGAGGAAGCGAAGATCCTCGCCTCGCAATGCCTGGGCCAGCGGGTCGAAGTCGAGGACGTCGCCGCGCTGGCCCTGTTCCTGGCCTCGGACAGCGCCGGACGCTGCACCGGCCGCGACTACTACGTCGACGCCGGATGGTACGGGGCATGAGCTTGCCTCCACCTTTGCACCAACCGGTCCCGATCTGGGACGCCGGCGCCGAGCTGGGCGAGGGCGCGCTCTGGCATGCGCCGAGCCGCTCGGTGGTCTTCGTCGACATCAAGGGCCGCCGCGTGCACCGCTGCGCCGCGGACGGCAGCGCACGCCGCAGCTGGGATGCGCCGGGGCAGGTCGGCTTCGCCGTACCAATTGAAGGCGGCGGCCTGGTGTGCGGCGTGCAGGGCGGCCTGTACCGCCTGGACGAGGACAGCGGTATGTTTTCCCCGCTGCTGCCGGTCGAAGCGCAGCTGCCCGGCAACCGGCTCAACGACAGTCATGTCGATGCGGACGCCGCCCTGTGGTTTGGTTCGATGGACGACGGCGAAACCGCCGCTTCCGGCGCGCTCTACCGCCTCGACCGGCGCGGCCTGGTCCGCATGGACGAGGGCTACATCATCACCAACGGGCCGGCCACGAGCCCCGACGGAAGGACCCTGTACCACACCGATACGCTGGCGAGGCGCACGTACGCGTTCGACCTCGGTCCCGGCGGCAGCCTGGCGCGCAAGCGCGTGTTCGTGGACTACACGGGCAGCGGCCATCCGGACGGGATGGCGGTCGACAGCGAGGGCCATGTCTGGATCGCGCTGTTCGGCGGCGCGCGCATCGAACGCTACCGGCCCGACGGCACCCTGGCCGCTACCGTGAGCTTCCCCTGTTCGAACATCACCCGGCTCGCCTTCGGCGGCGACGACCTGCGCACCGCCTATGTCACTACGGCGCGCAAGGGCCTGTCGCCGGCCCGGCGCGCGGCCGAGCCGCTGGCCGGCAGCCTGTTCGCTTTCCGTGTCGCGGCGCCGGGACTGCCGCAGCACGCCGTTTCGAAAGAGCTATTCGCATGAGCACACCCGACCAAGCGCTGCGCCGTTTCCGGTCTCAGGACTGGTTCGACAATCCCGACCACATCGACATGACGGCGCTCTACCTCGAGCGCTTCATGAACTACGGGATCACCGCCGAGGAGCTGCGCTCGGGCCGCCCGATCATCGGCATCGCCCAGAGCGGCAGCGACATCAGCCCCTGCAACCGGATCCACCTCGATCTGGCCAAACGCGTGCGCGACGGCATCCGCGACGCCGGCGGCATCCCGATGGAATTCCCGCTGCATCCGATTTTCGAGAATTGCCGCCGCCCGACCGCCGCCCTCGACCGCAACCTGGCCTATCTCGGCCTGGTCGAGATCCTGCACGGCTACCCGATCGATGCGGTGGTGCTGACCACCGGCTGCGACAAGACCACCCCGGCCCAGCTGATGGCGGCCAGCACCGTCGACATCCCGGCCATCGTGCTGTCCGGCGGCCCCATGCTCGACGGCTGGTTCGAAGGCCAGCTGGCCGGTTCCGGCACCGCCATCTGGCACGGCCGGCGCAAGCTGGCGGCCGGTGAAATCGACAACGACAAGTTCCTGCAGATCGCCGCCGCCTCGGCGCCGTCGAGCGGCCACTGCAACACGATGGGCACGGCGTCGACCATGAACGCCATGGCCGAGGCCCTCGGCATGTCGCTGACCGGCTGCTCGGCCATTCCCGCACCCTACCGCGAGCGGGGCCAGATGGCCTATGAGACCGGCCGCCGCATCGTCGAGATGGCGCGGCTCGACATCCGTCCGTCGAGCATCCTGACGCGCGACGCTTTCCTGGATGCGATCGTGGTGAACGCTGCCATCGGCGGCTCCAGCAACGCCCAGCCGCACCTGATGGCGATGGCGCGCCACGCCGGCGTCGAACTGCATCCGTCGGACTGGATGACCCATGGCCATCAGGTGCCGCTGCTGCTCAACATGCAGCCGGCCGGCAAATACCTGGGCGAGCGCTTCCACCGCGCGGGCGGGGTGCCGGCGATCATGTGGGAGCTGCTGCAGGCCGGGAAGCTGCGCGCCGAGCGCCCGACGGTGACCGGGCACAGCATGGCGGCCAACCTCGAAGGCCGTGCCAGCGTCGACCGCGAGATGATCGCGCCCTACATGGCGCCCCTCAAGGAGAACGCCGGGTTCGTGGTCCTGTCGGGCAACCTGTTCGATTTTGCGATCATGAAGACGAGCGTGATCGGCCCTGCCTTCCGCGCGCGCTACCTGAGCCGACCCGGGATGGAAAACGTGTTCGAGTGCCGCGCGGTGGTGTTCGACGGTTCCAGCGACTACCACGCCCGCATCAACGACCCGGCGCTCGAGATCGACGAGTCCTGCATGCTGGTGATGCGCGGCGCCGGGCCGGTGGGCTGGCCGGGGTCGGCCGAGGTGGTCAACATGCAGCCGCCGGATGCGCTCGTGAAACGCGGCGTCTTCGCGCTGCCGACCCTGGGCGACGGGCGCCAGTCGGGCACCTCCGACAGTCCCTCGATCCTGAACGCCTCGCCGGAGAGCGCCGCCGGCGGCGGCCTGGCCTGGCTGCGCACCGGCGACACCATCCGCGTCGACCTCGATACCGGCCGCTGCGACATGCTGGTGTCCGACGAGGTGCTCGCGCGCCGCAAGCGGGAACCGGCGCCCCCGGTACCCGCCAGCCAGACGCCGTGGCAGGAGCTGTACCGCGCCACCGTCGGCCAGCTCGAAACCGGCGCCTGCATGGAAATGGCGCTGCCTTACCGCGGCGTCGGCCACGACATGCCCCGGCATAACCATTAAGTTACAGAAATTTTACTGAGATGCGGCAGGACCGGTGTGGCAAAATGGCCAGACCAGCGTGAGCTTCCGGCAAGACGCCGGCAGACTATCAAAACAGACGGAGACAGCATGAAAAAACAACTGGGTGCCGCACTGGCGGCCGCGATGATGGTACTCGGCTGCGGCCAGGCCAGCGCAGATGCCACCAATCCGAAGATCGGCTTTTCGATCGACGACCTGCGCCTGGAGCGCTGGGCGCGCGACCGCGACTACTTCGTCGCCGCCGCCGGGCAGCTGGGCGCGAAAGTCTACGTGCAGTCGGCCGACGCCAGCGAGCAGAAGCAGATCGCCCAGATCGAGAACCTGATCGCGCGCGGCGTCGACGCCCTGGTGATCGTTCCCTACAATGCCACGGTCTTGGCCAATGCGATCCGCGAAGCGAAAAAGGCGAAGATCAAGGTCATCTCCTACGACCGCCTGATCCTGAATGCCGACGTCGACGCCTACGTCTCCTTCGACAACAAGGCGGTCGGCCAGATGCAGGCCCAGGCGCTGGTGGCGGCCCGTCCGAAAGGCAGCTACTACCTGCTGGGCGGCGCGCCGACCGACAACAACGCGAAGCTGCTGCGCGAAGGCCAGCTGTCGGTGCTGCAGCCGCTGGTCGACAAGGGCGACATCAAAATCGTGGGCAAGCAGTGGGTCAAGGACTGGAGCCCGGCGGAAGCGATGGCGATCGTCGAGAACGCGCTGACGGCGAACGGGAACAGGATCGACGCCGTCGTGGCCTCGAACGACGCCACCGCGGGCGGCGCGATCCAGGCGCTGGCGGCGCAGAAGCTGGCCGGCAAGGTGCCGGTCTCGGGCCAGGACGCCGACATCGCCGCGGTGCGCCGCGTGATGGCCGGTTCGCAGGCGATGACGGTCTACAAGCCGCTCAAGACCATCGCCGGGTCCGCCGCCAGGCTCGCCGTGCAGCTGGTGCGCAACGAAAAGCCGGCCTACAACGCCCAGTACCACAACGGCTACAAGAAGGTCGACGCGGTCCTGCTCAAGCCCATCCTGCTGAACAAGGCCAACGTCGACCTGCTGGTGACGGACGGCTTCTACACCCGGGCCCAGCTCGCGGGGAAATAAGCCGCCATGTCTGCGTATCTGCTTGAAATGCAGGGCATCGTCAAGGCCTTCGACGGTGTCCGTGCCCTGGACGGGATCGACATCCGGATCCGCGCCGGCGAATGCGTCGGCCTGTGCGGCGAAAACGGCGCCGGCAAGTCGACCCTGATGAAGGTGCTGTCGGCGGTCTACCCGCACGGAAGCTGGCAGGGCGAGATCCGCTTCGACGGCAAGCCCTTGCGGGCGCAGTCGATCCGCGAGACCGAGGCCGCCGGCATCGTCATCATCCACCAGGAACTGATGCTGGTGCCCGAGCTGTCGGTGACCGAGAACATCTTCCTCGGGAACGAGATCACGCTGCCCGGCGGGCGCATGGACTACCCGGCCATGCACCGGCGCGCCGCGGAACTGCTGCGCGAACTGGGGCTCCCGATGATCAACGTCGCGCTGCCCGTGAAGAGCTACGGCGGCGGCCACCAGCAGATGATCGAGATCGCCAAGGCCCTCAACAAGCGGGCCCGGCTCCTGATCCTCGACGAGCCGTCGGCCTCGCTGACGGCCGCAGAGATCGAAGTGCTGCTGCGGATCGTGCGCGGGCTCAAGGCCAAGGGCGTGGCCTGCGTCTACATCTCGCACAAGCTCGAGGAAGTGGCTGCCATTTGCGACACGATCTGCGTGATCCGCGACGGGCGCCACATCGCCACCACGCCGATGTCCGAGCTCGACACGGGCCGCATCATTGCCCAGATGGTCGGGCGCGCCATGCACCAGCTCTACCCGCGCCAGGAGCACCCGATCGGCGAGACCGTGCTGGAGGTGCGCAACGTGACCTGCTTCGATCCCGACGCGCCGCAGAGAAAGCGCGTCGACGGCGTCTCGTTCAGCCTGCGCAAGGGCGAGATCCTGGGCATTGCCGGCCTGGTCGGGGCAGGGCGCACCGAACTGGTGTCGACCCTGTTCGGGGCCTATCCGGGGCGCTGGAGCGCCGAGGTGCGCCTGAACGGCAAGACCGTCGATACCCGCACGCCGATCAAAGCGATCGCCGCCGGCTTCGCACTGGTGCCGGAAGACCGCAAGCAGCACGGCATCGTGCGCGACCTCGGCGTCGGCCAGAACATCACGTTGTCCGTGCTGGGCCGCTTTTCGCGCTTCACCCGCATCGACGAGGACGCGGAACTGGTGGCGGTCAACGAGCAGATCGCCCGCCTCGGGCTGAAGACGGCCAGCCCCGCGCTGCCCATCACCGGCCTCTCCGGCGGCAACCAGCAGAAGGCGGTGCTGGCGAAGATGCTGCTGACCCGGCCCCAGGTGCTGATCCTGGACGAGCCGACGCGCGGCGTCGACGTCGGCGCCAAGTACGAGATCTACAAGCTGATCTTCGAACTGGCCAGCCAGGGCGTGGCGATCCTGATGGTGTCGTCCGAGCTGCAGGAGGTGCTGGGCATTTCCGACCGCGTGCTGGTGATGGGGGAAGGGAAGCTGCGCGGGAATTTCATCAATGAAGGGCTGACCCAGGAGCAGGTTCTGGCAGCGGCCCTGGACCAGAATCAGGAGGTGGCAGCATGAACACGACCGCAGTCGCGAATGCGGCAACGCGTGCGTCCGAACACGCGCGGGAACAAGGCCCGAACAAGATGCAGTTCAAGCAGATCTTCACTCAGTACAAGATCCTCGCCCTGCTGTTTGCGATCGGCCTGATCTGGGCCTTCTTCGCCTGGCATACCGAGGGCGGCTTCGTCTCGCCGCGCAACCTGTCGAACCTGATGCGCCAGATGGCCATCACCGGCATCCTGGCCTGCGCCATGGTGTTCGTGATCGTGGCCGGCGAAATCGACCTGTCGGTCGGCTCGCTGCTCGGCCTGATGGGCGGCGCCGCCGCCGTCTTCGACGTCAGCCACCAGCTGCCGCTGCCGCTCACGGTCGCCGCGGTGCTCGCCTGCGGCCTGTTCCTCGGCCTCTTCAACGGCTACCTGGTCGCCTACGCGGGCATCCCCTCGTTCATCGTCGGCCTGGGCGGCATGCTGGCCTACCGTGGGGCGGTGCTCGGCATCACCGACGGCACCACCATCGCCCCGGTATCGCCGGAGATGGAATACCTGGCCCAGGGCTACCTGCCGCCGCAGCTGGGCGTGGCGCTCGGCGTCGCGCTGTTCGCCCTGGCGGCCTTCCTCGCCTGGCGCGGGCGCGCCAACCGCGCGCTGCATGGGCTCCCGGTGGGCCCGGCCTGGCAGGCGGTCGTGCGCGTGCTGGCCATCGGCGTGGTGCTGGCGGCGTTTGTGCGCACCTTCAACAGCTATGAGGGGATTCCGCTGCCGGTGCTGCTGCTCCTGCTGCTGCTGGGCGTGTTCAGCTACGTTGCGACCCAAACCGTGTTCGGCCGCCGCATCTACGCGGTGGGCAGCAATGCCGAGGCAACCAGGCTCTCCGGCGTCAACGTGCGTGCGGTCAAGCTGTGGATCTTCGGGATCATGGGCACCATGTGCGCCCTGGCCGGCCTGATCAACACCGCGCGGCTGGCTGCCGGCTCGCCCTCGGCCGGCACCTCGGTCGAACTCGACGTGATCGCCGCCTGCTTCATCGGCGGCACTTCGATGCGCGGCGGCTCGGGCACCGTCTACGGCGCCCTGATCGGCGCGCTCGTGATGGCGAGCCTGGACAACGGCATGTCGATGCTGGACGTGGACAGCTACTGGCAGATGATCGTCAAGGGCGCGATCCTGACGCTGGCGGTGTGGGGGGATGTGGCGACGCGCTCGGGCCGGCGCTGAGCTGCTTGCTGGTGGGTCAGGACGGGCCGGCGACATGCCGGCCCGTTCTTTGTTTAAAGCGTATCGAATGAGGTGAAAGAAGGTGAAAGCGCATGCCGGGGAGACGCTTGCCAGCGTCTCCCCGGCATTCTGCTACAAGGTGAAGCCCGTCAGGTCGAGAACGGGCCGTAACGCACTAGCGGGAACGGTGCGTGAGCTCAATCGCCGGAGGGGCGATCGACACCTTGCCAGCGCCTGCGTGCGCCAGGTTATGCGCCTTCACTTGCGCGAAGCTGTGACCCGGCGTGTAGCGATAGGCCGGAGCCCAGCCCAGCTCGTTGGTATAGGGTCCGATCGCAAAGTTGCTGGCGGCGGCAGCGGCGCTCGCGCTGGCCCAGTTCTTTTCCAGTGCGGCCCTGGCGGCGGCCTCGATGTCGGCTGAGGCAGGCACGCCGTTGATCCAGGAGCCGACGTCCTTGAACTGGTAGCCGTTCAGGTTCGACACCACTTTCGACGCATACGCACCCGGTCCGGTGATCTCGAACGCATTGGACTCGGACAGGATTTTCGACTCCGCGCCCATGCCGATGAAGTAGCTCAGCTTGTATTCCTGCGCCGCCGTGTCGCCCTTGTAGTAGTTGTTGTACAGGTGGATGCGGCCGAAGCGGGCGCGCGGCGCACGCTGCGTCGTGTTCTCCCAAATATTGTTGCTGAACGTGAGACGGTTGAAGGCGCGCTCCTTGTGGCCGTTCTGGTCGCCGGAGCCGCCCACCATGTTGGTCTTGTCGTGGTTCTTGAAGACGTTGTACGAGATCGTCACGTAATCCGTACTGTCTTCCATGTCGAGCAGGCCGTCGTGGCGCTGGACCCTGCTGGTGACGCCGTTGATCGTGACCACTTCGCTGGAGTCGGGATGGCTGCCGTCGCTCAGCGTGTTGTGGTCGATCCACAGCTGCTTGCCGGTGACCACGGAGATGGCCTTGTACCTGGCGTTCCATTCCTTCCCGTTCCAGTCGGCGGTGAGGTCGCGCGGCGCCTCCAGCTCGAGGTTGCGGATGATGATGTTCTTGCTGGCGTTGATCGAGAAGTAGCCGTCGACCAGTTTGGCATCGCTGCCTACGCCGACGAGCGACGTGTTGGACGGAACGATGGCCTGGATCTGCTCCTTCTGCAAGTTGCGCAGCGTGCTCTTCGCGGAGCTCAGGGCCGAGATCCTGGCCCTGGTCGCGATGGCTGCCGCATCGCCCGCGGCGACCCTGGCGTTCAGGCCGGCCATGAAGGCGGTGTCCAGGCTTTGCAAGTACAGGTGCCAGTCCCATTTGGCGGCGGTGGCATTGAGCGACTTGTAGTAGGCCTCGTCGGCCAGCCTGCCATTGCCGATGTCGGTGCCGTAGATCGTGCCCGCCACCTGGATGATCTTCGGCTCCACCCTGGCCGCGGCGGGACTCGTCGCGTAGGTGGGGCTGTTCACGTTCTTCAGGGCGTCCTTCAGTTCGGCCCAGTTGCGCACGACGTAGATGTTGCTGGCCGGGGCATCCGCGCCGCCGGTGGTGCCTTCGCCTTGCGAAGCCCAGCCGCTGACGGCGTTCGCCTGCGCTTGCGGCGTGGCCGCGGGGGCAGCCGATTCTCCGGCCGGCTGGGCGACGACCATGCCTGCCGTCGCGACAGCCGGCGCGGTGCCGGCGTCGACGCCGGCATCGCCTCCGCAGCCCTGCATCAATACCGCCGCGACCAGCATGCCCATGCTCGTCTTGCGCGGTCCCATTCCAAGCTTGAACCGGTTTTCCTGTGTCTCCATTTTCGCCTCATTAAGATCATATTGGTCGGGCCAGTGTAGAGGTGGTTAGACCGAATATGAGCGGCGTGGCAAAAATCGTAACGGTGGCTGGCGGATTTCGAAACTCCGCCATGCAACAGGGCAGGCGCTTATCTGGGCAGCACGGCTTCGCCCGTCACCTGCACGTTGGCCTCCACCGATGCCGCAAACGCCGGCTGGCCGCCGCCGAGGTACAGCGTGTAGGCCCCGGCCCGCACTTTGCGCGCGCCTTGAGGATCGACCTGCGACAGCGCCCGCGCATCCAGGCCGATGGAGACCGCCTGGCTGGCGCCCGCCTTGAGGTGGATCCGGCGAAAGCCCGCCAGCACCGGATTGGCCGTATCGCCCGGCTTGGCCAGATAAAGCTGGACCACCTCGTCGCCGTCGCGCTTGCCCGTATTGCGCACCGTGACGGTGGCCGTCAGCGGCTGGCCGGCCTCGATGCGGGTGGCCGACATCCTCGGCTTGCCGTAGGCGAAACGGGTATAGCTCAGACCATGCCCGAAAGGATGCAGCACCGGCCCCTTGAAATAGCGGTAGGTGCGGTTCGCCATCCCGTAGTCGGCGAAGGGCGGCAGGTCCGCTTCGGAGCGGTAGACGGTGTAGGGCAGGCGGCCGGCTGGGCTGGTCTTGCCGGTGAGGACGCGCGCGAGGGCGGTCCCGGCCGCTTCGCCCGGATACCAGGCCTGGAGCAGGGCGTCGGCATTGCTTTCCACCCATGGGTCGGAAATTGCGCCGCCGGTCAGGTAGACGACGACCAGCGGCTTGCCGGCGGCCTTGACGGCTTCGAGCATGCGGCGCTGGGCATCCGGCAGGGCAAGGCTGATGCGGTCGCCGCCCCGGAAGCCCGGGTAGTCGACCTTCATCGATTCGCCCTCGAGGTCCGGCGACAGGCCGACCAGGGCGACGACGACGTCGCTCTGCCTGGCGGCGGCGACCGCCGCGTCGACCATCGCGTCCTTCGGCGTGACCCATTCCAGGCTGCTCGCGCGGTCGTCCATCGAACGCACGTACTCGATGCGCACGCGGCGCGGCGCGGTGTCGGCAAAGGCGAATTCGATCTTGTTGGTCCGCTGTTCGCAGTTGCCGGCGGAGCAGACCGCCGTGTTGCCCGCGTTGATGCCGGCCAGCTCGGGCGTGACCACCAATTCGTCGTCGATCCAGACCTTAATGTTCGGGATCGGCCGGTCCTTGCGCGCGGTCATGCGGAAACCGATTTCATAGGTGCCCGGCTTGGGCGGCGTGACCAGGCCGGTCCAGCGTACCGAGAATTTCCCGGGCGTGAAGCCGGCCGGGGCGCTGTGCTGGAAGTTGAAATTGATGACAGGGTCGACCCGCGTCATGCGCGGCGTTCCGCTGAAGGTCAGGTTGTCGAAGTACTCGCCGCGCAGGCCCTGTTCCGCGCTGCCGGCGGCGGGGCGCAGGTAAGTCTCGGGAATCGGCATGCGCATGCCGTCGGCCAGCGGCGCACCGGCGGCGTAGTGCACCCGCGCCTTGCCGAAGGCGGCGCGCAGGCCGTCGACCGGCAGCGAAGGATCGACGATGGTGCCATTGTAGTTGCCCTCCAGGCTTTGCAGCAGGGCGGCGTTTGGGCCGACGACGGCGATCCGCGCGGTAGCGCGCAGGGGCAGCAGCCCGCCCTTGTTTTTCAACAGGACCATGGCCTGTTCCGCCGCCTGCAGGGCCAGCGCGCGGTGGCCGGCGGCGTTGACGGCGTCCTGGGGCAGAACATCGAAGGGGCTGCCGTCGATGAGGCCCATGCGGATGCGGGCAGCCATCAGGCGCACCAGCGCGGTATCGACCTCGGATTCGCGGATCAAGCCTCGCTCGACCGCCGCAGGCAGGCCGAGGTAGGTTTTGCCGCAATCGAGGTCGGTCCCGGCGCGCACCGCCGTGGCCGAGGCATGGGCGATGTCGGGCGAGGTCTTGTGGGCAGTGACCAGGTCGCCCACCGAGTCGCAGTCCGACACCACGAAGCCCTTGAAGCCCCAGTCGCCGCGCAGGCGCTCGCGCAGCAGCGGGCTGGCGCACATCGGCACGCCGTCGACTGCGTTGTAGGCGCACATCAGCGATTGCGCGCCGGCGTCGACGATGGCGTTGCGGAAGGCCGGCAGGTAGGTGTCTTCCAGGTCGAAGGGCGAGACGTTCACGTTGAAGCTGTGGCGCTGCGGCTCCGGCCCCGAATGGACCACGAAGTGCTTGGGCGTGGCGATGCCCTTGAACAGGCGCGGGTCCTCGCCCTGGATGCCGCGGATGAAGGCCATGCCGAGCTGCCCGGACAGGTGCGGATCTTCGCCATAGGTTTCCTGGCCCCGGCCCCAGCGCGGATCGCGGAAGATGTTGATGTTCGGGGTCCAGTAATTCACGCCGAAATAGCGGCTGGTGCCCGTCGGGTCGCGCCGCAGCGCGGCGTTGTGCTTGGCCCGGCCCTCGAGCGCGATCGCGTCGCCGACCTGCTGCATCAAGCCTGCGTTCCAGGTCGCCGCCAGCCCGATCGCCTGCGGGAAGACGGTGGCGTTCCCCGCCCGTGCGACGCCGTGCAGCACTTCGTTCCACCAGCCATAGCGCTTCAGGCCCAGCCGTCCGATGGCGGGCGCGGTGTCTCCCATCTGCTCGGCCTTTTCCTGCAGCGTCATGCGCGCCACCAGGTCGCGGGCGCGTTCTTCTGGCGCCAGCGAGGTGTTGCGGAAGGGCGGTGGCGCGTCGGCATGGCTGGCGGACGCGGCGCACGACAGGATGCAGGCCAACGCGATGGGGGAGATCAGGTGCATGGGATTCCTCTGGGTGAAGTGCGGCATCGAATCAGGAGAGTGCGTTCGGCAAGGCGCCGCCGGCGGCGAAGACGCCGCTGCGGTCGAGCGTGACGGCGAACAGCTTGCCCTGGTAGCGCAGGCGTACGCCGGTCCCGGGCTTGCCCGTGATCCGGACGCTGGCGAGCCGGCCGCCGCGCCAGGCCAGGTCGAGGTTCAGGGCACCGCGGGCGCGGATGCCCTTGACGCTGCCGGTAGGCCAGGCCGAGGGCAGCGCCGGCAGCAGCAGCACCTCGCTGCCCCACGATTGCAGCAGCATCTCCATGATGCCCGCCGCGCCCCCGAAGTTGCCGTCGATCTGGAAGGGCGGGTGCGCATCGAACATGTTCGGGTAGGTGCGCATCGGCCCGGTCAGTCCCTTCAGCACCGAGTACGCATGCTCGCCGTCGCCCATGCGCGCCCACAGGCACAGGCGCCAGGCGGTGCCCCAGCCGGTGGCGAAGTCGCCGCGCCGCACCAGCGCGTTGCGCGCGGCCCGCACCAGTTCGGGCGTGTCGCGCAGGTTCATTTGACTGCTCGGGTAGACCGCGTACAGGTGCGACACGTGGCGGTGGTGCGGATCCTTCGCGCCCGCGTCCCAGTCTTCCAGCCATTCCTGCAGCTGGCCCTGGGCGCCGATCCGGTCCGGCGCCAGGCGCGCGCGCACCGCGGCGACCTGTTCGAGCAGGGCCGCGTCCTGTCCCAGCAGGCGGCCCGCCGCCAGCGTGTGGGCGAACAGGTCGCGCACGATCTGGCGGTCCATGGCCGGCCCGGCTGCGAGCGAAGAACCGAAGCCATGGTTGTTTTCCGGCGACAGCGAGGGCGAGGTGATCAGGCCGCGTCCCTGCGGGTCCTCGACCAGGGTGTCGAGGAAGAACTCGGCGGCGCCGCGCAGCAGCGGGTACAGGCGGCGCAGGGTCGCTTCGTCGCGGCTGTAGTCGTAATGGTCCCACAGCGTGTTGCACAGCCAGGCGCCGCCGCAGGGCCACATGCCGAATTTGGCGCCGTCGATCGGCGCGGCGGCGCGCCACAGGTCGGTGTTGTGGTGGGTCACCCAACCGCGCGCGCCGTACATCGTGCGGGCGGTAGCCGCCCCGGTCCGGGCCAGGTCCTCGACCATGAGCAGCAGCGGCTCGACACACTCGCCCAGCCCGGCCGCGTCGGCGGGCCAGTAGTTCATCTGGGTGTTGATGTTGATGGTGTACTTGCCGCCCCAGGGCGGATTGGTGCTCTGGTTCCAGATGCCCTGCAGGTTGGCCGGCTGGGTCCCGGGGCGCGACGAGGCGATCAGGAGATAGCGTCCGTACTGCAGGTAGAGGGCGTCCAGTGCGGGGTCGGCCTGCTTGCCGACGGCGGCGATGCGCTGGTCGGTGGGCAGCGCGGCGGCCGGGCTGCTGCCCAGGTCGACGGACATGCGGGAAAACAGGCGCCCGTGCTCGCGCACATGGTCGCGCCGGAGCGCGGCATAGGTCCTGGCGGCCGCGCGCCGGGTATGGGCCCGCACCGCCGCCACCGGGTCGCCGCCGACGTCGCGGTAGTTGACGTAGCTGGTGGCCGCGCCGATCAGCAGCGTCGCTTCGCTGGCGCCGCGCAGGGTCAGGCGGCCGTCGGCCAGCTCGAGACGGCCGTCGCCCAGCACCTGCACCCGCAGCGCATAGCGCAAGCCGGCCGGGATGCCGTGCATGGCTTCGTTGCGGCCGGTGATCAGGAGCGCATCCGGCCCGTCGGCTTCGATGCGCGCGTCGGCCGGCAGGGCGCCGGCGTCTTCGCGCGCCAGCCAGTCGACCGGCGGCGCGCCGGCCAGGTCGGTGGCCAGGCCAGGGTCGTTCGAGGCCGCGTAACTCACCTTGCGCGGCGCGCGCCAGTCCAGCTGGAAACCGAGTTTTCCCTTCGGGCCGGTCAGGCGCAGCACGATGACCTGGTCCGGTGCCGAGACGAAGGCTTCGCGCTGCCAGGCGCCTTGCGCGGTGCGGTAGCGCGTGTGCGCGATGGCGGTGGCCAGGTCGAGCGAGCGTTCGTACTCGCCGGGAAGCTGCGCGTCTGTCATCGTCAGCAGCAGGTCGCCCAGGGTGCCGTAGGACATCTGGCGCACCGGTTTGGCCATCATGCCGGCATTCGCCAGCTCCGTCGCTTCGGCGTATTTGCCCTCGGCGAGCAGGGCGCGTACCCGGGGCAGGTTTTCCAGCGCCTCCGGATTGTCGGGCGTGTAGGGCGCGCCGGCCCACAGCGTGTCTTCGTTGAGCTGCAGGCGTTCCTGCCCGACGCGGCCGAAGACCATCGCACCCAGCCGGCCATTGCCGAGCGGGAGGGCTTCCTCCCAGCGCGCGGCGCTCTGGCGGTACCAGAGCAGGTTGGCGTGGCGCGAGCCTGACGTGATGGGCGCAGCAAGCGCGGGCAGGGCCGGCAGCAGCGCCAGGCCGCCCATGCCCAGCATCAGGCCGCGGCGCTTGTCGTTCGGTGCGAGGGGTCGGGTCATGGCAGGCTCCGGTTGGGCGTCAGGTTGGATGGTGGCGGACGGCCATTCATTGCGGCCGCCAGCCGTCGGTGCCGGCCAGGATCCTGGCGGCGGTGAGTTGTTCGGCCTCGGCGGCGCTCAGCTGGCGCGACCAGGCGGCGCGCGCCGACGGGTTGGCGCCGGGGCCGCGGCTGTTGTACTCGGCATAGCGCGCGGTCCGTTCGTTGGCGGGCTTGCGCCAGTTGTCCCAGCCGGCCGGGTGGATGTGCGCGCCCATCTCGGTGTTGACGAAGGTGACGCTGCCATGCGGACGCCATGGACGGCCCAGCCAGGCCTGCGGCGCGGGGTTCGATGCCTTGGGCGGAATGCTCCCGGTAGGGTCGACCCAGGGCGCCGGGTCGGCGGTGAGGCGGCTGTCGATGAACACGAAGCCGTGGGCGCGTTCGGGCGGCGTGCTGGCGGCTGTCACGTAGCCGCCGTTCTTGCTGCGGATCTCGCAGCGCTCGAACACCGCCGTCGCGCTGCCGTAGATGAAATCGACGCGGCCCTCGATATACGTGTCGCGGAAATAGTGGCGGCCGTCGTTGAGCATGACGGTGTCCTGCCAGCCGAGCAGGCGGCTGTTGCTGACGACCGCGCGGTCTCCGTCGATGCGCAGGGCAAGGGCCTGTCCGTGGTCGCCCGAGGTGTTCCGGAAGGTCAGCCGGTCGGCATGGAAGTCGTCCGCCAGCACGACGAGCGCGGTGCCCTTGTGGCGCGGATGGGTGCCCGGCGGCTGCTCCTCGTTGGTGTTGGCGTGCCAGGTGAGGATGGTGGTCTCGGCCTGCTCGCCGCGCAGCGTGACCTTGCGCTTTTCCCTGGCGAGGATCTTCTGGCCGTCGTAGGTGCCAGGTTTCACGTGGATGACGGTGCGCTCCTCGCTGTTGTCCGGTACCGCGGCAAAGGCTTCCTGCACGGTGCGGACGTCGCCGCTGCCATCGGCGGCCACGACGATGGTGCGCCCGGCGCCGGCGGCCCCGCACAGGAACAGGGCGAGCGTGCCGAGCGATGCGATCGATGCTTTCATGGGTCTCCTTCAAGGGGGTCGAAGCGCCGTCGGCGGTGCGCGCTGCGGGCATTCTGCGAGCACTCGGCCCGCACCGCAATTGCGAAAACCGCCAAGCGGCGGTGCTTTTTTTTCGAAGTGTCGCGGACCGCGGCGCTTGTGAAAAAACGGGTGCCGGGTTGGTTATTTTCGCAATTGCTGTGCCACGGCGGAACCAAGCACAATCGACCCGAGGCTGGCCCGCCTGTCTCGATTCATCCTTCATACCAGCAGCGGGCAAACCGGATCGGCCGCCGAAGCAGCCGGCCGGTGCAGGCATATAAAGAGAAGCCACGGTCGCGCGGGCCGCAAGGGCGCCCGGCGATCCGATGGATACAACAACGTGAAAATTGGAGCGAGACAATGCGAGATATGACGGGGGCCCCGTTACGGCCGAATCGTTTGAGTTATGCGGTGGCGCTTGCGCTGGCATCGCTGGTGGCCGGCAATGCGGCGCTGGCGCAGGAGAAGCCGGCGGAAGGCAAGGATGCTCCCGCGGCCGAGGAAACGAAGATCCAGACCGTCAAGGTCGTGGCGACCCGCGCATCCCAGCAGTCGGGAATCGACCGCAAGAAGAATGCGGCCACCGCCATGGATTCGATCGTCGCCGAAGACGTCGGCTCGCTGCCCGACCGGAATATCGGCGAGGCGATTTCGCGCATGTCCGGCGTGGCGCTCGACCGCGGCGAATATGGCGAAGGCGTCAGCGTGGCGGTGCGCGGCAATTCCGCCGACCTGACCCGCGTCGAACTCGACGGGCAGGGCGTGCAGTCGGCCGGCGGCGCCGACATGGGCGCGACCAGCGGCGCCAGCGGCCGCGCAAGCGAATTTCGCCAGCTGTCGGCCGACCTGATCAAGAGCGTGGACGTGGTCAAGGGTTCGACCGCCGACATGACCGAAGGCTCGCTGGGCGGCGGCATCATCATCAAGACCCGTACCGGCCTCGATTTCAAGAAGCCCTACGCCTCGGTGCGGGTGGGCGCCTCGCAAGGCTCGCTCGACAAGAAGTGGAAGCCCGACACCAACGTCGTCCTGGCCGACAAGTTCTTCGACGGCCGCCTCGGCCTGCTCCTGAACGCATCGAGCACCACGCTCAGCAACGAGTCGCACTCGGTGCAGACGGCCTTCTCGGCGCTGCAGGGCTACTACCGCACGGCCGACTTCGACCATTCGCCCGAGAAGACCTTCAGCTTCCAGCCCGGCACCCTGAACATGGCCGACTCGAGCGTGAACCAGCCCTTGCTGCAGACGCCGCTCACCGCCGGCGGCGTGTACAACTTCGCGACGCCGCTCGAGGTGCTGACCCGCTCGGCCGCCGCCCAAACCAAGGCCGATTGCTACGCCGCCTTCCCGGCGCTCACGGCGGCCCAGGTCAATGCCATGGCCTCGGCGGGCCGTGCGAATGCCTACACCCAGCGCGGCAACGAACTGGTCACCTGCCTGAACCAGTGGAACGACTATACCCCGTCCGGCCCGCGCTACTTCGTCAAGCGCGAGCTCGACCAGCGCCAGAACCTCGACCTGCGCGCCGACTTCAAGGTCAACAACGAGCTGAAGGTGTTCGCCAAGGGCAGCTACAACCGGCGCAAGGTCGACATGCACCAGCTGACCTACGCGCTGGGGAACATCGCGACCAACCCGGGCATCGTCATCAGCCCGGCGTATGTGGGCCGCGCCTTCGTCGACGACAACGTGCGCGGCGTGCGCGAAGCGGTGCCGGGCTCGGGCTACTACACCTACGACACCCCGACCGTGCGCAACAGCGCCTACCCGTACCCGGGCATGGCGATCAACATCGATCCGGCCTCGGTGGTGGTCGACTCCAACCACCACCTGACCAAATACACGATCAGCGACGGCGCCGCCACCACCGACCAGCTGCGCGACCGCGGCCAGGTCAACGCGAAATACCTGCAGCTGGGCGGCACCTACAAGCTCGACGGGCTGACCGCCGACTTCTTCGTGGCCGACGCCCGTTCCGACTTCCGCCGTGCCCAGCGCCGCATCAGCTTCAGCAACTTCTACGGCCCGGCCACGATGGAGGTGCTGCCGAACGGATTGTGGGGCTATTCGTTCCCGGGTTCGAACTTCGACCAGTCCGACGCCTCGCAGTACGCACGCCTGTTCCCGGCCGCGTCGAACAGCAACGCGGTGGCGGCCGGACCACTCAACAACCGCGCGCTGCCGGCCTACACGATCGCCCAGCAACCCCTGCTCACGCCGGGCAACCCGCGCACGGAAGCCTTCTGGAACCCGCAGATCCGTGAAACCTTCGAGCAGACCGCCAAGCTCGACCTGAGCTACGCGATGCCGGAGTCCGTGCCCTTCCTGTCGCGCCTCAAGGCCGGCTTCAACCTGCGCAAGAACGGCCTGGACAACTGGAATCCGGGCGACGGCAACAGCGCCGGCATCGTTCGCCAGGCCGCCGTCGGCACCTTCGGCCAGCCGGGCTACCAGGCGCCGATCGTGATCCCGACGCCGATTGCGCGAACGCTCGTGCAGGGTTGCGAGAATACGCCCGGTTCCCTGGGGCCGGGCGGCAAGGCCTGCGAATACGGCTACGTGATCAATCCCGATCCGCGCCTGGCCAACAACGGCACCGTCACGCTCAACGCCCAGCAGTGGCAGGAGCTGGTGGCGGCCGGGCTGAACGGGCAGGCCACCTCGACCCGCTTCTTCAACGGCGCCAAGGGCCGCCCCGACGGCATGCTCGACAACTGGACCCAGCTCGACGTGGACAAGCTGTTCTCGCTGGTGAACGCGCGCAATACCAATTACGACTGCGTCAAGCAGTGTATCGGCAGCGACGGCGTGCTCTACGACCAGCCGCGCCAGGAACTGCGCGAGCGTTCCGACGCCTTCTACCTGATGGGCGACTTCTCGATCGACCGCGTCCCCTTCACCAACAGCAGCCTGCCGTTCGGCCTCACCCTCGACGGCAACCTGGGCGTACGCTACGTGCGCACCAAGGTCAGCGGCGTCGGCATGATGACGCTGGTGTCGATCGCCAAGACCCCCGACTTCGACCCGCTGGTGCCGAACGCGGTGGGCGGCACGGTTACCAACACCTTCGTGCAGAATACCGCAGTCGACGCCAAGGCCGACGATGTCCTGCCCAGCCTGAACCTGGCCGCCTGGCTGCTGCCCGACCAGCTGGTGCTGCGCTACAGCGGCGCCAAAACGGTCGCGCGTCCCCCGGTGGCGAACCTGCTGCCTTCGGGCACCTGCACCTATGACGAACGCACGGCGGACGGCGACCAGCCCGGATCGCAGCGCTGCTCGGGCACCCTCGGCAACCCGGCCCTGCAGGCGCAGCAGAACTTCAACCAGAACCTCAGCGCCGAGTATTACCCGAACCGCGACACCATGCTGACCGTCGCCGTGTTCAAGCAGAAAGGCAAGATCGGTCCGGGCGTCAGCCAGGGCGTCAACAGCATCCCGCTGTTCGCCGGCTCCAGCCTGATCGATCCGGCCACCGGGGCCGACCTGGGCGCGCTGCCCTTCGATTACTCGATGTGGGTGAACGGCGCCGCCACTACCCGCAAGGGCCTGGAACTGGGCGCCAAGACCGCGTTCACCTTCCTGCCATGGCGCCTGCGCTACACCGGCTTCGACGCCAACGCCACCAAGCTGCGCTCGGTGACGACGACGCAGAACGCGGTCGACCTGCTGACCGGGGTGCCTCTGCCGCCGCAGCGCGAGTCGAACTATTCGTACAACTACGCCCTGTGGTACGACGATGGACGCTTGCAGGCGCGGGTGGCGGTGCAGGCGGTGGCGTCGTCGTTCAGCTGCATCGCCGGCTGCACCCAGCAGGGGGCGATCCAGAACTACCCGGCGCTGGGCGTGCAGCTGACGCGCTTCCCGTACAACCCGGGTTCGCCGAACTTCCGCGACACGACCCGCTTCATCGATGCGAAGCTGGCCTACAAGCTGATGCCGAACCTCGAGGTCTTCGTCGAAGGCCGCAACCTGGGCAACGCCACCACCACCAACAGCCAGGGCCCGTATGCCCCGTTCGCGGACGGTACGCCCAACATCCTGGACTACGCCTATGCCGGCCGCCGCATCATGGTGGGCCTGAACTTCCGTACTATGTAAGCAAGCGCTTGCCGCTGTCGTACCAAACGCCCTCGCAAGAGGGCGTTTTCATTGGCGCCCCATCAATACGCCTGACCGGAGGCGCCTGCCGGAGAAAGACCGATAGGCTGTAGGGTGGGCTCGAGAGCCAGTTCTTTAAAGGTGTTATCTAACGAAGCCATCCTTTAGTACGCGCGCTGTCGATACATGGCGGCGCTTCTCTTCGGCTGAAACGTGGACTTTCTTCTTTGGCCGCCTGGGGCCCTGCGGCGCCTTGCGCAGTGCCTTGGGCCTGGCATGGGCTGCGATGTCGAGCAAGAGATGGCTCAGTTTTGGCGCCCCTATGGCGTCGTAAGGTCTCCATGCGGCAGGCGATATCAGCAACATCATGCCGGTATAGCAGGTCTTGATTTCAAGGGC
>NZ_JBSIPX010000028.1:0-34088 GCF_053668055.1 Massilia sp. SYSU DXS3249 | reverse complement strand
GTTGAGGCCGGGGGCCTCAACGACAACTCCATGCGTTACGCACGGTGGGTCGGTCGAAATGTTGAGCCGACCACTGATCATATGCCGTACCGCGTGGAGTCGGGACTCCACCCTACAAAAAAAACGCCGCAGTTCTTGCGGCGTCTTTTCTTACTTCTCCAGCACGATCCGCAGCATGCGGCGCAGCGGCTCGGCGGCGCCCCACAGCAGCTGGTCGCCGACGGTGAAGGCCGACAGGTAATCCGGCCCCATCGACATCTTGCGCAGGCGGCCGACCGGGATGGTGAGGCTGCCCGTCACCGCCGCCGGCGACAGGTCGCGCATCGAGGCTTCGCGGGTGTTCGGCACCACCTTCGCCCACTGGTTGTGCGACGCAAGCATGTCGGTGATCTCGTCGAGCGGCACGTCCTTCGTCAGCTTGATGGTCAGCGCCTGCGAGTGGCAGCGCATCGCGCCGATGCGCACGCACAGTCCGTCCACCGGGATGGCGCTGGTACCGAAGCCTTCGCCGCGGCCGAGGATCTTGTTGGTCTCGGCGCCGGCCTTCCACTCTTCCTTCGACTGGCCGTTGCCCAGGTCCTTGTCGATCCACGGGATCAGGTTGCCGGCGAGCGGCACGCCGAACTGCTTCGTTTCGTCGGCGGAGAGACCATGCTGGGTCGCCAGCACCGTGCGGTCGATCTCGAGGATGGCCGAGGCCGGGTCGTCGAGCAGCGGCTTGACCGCGCCGTTGATGGTGCCGAACTGGGTCAGCAGCTCGCGCATGTGCTGGGCGCCGCCGCCCGATGCCGCCTGGTAGGTCATGGAAGTCATCCACTCGACCAGGCCTTGCTGGAACAGGCCGCCCAGGCCCATCAGCATGCACGACACCGTGCAGTTGCCGCCGACGTAGTTCTTCACGCCGCGCGAGAGCGCGTTCTTGATCACGTCAAGGTTGACCGGGTCGAGCACGATGACGGCGTCGTCGTTCATGCGCAGGGTCGAGGCGGCGTCGATCCAGTAGCCGTTCCAGCCGCTGGCGCGCAGTTGCGGGAACACGTCCGACGTGTAGTCGCCGCCCTGGCAGGAGATGATGATCTCGCATTTCGACAGCTCGGCGATATCGAACGCGCTCTTCAAAGTGGTCTCGTTCTTCGCCATTTTCGGGGCGGCACCGCCCGCATTCGAGGTGGTGAAGAACACCGGCTCGATGTGGTCGAAATCGCCCTCGTCCTGCATGCGCTGCATCAGGACCGAACCCACCATGCCGCGCCAACCTACCAGTCCAACCAATTTCATTGTATTCCCCGTTGTTTTGTATCGATTACCCGAGCGCCCGCACCACCGCGTCGCCCATTTGTTCCGTACTTACACGCTGCGTACCATCCTCGAATATATCCGCTGTGCGCAAACCTTGCTGGAGAACGCGCTTGACGGCGGTGTCGATGCGGTCGGCCTGCTCGGCCTTGCCGAGCGAGAAGCGCAGCATCATCGCGGCGGACAGGATGGTCGCCAGCGGATTCGCGATACCCTGCCCCGCGATGTCGGGCGCCGAGCCGTGCGAAGGTTCATACAAACCCTTGTTGTTCGCGTCGAGCGAGGCCGAGGGCAGCATGCCGATCGAGCCGGTCAGCATCGCGGCCGCATCCGACAGGATGTCGCCGAACATGTTGCCGGTGACGATGACGTCGAACTTCTTCGGCGCGCGCACCAGCTGCATCGCCGCGTTATCGACGTACATGTGTTCGAGCGCGACGTCCGGATATTCCTTGTGCACGTCGGTGACGATGTCGCGCCAGAACTGGAAGGTCTCCAGCACGTTGGCCTTGTCGACGCTGGTCACGCGACGGTCGCGCTTCTGCGCCGCCTGGAAGGCCACGTGCGCGATGCGGCGGATTTCGCCTTCGGCATAGCGCATCGTGTCGAAGCCTTCGCGCTGGCCCTTGAAGGGACCGTCCGGGCATTCGCGCACGCCGCGCGGCTTGCCGAAATAGATGTCGCCGGTCAGTTCGCGGATGATCAGGATGTCCAGGCCCGACACGACCTCGGGCTTCAGGGTCGAGGCGCCGGCCAGTTCCGGATACAGGATCGCGGGACGCAGGTTGGCGAACAGGCCCAACTCCTTGCGCAGGCCGAGAATCGCCTGCTCCGGGCGCAGGGCGCGCTCGAGCTTGTCGTATTGGTAGTCGCCGACGGCGCCGAACAGCACCGCATCGGCTTCCTTGGCCAGTTTCAGGGTCGCTTCCGGCAGCGGATGGCCGTGGGCGGCATAGCCGGCGCCGCCGACATCCGCGCGCTCCATCTCGAAGGATTCGCCCAGCGCTTCCAGCACGCGCACGGCTTGCGCCATGATCTCAGGACCGATGCCGTCGCCCGGCAGGATGGCAATCTTCATGTGTTTTTCTTTTTAGATGACGTTGGCCAGCCAGGGCTGGCGGGCAAGGTGACGCTCTTCGAAGGCGCGGATCTCGTCGGCGTGACGCAGGGTCAGCCCGATGTCGTCCAGGCCGTTGAGCAGGCAGTACTTGCGGAAGTCGTCGATCGCGAATTCGAATACGATGCGTCCGTCCGCTGTGCGCAGTACCTGGTTCTCGAGATCCACAGTCAACTTGAACCCGACAGAGGCCTTCACCTCATTGAAGAGCTGGTCGATCTGCGCTTCGGTCAGCACGATCGGCAGCAGCCCGCTCTTGTAGCAGTTATTGAAGAAGATGTCGGCGAAGCTCGGCGCGACGATGGCGCGGAAGCCGTACTGCTGCAGCGCCCAGGGGGCGTGCTCGCGCGAGGAACCGCAGCCGAAGTTCTTCCGGGTCAGCAGGATCGAGGCGCCCGCATAGCGCGGCTGGTTCAGCACGAAGTCCGGGTTGACCGGGCGGTTCGCGCAGTCCTGGCCCGGCTCGCCGTGGTCGAGGTAGCGCCATTCGTCGAACAGGTTGGGACCGAAGCCGGTGCGCCGGATCGATTTCAGGAACTGCTTCGGGATGATCGCGTCGGTATCGACGTTGGCGCGGTCGAGCGGTGCGACCAGCCCTTCGCGTACGGTGAATTTGTCCATGTCGTCGCCTTCCTTCGCTGCGCGGACCGCTTAGCGGCCGCCGGCGCCGGTCACGACCTGGCCGACCTTCTGCACGTCGCGGCCGATGCCGGAGATGGTGTTGCAGCCGGTGAGGACGATGGCGACGAGGGTGAGGACGAATGCTTTTTTCATGATGGGTCTCTTGGTACTTGTTGTGTAAAAATTCAGTTGCTTAGAATGCGCGCACGTCGACGAAGTGGCCGGCGATACCGGCCGCCGCCGCCATCGCGGGCGAGACCAGGTGGGTGCGTCCGCCCTGCCCTTGCCGCCCTTCGAAGTTGCGGTTCGAGGTCGAGGCGCAGCGCTCGCCCGGCTCGAGGCGGTCGGCGTTCATCGCCAGGCACATCGAGCAGCCCGGCTCGCGCCACTCGAAGCCTGCGGCCTTGAAGACCTGGTCCAGCCCTTCGCGCTCGGCCTGTTCTTTCACCAGGCCCGAGCCCGGCACCACCAGTGCCAGCTTGACGTTGGCGGCTCGCTGGCGGCCACGCACGACCTCGGCGGCCGCGCGCAGGTCTTCGATGCGCGAATTCGTGCACGAGCCGATGAAGACCTTGTCGATGGCGATGTCTTCGATCGGGGTGTTCGGCGCCAGGGCCATGTAGGCCAGGGCCTTTTCGATGGCGTCGCGGCGCACCGCGTCCTGCTCGAGTCCCGGATCGGGCACGCGGCCGTCGATCGAGGTCACCATCTCGGGCGAGGTGCCCCAGGTGACCTGCGGACGGATCTGCGACGCGTCCAGGGTCACGACGGTATCGAACTGCGCGCCTGAATCGGTGTGCAGCGTGCGCCAGTAGGCCACGGCCTGCTCCCACTGCTCGCCCTTGGGCGAGAACGGACGATCCTTGACGTAGTCGATCGTGGTCTGGTCCACCGCGATCATGCCGGCGCGCGCGCCTGCTTCGATCGCCATGTTACAGACCGTCATGCGGCCTTCCATCGACAGCGCGCGGATGGTCGAGCCGCCGAATTCGATGGCGTAGCCGGTACCGCCTGCGGTGCCGATCTTGCCGATCACGGCCAGCACGATGTCCTTCGCGGTCACGCCCGGCGGCAGCGCGCCCTCGACCTGCACCAGCATGGCCTTCGATTTCTTGGCCAGCAGGGTCTGGGTCGCCAGCACGTGCTCGACTTCCGAGGTGCCGATGCCGTGCGCCAGGCAGCCGAAGGCGCCGTGGGTGGACGTGTGCGAGTCGCCGCAAACAACCGTCATGCCCGGCAGGGTCGCGCCCTGCTCCGGCCCGATCACGTGGACGATGCCCTGGCGGCGGTCGTTCATGTTGAAATAGGTGAGGCCGAAGCTCTTGGCGTTGGCGTCGAGCGTCTCGACCTGCAGGCGCGAGGTCGGGTCCGCGATGCCTTCGCGGCGGTCGGTGGTCGGCACGTTGTGGTCGGCCACGGCCAGGTTGGCCGAGGTGCGCCACAGGGGGCGATGGGCTTCGCGCAGGCCGTCGAAGGCTTGCGGGCTGGTCACTTCATGGACCAGGTGGCGGTCGATGTAGAGCACAGTGGTGCCGTCAGCGTCGGCACGCACGACGTGCGATTCCCAAAGTTTGTCGTAGAGCGTCTTTAACATGAAGTATCCCGTGGAACGGCCTCTTGAACAGGGCGCTTTTGATTATGCCATAATTGTGCACTGCGGCAGAAGTAAGGCCATTTTGCACATTTCTGCCAATAAATGCCAGCCTATGCAAACATAATTTGCACGCTGAGGGCGCAGTGCAAATAAAAAAAGCCTGCGCTCGGAAAGCGCAGGCTTTTGTTGCAAGGGCGATATTTAGCCCTTTTCACCGAAAAAGTGCGTTTTATGCGGCCATGCGCACCGTGCTGCGGCAGCCGTCCATCAGGAAGGACAGGCCCACCACCAGCACCAGCTCCCCTTCGGCCGAGCGCGCCGTGCCGGTCACGCCTTCGACAGTCAGCGCCGTCATCGGCTTGATCACCAGGTCGGCCGTGCCGTCGACCGCTTCCACCGCGAGGATGTAGGGCTGCGGCGCGTTGATGACGATGCCGACGCGTTCCGGCGCTTCTTCATAGCCGAGCGCACCGGCCAGCGAGCGCACCGGCAGCGGACGGCCCTGGTCCTTCAGCACCGGGGCGCCGCCGACCTGCGAGAAGGTTTCCGGCAGTTCGACCACGCGCTCGACCACGGCCATCGGCAGCGCCAGCGAGGCGCCCGAGGTCGAGACCAGCATCGTCGGCACGATCGACAGTTCGATCGGCAGGCGGATCGCGAACTTGGTGCCATGGCCGAGCGAGGAATCGATGCGGATCGCGCCGCGGTTCTTCTCCACCGCCGTCTTGACCACGTCCATGCCGACGCCGCGGCCCGACACCGACGAGGCCACTTCCTTGGTCGAGAAGCCCGGCAGGAACACCAGCTGATACGCGTCTTCGTCGGTCTGGGCGCCGTTCTCGCCGATCAGACCCTTGTCGATGGCCTTGCGGCGCAGCTTGACGGGGTCCATGCCCTTGCCGTCGTCCTGCAGCACGATCATGACGCTGTTGGCTTCCTGCCAGGCTTTCAGCAGGATGAAGGCCTTGGCGGGCTTGCCTGCGGCGACGCGCTCCTGCGGCGACTCGACGCCGTGGTCGAGCGCGTTGCGCAGCATGTGCACCAGCGGGTCGTACAGGCTGTCGACGACGACGCGGTCGACTTCGGTCTCGGCGCCTTCGATGGTCAGCTCGACGTCCTTGCCGAGGTCCTTCGCCAGCTCGCGCACCAGGCGCGGGAATTTCTGGAACAGGCGGCCGACCGGCTGCATGCGGGTCGCCAGCGTAGCGCGCTGCAGTTCGGCCGAGTAGCGCGAAGCACGTTCCAGGGTTTCGGTGAGCGTGGCCATCAGGGTGGCGGCCTGCCCTTCGAACTTGAACTGCGCCAGGCGTTCGAGCAGCACGGCGGCCTGATTGGCGGCCTGCACCGATTCGCCGGCCACTTCCAGCAGCGCGTCGAGCTTGACCGCGTCGATACGGATGCTTTCGTCCTTGGCAGGCGCGGCGGCGACGGCGCTGCTGTTGCTGCGGCGGTCGACACCGTCCCAGCCGGCCTTGGCGGCCGGTGCGGCCGGGGCAGCCTCGGTGTGCACGGCGGCAGGTGCTTCAGCGGCGGCCTGGACCGGCGCTGCCGATACGGCGGCGGCCGGAATCGCGGCGCTGGCCGGCACGACGGCGTTGTACATGGCAGGCCAGTCGAGGCCATCGTCGCCTGCTGCAGCGGCGGCAACCGGGGCCGGGGCAGCCGGAGCGGGCGCGGCAGCAGCCGGAGCGGCAGCCACGGGCGCCGGAGCGGCCTCGGCCTTGCCTTCGATCGCGTCCATCAGGATGCGTTCCAGGTCCTGCGGCATCGGCGCGAGCTGTTCCGGCGCGGTGCCGTTGTTCAGGTCGTTCAACTGGTCGGCCACGAAGCCCGATGCCTGCAGCGCCGCCTCGATCGACAGCGGGGTGACGGGCGCGGCGCCGGTGCGCAGCGCGTCGAACAGGTTTTCGGTCAGGTGGCAGGCCGCGACCAGCGCGGGCAGGCCCATGAAGCCGGCGCCGCCCTTGATCGTGTGGAAGGAACGGAAGACCGCGTTCAGCGTTTCCTTGTTGTCCGGATCGCGTTCGAGGCGCAGGAGGTGCTCTTCAACATTGACTGCCAGATCCATCGCCTCGACGACGAAGTCCTTGAGCATATCGTCCATTAGAATCCCAGATCGGCAAGAAGGTCGTCGACATTGTCCTGGTCCAGCGCCGCCGACGGCATCGACGGACCGGACATCAGCTGCACGGGGGCAGCTTCCTTTTCGGCCAGCTTGGCGCGCGTCTCGGGCGGCGCGTTGTCGCGCAGCAGCTGGGCCAGCTCGTTTTCCACGGTCTTGGTGATTCCGACCACTTTCTTGATCAGCTGGCCGGTGATGTCCTGGAAGTCCTGGGCCATCATGATTTCCAGCAGGCGCGCCTTTTCGGCTTCGGTCGCGTCCGACACGGCCTGGGCGAACTGGCGCGAGTCGCCGGCGAGGGCCTTGAATTCGTCCAGGCTGAGCTTGCCCGAGAACAGTGCGTCCCAGCGGCCCGACATGTCCTGGGCCTGCTTCGACAGCTTGTCCTGGGCCGGCATGCCTTCGTCGAGGGTGTTGAGCACCTTGTTGGCGGCCTGCTCTGTCAGGGTGGCGACGTATTCCAGGCGGTCCTGGGCGTCGTTGATCTGCGACGAGGCCTCGGTCAGCGCGCGGTCGTAGCCGAGTTCGCGCAGCGAGTCGTGCAGCAGGCGCACGATGCCGCCGAGGCGTTCGTACATGTTCTTGTCGCCCTCGCCTTCGGCTGCGTCGGCGGCAGGCGCGGCGGTCGTGGCCGCGGTGGCTGCAACGGCCGCCGGGGCAGCGGCCTGGCTCGATGCGACCTGGTCGAACAGGGCTTCCAGGTCGTCCTCGTCGGACATGGCGACAGGCGCAGCCGCCGGTGCGGCAGCAGGCGCCGCAGGGGCCGGCGCACTGGCGCGCTGGGCTGCCACTTCCTCGAATAAGGCGTCGAAATCGTCGGCGGCGTCGGTCATAATCCCTGCTTCTCCATATTAAGAATGTCGCAATTGTTGCGTGCGATTGTTACGTGTTTCGGTCCGGTGGATAACGGACTTCCACGCGCGTTTTGCGGGTCGTTGGAAGCCCAAAAATGATTCAGCGAGTGTAGCAGCGTAGTTGCCGTAGGTAAATGTCGGAAAAGGCAGTACGTCGAAATGGACAACGAAACTTAATTCCGCGACAATAAAACCGTGCGGTTCCTGATTATTTTCACAAGCCAGGTGTTGTTTTACAGTCGCGTCGATTGTGCATCGTTTTTATCACGTTCGTGGGGCCCGGTTTGCTGGAGGCAAGCTCATGTTTGACCAAAGTCAACAGCTTGCGCTATCACAAGCAACAGCTCGCTCGCCAGGGCCACAATAGCGTGGCATTTCGGAGGACTCATCATGTACCGGAAAATCCTGATCACCACCGACGGTTCGCTCGTGTCCCAGCACACGGCCTGCGCCGGCGTCAAGTTCGCCCAGCAGATGGGAGCCGAGGTGCTGGCCCTGTTTGTCGCACCCGAGTACCAGTACCCCGTGTATGTCGAAATCATCCCGCCCTCGTATCCGAGCGAGGAGGAATACGTCGAACAGATGAAGCGTACCGGCGAAGACCACATGGGCCGCATCATGCGTTCCTGCGAAAAGGCCGGGCTCGCGCACAGCTGCATGACGGCGTTTTCCGACGCGACGGCCCTCAAGATCGTCGACGTCGCCGAGCAGCAGGGCTGCGACCTGATCTTCATGGGTTCGCACGGACGCAGCGGCTGGGGCCAGATCCTGCTGGGCAGCGTCACGAACAAAGTGTTGTCGCATACGACCAGGCCGGTGCTGGTGCACCGCCTGATCAACGAGCCGGTCGAGTCGTAACGCCCGGTGCCGGCACGCCGCGCGCGGCGTGCATCTATATATAGACGCTGCGGCAGGCCGCGGCGCCAGGGGGAACGCATCTATGATAAGAATCGTCATTGCGGATGACCACACGATCATGCGCGAGGGCCTCAAGCGCATCCTGGACGGTGCGCTCGACGTCGAGATCGTCGGCGAAGCCACCAACGGCTTCGAGGTGCTGTCCCTCGTGCGCCAGGGCGGCTTCGACCTGCTGCTGCTGGACCTGTCGATGCCCGGGCGCAGCGGGGTCGACCTGATCCGCCAGGTGCGCAGCGAGGCGCCCAAGCTGGCCATCCTCATCCTCACCATGCACGAGGAGGAGCAATACGCGGTGCGCGCCATCCGCGCCGGCGCCCAGGGTTACCTCACGAAGGAAAGCGCGGGCACTCAGCTGGTGGGCGCGATCCGCAAGGTGGCTTCGGGCCGCCCCTACATCAGCACCGAAGTGGCCGAGCAACTGGCGCTGAACATTATGGCGCCCAACGAACAATTGCTGCATAAGCAACTGTCGGACCGTGAATTCGAGGTGTTTTCGCTACTAGTCGGCGGCAAGTCGATTACCGAGATCGCCAACAACCTGCACCTGTCGGTGAAGACGGTCAGCACCCACAAGACCCGCATCATGCAGAAGATGGGCATGACCTCGCTGTCGGAAATGGTCCAGTACGCGGTCGCGCACCGCCTGCTGGCGCCGCTGAAGGCCTGAGGCGTTCGGCCTGGCTGCGAAAGGCCTGGTCCAGCAGACCCGATACCGGGAACGTGGCCAGGCCCGACGCAAGGATTCAAAGATGTTTGACATCGCAATTGCATAGTTTGTGCCATACCCGCCACGCACCGCCCGGTGCGCCGGCGTGCAAGCGGGATAAGATAGTCCCATAGCCTCCCTCGAAGACGCCCCGTAGTAGTAAGATTATTCCTACACTCCTGACAGCCCTCCTACCGATACATTCAGCCATTGCTGATACCAATGCCGAACTCGTGTTGGCATACTGAATTCCAGCGTATCGACTTGCTTGCGATCTAATTTTTCTCCGTAAGCCAAGCCTGCCGCTTGATGAATCCTATTGAAGCACCCGGTAGCGGTTCCCCACTGAAACCGCACCTGCTCGAATTCTTCACTGGAGAAAAGCATGCAGTCCCAGCAAACGCCAGATCAACGCAACGCCAGCTCGACCATGCATTCCACCCCGATGGAAGCGGGCCGCCAACGCCAGGGCCGCCTGTGGTCCAACCTGAAAGAAGTCTGCGACCTGCTGCACATCCCGGCCGCCGTCTCGGTCAATTCCGAAGAGTTGCTGTTCCAGCACGTCCAGTTCAAGACGGGCCAGCGCGTGCACACCATCGGCCAGGCTTTCGACACCCTGTACATCGTCAATTCCGGCTTCCTGAAAACGGTGCTGATCGACGAGTTCGGCAACGAGCAGGTCCTGAGCTTCCCGATGAAGGGCGACATGCTCGGCGTCGACGGCATCCACACCCGCCACTACGCATCGGAGGCGGTCGCGCTGTCCGACTGCGACCTGATCCTGCTGCCGTTCAAGAAGCTGACCGCCCTCGGCCGCGTGCACATGGAACTGGAAAACCTGATGTACGGCGTCATGAGCCGCGAACTGGTGCGCGAACAGGCCATGATCGGCATGCTCGGCGCCCTGTCGGCCGAGGCACGCGTGGCCCGCTTCCTGGTCTCGCTGGCCGACCGTTTCGCCGCGATGGGCTACTCGAGCAAGCTGTTCAACCTGCGCATGACGCGCCACGAGATCGGCAGCTACCTGGGCCTGACGCTGGAAACGGTGAGCCGCACCCTGTCGGCCTTTAACGAAATCGGGCTGATCACGGTCGACCAGCGCACCATCGGCATCAAGGACGCCGAAGCGCTCAAGACCCTGCGCCGCCTGCCACCCTCGCGCTCGCGCACCAAGGGTGCCGGCGCCAAGAAGGCCGAGCTGGATGCGGCCGGCGGCGACCAGGTGCTGGCGACGGTGTAAGTTGCGGTATGGCCGGGTTGATCCCGGCAAGGACAAACGGCTCCGACCGTGACGGTTTCAACAAGAACCGCCATGTCGGAGCCGTAATAATTTGGCGCGCCGATCATTCGAAAAGCGAGACGCAAGGGACGTAGGGGTCATTGAGGCCAATGGTCTCAATGACGGGTTCACCGGGCGGGTTCCCCGCCCACCCTACGTCCTCCCTCACCATTCATGCTCGCGGATACGTTGTTGTCTGCAGATGGTGAAACCTTGTCGGCAGGATCGCTACGTTATTCGTCCCGCGACAACACCCCATTATTCACCCGCACCGCATCCCCCGCGCGGAAGCCCGGGTCGTTGTCGAACTGCAGCGTCTGCGTCGCTCCGTTCCCCGAATAGCGCACGACGACTTCATAGCGCTGGCTGCGGCGGGCGTTGCGTTCGATGTTGCGTCCGACCACCCCGCCGCCGACCGCGCCCGCGACCGTGGCCGCAGTGCGTCCGCTGCCGCTGCCGACCTGGCTGCCGAGCAGGCCGCCGACGACCGCGCCGCCCACCGTGCCGAGGTAGTTGCCCTCCCCGCTCACTTCCACCACGTTCACGGCTTCCACCGTCGCGCAGTTGGTGCAATAGCGGGCCGTACGCGGCGCGCTGGTGGCGATCGGGCGTGGCGCGGTGCCTGCCAGCAGCGGGCGGCCCAGCACCTGGGTCGTGTAGCGGCCGTTGGCGCGGATCGTCGCCGTCACCCGCGCGTCCGGGCTGAGCCGGTCGTCGCGGCGGATCGTGTAGTCGGCCGCGTATTCGCCGGGACGCACTTCCGGCAGGAAGAAGACGCCGCGCGCACCGGCCATCGTCAGCTCGACGCGCGCGCCCGGCGTGCCGAAGACCGTGAAGCCGATGTCGTTGCCCGGCGCCAGCTCCTCGCTGCCGCGTACCTCGAAGCGCTCGATGCGGGGCACCGTCGCCAGGTCGCCGCGGCGGTTCGCGCGCGGAGCGCCGTCGCGCACCACCGATTCGGCGAGCACGCTGGTGGCAACGCGGTTGCCGAGGCGCAGGTTGGCCGTGACGCCGCTGGCATTCGTGATGCGGTCGCGGTTGCCGATCGTGTAGCTGCCGACATACTGGCCCGGCTCGGTTTCCGACATATAAACGTTGCGGGTGGCGCCGTCGATGCGCAGGGTCGCGTTGCCGCCCGGCGTGCCGTAGAGGTCGAAATGCAGCTCGACACCGGGCGCCAGGCGCCGCACCTCGTTAACGTTGAAGCCGCGGATGGCAGGCGTGGGAAGGCTGTCGCGCGCATATTGCTGGGCATGGGCAGGAATCGGCGCCAGCGTCAGCGCCGACAGCGGCAGCACTGCAGCCAAGGTGAGCAACAGCGGCGTCGCACACAGGGTGTGGCGAAGTGTCATGGTGGGTCTCCTCGATCGTGGGCCGAACAATTGTTCTGCGATATCTGGAAGGTACGCCAGTGCCCTGGCGACATCAGTACGCTAACGAACGCTGTGCACGGCCTCGCCGGAGGTGACGAAGATGGTGTCGCCCGGCTCGCGCTGGACCACGTGGCCGCCGGTGAAGGAACCGAAGGAAGGCAGGATCATGCGCCCGGTGCCGACCACGAAGCACGGCAGGCGCAGCGAATCGAAGCGCGTCGCCAGCACCCAGGCCGGGTGCACGTGGCCGGCCAGCGCGTAGCCTGCGGTGTCGAGGTCGGGATGGTGGCAGAAGGCGAACGGCCCGACGGCATGCGGCTCGTCCACCAGTTCGATGCCGAGGCTTGCCGCCGGGTCGCCCGCATGCTTGTCGTGATTGCCGCGCACCAGGGTCAGGCGCACATCAAGCCGCGACCGGCGCCAGGCCAGCATCGCCTGCTGGGTGCTCGAGGCATGGGCGGCGCGCGCGTGCAGGAAGTCACCGAGGAAGACGACATGGCGCGCCCCGTGGCGTTCGATCAGCAAGTCGAGGCCGGTCAGGTTTTCGGTGGTGGTCCCGCGCGGCACCGGCACCCCGAGGGCCCGGAAGGAAGCCGCCTTGCCGAAGTGGATGTCGGCAATGATCAGCATCTTTTGCGCCGGCCAGAACACCGCTTTTTCGGGCAGGAGCAGCAGCAGTTCGCCCGCCACCTGGACGGCGCAATACACGGTCGACGCGGTCATACTTCCGCTGCCTTCTCCAGTTCGCGCAGCATGCGCGCGACGCGGTCGTTGAGTTTTTCGGTGCTGACTTTTTCGCGGAAGCGCTCGACCATCAGCGCAAAGCCGAAGGGCGTGGCGCGCTTGACCACGCGGTAGGCGATTTTACGCGCATGCAGTTCGTGCAGGGTGTCGCGCAGGCGGGTCAGCTCGAGCTCCTGCTCCAGCACTTCGCGCTGCGCCTGCGTCAGCAGGAGGTTGCCGGCGTCGTGCTTGCGGAAGACTTCGAAAAACAGCGAGGACGAAGCCTGCACCTGGCGGTTCGATTTCGGCTGGCCCGGATAGCCCTGGAATACGAGCCCGGCGATGCGCGCTACTTCGCGAAAGCGCTGCTGCGACAGCTGGGTCGCGTTCAGGCTCTCGAGCACGTCCTCCAGCAGGCGCTCGGTATCGAACAGCGGCACATCGCTCCCGGTCGCGCCCTTGAACTCCGCTTCCCAGTCGACCGGCTCCGGCGCCATCAGCTCGAAGCCGTAATCGTTGATCGCAATCGAGAAGGTGATCGGCTGCCGGCGCCCGATGCGGTAAGCGAACAGGGACGCGAGGCCCATGTGCACCGAGCGGCCCGCGAAGGGATAGACGAACAGGTGCCAGCCCTCGCGGCTCTTCATCAATTCCAGCACCAGGGTGTCGATCGTGGGCAGCGCCGACCACTTCTGCTGGATCTCGATGAGCGGGCGGATCGCCTGCATCTCCGGCCCGACGAAGCGGCCCTCGGCGGCCTGGCGCAGCTGTTCGAGGGCGGCGTGCGCCAGTTCCGACGACATCGGCATCTTCGCGCCCTGCCAGCGGGCGATCGCCCCGCGGTTGCCGGTGGCGCGCTTCACGAAGGCCGTCATCTCGTGCACGCGGACGAATTCGAGGATGCGCCCGCCGAACAGGAAATGGTCGCCCTGCTTCAGGCGCGAGATGAAGGACTCCTCCATGCTGCCGATGCGCCCGCCGCCCATGTACTTCACCTGGATCGTCGCGTCCGAGACGATGGTGCCGATGCCCATCCGGTGCCGCCTGCCGATGGCCACGTCCGGTACCCGGTAGACGCCCTCCTCGTCCGGCAGCACGCGCCGGTATTCCGGATACACGGTCAGGCTCTGGCCGCCGCGCGCGACGAAATCGAGCGCCCACTGCCATTCCTCTTCGGTCAACGCGCGGTAGGACCAGGCGCTTTTCACTTCCTCGAACAGCTGCTCCGAGCGGAAGCCCCCGCCCAGCGCCACCGTCACCAGGTGCTGCACCAGCACGTCGAAGGGTTTGTTGGGCACATAGCGGCCCTCGATCTTGCGCTCGGCCACCGCCACCTTGGCGCCGGCCGCCTCCAGGATCTCCAGGCTGTTGGTGGGCACCAGCGTCACGCGCGACACCCGCCCCGGCGCGTGGCCGCTGCGCCCGGCCCGCTGCAGCAGGCGCGCGATGCCTTTCGCGCTGCCGACCTGCAGCACGCGCTCGACCGGCAGGAAGTCCACGCCCAGATCGAGGCTGGCCGTGCAGATCACGGCCTTCAGCTCGCCCTTCTTGAGGCCCATCTCGACCCAGTCGCGCACCTCGCGCGCGAGCGAACCGTGGTGCAGCGCGATGACGCCGGCCCAGTCGGGCCGCGCTTCCAGGATGTTCTGGTACCAGATCTCCGACTGCGCGCGCGTATTGGTAAACACCAGGGTCGCGTCGTAGTGCTCGATCTCGTCGATGACGGGTTTGAGCATCTGCAGGCCGAGGTGGCCGCCCCAGGGAAAGCGCGACACGTCCTTCGGGATCAGCGAGTCGACGACGATTTCCTTCTTGGTGTTGCCCTCGACGAGCACCCCGGGCGTATCTCCCAGCAGCACCTTGCGCGCCAGGTCCAGGTCGCCCATCGTCGCCGACACGCCCCACACGACGAGTTCCGGGAGCCATGCGCGCAGCCGCGCCAGCGCCAGCTGCACCTGCACCCCGCGCTTGCTGCCCATCAGTTCGTGCCATTCGTCGATGACGATCATGTCGAGGTGCTTGAACTGCTCCTGCGCCGCCGCATGGGACAGCAGCAGGGACAGGCTCTCGGGCGTGGTGACGAGCGCCGTGGGCCAGCTGCGCGACTGGCGCGCGCGCTCGGCCGAGCCGGTGTCGCCGGTGCGGGCGCCGATGGTCCAGTTGGGCGCGAGCTGCGCTGCCGATTCTTCGAGCGCGCGCTGGGTGTCGGCCGCGAGCGCCCGCATCGGCGTGATCCACAGCACGCGCAGGCCGCTCATGCGTCCTTTCGCCAGCGCCCCGCGTTGCAGGGCGGCGAACCAGACGGCGAAGGTCTTGCCCGCGCCGGTATTCGCATGCAGCAGCCCGGACTGCCCGGCAAGGGCCGCTTTCCACACCTCTTTTTGAAACGGGAAGACCTTCCAGCCGCGCCCGGCGAACCAGTCCTTGACGACGGTCGGCGTCGGCCCGTTCAAGGTTCCGCTCACGGCCGCGCTCACAGTCTTGCTCACGCTTTTGCTCATGCCGCGGCGGCGGCCAGCAGGCCTTTCAGGGTGTCGAGGGTATCGGCATCGTCGACCGTCTTGTCGTCGCGCCGGCGCAGGATGCGCGGGAAGCGCACCGCAATCCCCGCCTTGTGGCGCGAGGACAGCGCGATGCCCTCGAAACCGATCTCGAACACCATCGTCGGCTTCACCGAACGCACCGGGCCGAATTTTTCGATGGTCGTCTTGCGGATCGCATTGTCGACCTGCGCGATCTCGGCATCGGTCAGCCCGGAGTAGGCCTTAGCGAAAGGCACCAGGCGGCGCTCGCCCTCCTCCTCGTCCCACACGGCAAAGGTGTAGTCGGTATAGAGCGAGGCGCGCCGGCCGTGGCCGGCCTGGGCGTAGATCAGCACCGCGTCGACCGAGTAGGGATCGATCTTCCACTTCCACCAGGTGCCGACGTCCTTGGTGCGGCCGACGCCGTACTGCGCACTCTTCGCCTTGACCATCATGCCCTCGACGCCGCGCGCCCGCGACTCGGCGCGGAGCATAGCCAGCGCCTCCCAGGAATCGGCGTGGACCAGCGGCGAAATCTTCAGCTGCGGCTGGTCGCAGGCGGCCACCTGGGTTTCGAGCAGCGCACGCCTTTCGTGCTGGGGCAGCGCACGCAGGTCGACGCCGTCGAGTTCCAGCAGGTCGTAGCAGACCAGCACCGCCGGCAGCTCGGCCAACAGCTTGTTGGACAAGGTCTTGCGTCCGATGCGGCGCTGCAGTTCGGCGAAGGGCGCGGGCGCGTCATTCAGGTGATCCCAGACCAGCACCTCGCCGTCGACCACCGTCCCCTCGGGCAGGCGCACGCTGCACAGTTCCGGGAAGCGCTCGCTGATCAGGTCTTCGCCGCGCGACCACAGGTAGTTCTGGCCGCCGCGCCGCACCAGCTGGGCGCGGATGCCGTCGTACTTCCACTCGACCTGCCAGTCGTGCAAGTCGCCCAGCGCCGCCGGGTCGCCCTGCAGTTGATGCGCGAGGAAGAAGGGATAGGGCTGGCCGCCGCGCAGCTTGTGCTCCTCGTCGGACTGGGCCGCGATCAGCTGCAGGAACTTGGTGGCGGTCGGGCGCACGCTGCCGTCGGTCCAGCCCATCAGGCGCTGGGCGATCAGCTTGCTGTCCACGGCCGCGATGTTGGCCAGGGCGCGCGTGACGAGCAGGCGCGAGACGCCGACCCGGAAGCCGCCGCCGATCAGTTTGCAGAACAGGAAGCGCTCGCGCGTATCGAGCTCGTTCCAGTAGCTGAACAGGGCTTCGCGGATCACCGCCGGGTCCGCGCCGCGCAGCGGGCCGATGCGCTCGGTCATCCATTCGGCCAGGCCGACGTCGCTGCGCTTTTCCGGCGGCGGCAGGATGTGGGCGATGGTTTCGGCCATGTCGCCGACGGCGTGGTAAGACTCGTCGAACAGCCACTCGTCGAGCACCGCGTATTCGATCGCGTACTGGCGCAGCAGCTTGGTCGGCACCGCCTGGCGCGGCTTGCCGCCGGCGAGGAAGTAGACGGCCCAGGCGGCGTTCTCGGGCGCGGCGGTGGAAAAATAGGCTTGCAGGGCTTCGAGCTTGCGGTTGGTGGCAGTGGTTTCGTCGAGCTCGGCGAACAGGCGGGCAAACTCACGCATCGCTCGCCTCCTTCGCCTCCACGGCTTCAGCCGGTTGCGGAGCGATGCCCACATCGTCATCGTCGTCGCCGTATTCGGTGTCGAAGCCGGCCGCGTCCAGTCCCTGCTGGCACAGCCATTTCACCATCACGGGAATCGAGCCGTGGGTGACGATGATGCGCTCGGCGCCGGTGGCGGCGATCGCCGACATCAATCCCGGCCAGTCGGCATGGTCGGACAGCACGAAGCCGCGGTCGACGCCGCGCCGGCGGCGCGCGCCGCGCAGCTGCATCCAGCCGCTGGCAAAGGCGTCGCTGTAGTCGCCGAAGCGCTTCATCCAGGGCGAGCCCGAGGCGGACGGCGGCGCAACCACGATCGCCTGTTTCAAAGCCGCCTTGTCGAGATCGCTCACCATCAGGGTGGGCGGCAACAGGATGCCGCCCTCGCGATAGACTCGGTTCAGGGGCTCGACCGCGCCGTGGCAGACGATGGGCCCGATCGCCGGATCCAGCCCGGACAGGATGCGCTGCGCCTTGCCGAAGGAATAGCCGAAGACGACGCTGCAGCGCCCCTCTTCCGCATTCTTGCGCCACCAGCGGTTCATGTCGTCGAAGATGGATTGCTCCGGCTCCCAGCGGTAGATGGGCAGGCCGAAAGTGGACTCGGTGATGAAGGTATGGCAGCGCACCGGCTCGAAGGGCGCGCAGGTTTTATCGGGTTCGATCTTGTAGTCGCCCGAGGCCACCCAGACTTCGCCCTGGTATTCCATGCGCACCTGGGCCGAGCCGAGCACGTGGCCGGCCGGGTGCAGGGAGATGGTGACGCCGTTGTGCACCGTCGTCGCGCCGTACTCGAGGCCCTCGACGTTGATGTCGCCCAGGCGCGAACGCAGCACGTGCACGCCGCTGGCGGCGGTGAGGTAGCGGCCGTGGCCGTAGCGCGCATGGTCGCCATGGGCGTGCGTGATCACCGCGCGCTCCACCGGACGCCAGGGGTCGATATAGAACCCGCCAGGGACGCAGTACAGCCCCTCCTTGCGCACTACCACCATATCCGCCATACGGTCCTTTCCCAGCTTCAGGCTGGCTCTACAAAGTCTGCCATAAAGCTGCGATGCTCGCCGTCCGGGAAGTCGATGCCGACCTGGTCGCCCGCGACGCTGGTCACCACGCCTGCCCCGTACTTCGGCACCTTCGCCTGCATGCCGACCTCGAAATGCGGCCCGGCCGGTTCCGGCTCGGGCGTATGGTCGAACTCGTCGTCGCGGATCTCGATATCGTCCAGCGCCAGCGCCGGCGGGTTCTTGCAGTTGTCGCACTTGCAGCACTTCTCGAAGCCCTCGACCTCGTCGCCGAAGTAGTCGAGCATCAGCTTCCAACGGCAGAAGCCGCTCACGGCATAGCCCACCATCTTCTCGAGCGATTCGCGGTCGTGGTCCTGCTTCTGCACATAGACTTCGGCCAGGGCCTCGAAGGTGGCCGCCTTCGGCTCGGCGCTGGTGACCACGAATTCGAGCTTGCGGTTCTGGCGCACCAGCTTGGCGTCCCTGAGCAGCTTGAGGCAGACCTTGATCTTCGCTTCGTTCAAGTCGACCAGCTTTTCTTCGAGGCGCTCGGTCGTGACCGTGCCCGATTCCGCCAGCTCGCAGGCGGCATCAAAGACCGAGCGGATCTCGGCGGCGTCCGGATAGTGCTTCACCAGGAAGAACTGCTGGAGGCGCTTGTCGTCCTGCAGGAACAGCAGGGTGCAGCTGGCGTCCTTGCCGTCGCGCCCTGCCCGGCCCGACTCCTGGTAATACGATTCGAGGTTGGCCGGAATCTGCAGGTGGACGACGAAGCGGGTATCGCTCTTGTCGATGCCCATGCCGAAGGCGTTCGTCGCCACCATCACGCGGCGCTCGTCGTTCATGAACAGGTCCTGGTTGGCGCGCCGTTCGGCGGCCGGCAGTTTGCCGTGATACAGCGTGACCGATTCGCCCGCTTCCTCGAGGATGCGGTGCATTTCCTCGGCGGCCTTGACGGTGGCCGCATAGACGATGCCCACGCCTTCCGTTTCCGCTACCAGGCGGCGCGCCTCGGCGTACTTCTGGTCGGGATTGGTCACCTGCACCACGCTGTAGTGCAGGTTGGGCCGGTAGATGCCGGTATTGATGACGTTCAGGCGCGAGCGGTTCAGCTGGCGGCCGATGTCGTCGATGACCTCGTCGGTCGCGGTGGCGGTCAGCGCCAGCACCGGCGGCTGGCCCAGCGCGGCGATCGCGGCCGCCATTTCGATGTAGGCCGGGCGGAAGTCGTGGCCCCATTGGGAAATGCAATGGGCCTCGTCGACGGCGACCAGCACGATGTTCGCCTGCTTGAGCACGGCCAGGAAATCCGGCGACGCCAGGCGCTCCGGGGTGCAGAAGACGATTTCGCATTCTCCCGCCGCGATGGCGTCGAGCGCCGCGTGCTCCTCCTCGGCATTCAGGCTGCTGTTGACCTGGCAGGCACGGATGCCCAGCTCCTCGAGTTTTTCCAGCTGGTCTTTCATGAGGGAGATGAGCGGCGAGACGACCACCGTCGTGCCTTTCAGGATGTGCGCCGGAATCTGGTAACACAGCGACTTGCCGCCGCCGGTGGGCATGATCGCCAGCGTGTCCTTGCCGTCCAGGATGCTGTCGATCACGCGCTGCTGCCCGTCGCGCAGGCGTTCGATGCCGAACACGGAGCGCAGCAGCTTGCGTATGGTATTGCGGCGTACCGCGAGGAGGCCGTTGTGGAGGAGTTGGGGGTCGTGTCGGGTCATGCACGCACTGTAGTCAGCGCGAGCGAGCACGGCTATAGGACGCGCGCTAGACCCGGCGTAGGAGGCCTACTTTTAGGCTCTTCCTGCCGTTGAGACAGTGTCGCAAGGTCTTTTCCTACACAACGGCGGAGTTCCCGCCGATGTTGCGCAATGTGCGACGGGCCTAAGATGGCACCATACAGACGCAAAAACGAAACGTACACAGACGAAGACCGGAGAACATCATGCGCTCGATCCCTACCACCCTGACCGCACTCCAACTGGCCCTGGCCGCCGCTGCCGCCTGGCTGGTATATGAAACGAATACGCTGCAGGGCGCGGCTGTATTGATGTTTCACTAAGGTCGCACAAGATGGCGCCAGTTAGCCGCACGATGCGGCCCTGATGTCGCCATTTTAGCAAAGCCGCGGTCTACAGCCGCGCACGATTACGAAAGCGCCGTACCACAGGAGTGGCACGGCGCTTTTTCTATGCCTCAAATCTGTAGGGTGGACGGGTTCCCCCGTCCACGCGTTCAACAATCCGATGAACAATCGCGCTGTCAATATTCCCGCACTGGTCGAACGCGTGGACGGGAAACCCGTCCACCCTACCGCCTTTTTCACGCCACCAATAAAAAACGCCACCCCGACCTGCATCGGGATGGCGTTTTCGTTTTCCTGCTCCGCTTACTTACGCAGCCTTCGCTTCCATATCCACCGCATCCGTCTCTTCGGTCGGCAAGCGCATCATGTAGTCGAACGCTGCCAGCGAAGCCTTGGCGCCCTCGCCCACGGCGATGACGATCTGCTTGAACGGCACGGTCGTCACGTCGCCGGCGGCGAACACGCCCGGGATCGAGGTTTCGCCACGGGCGTCGACTTCGATCTCGCCGTAAGGCGACAGCTCCAGCGTGTCCTTCAGCCACTCGGCGTTCGGCACCAGGCCGATCTGCACGAAGACGCCGGCCAGCTCGACCGTCTTGACTTCGCCGCTGTTGCGGTCCTTGTACGACAGGCCCGTCACCTTCTTGCCGTCGCCATGGATTTCCGTGGTCTGGGCGCTCTTGATCACGTCCACGTTCTTCAGGCTGTAGAGCTTGCGCTGCAGGACCGCGTCGGCGCGCAGTTCGGCGCCGAATTCGATCAGCGTCACGTGCTCGACGATGCCGGCCAGGTCGATCGCCGCTTCCACGCCCGAGTTACCGCCGCCGATCACCGACACGCGCTTGCCCTTGAACAGCGGGCCGTCGCAGTGCGGGCAGTACGCCACGCCGTGGTTCTTGTACTCTTTCTCGCCCGGCACGTTGATTTCGCGCCAGCGGGCGCCAGTGGAGATGATCACCGACGTCGATTTCAGCACGGCGCCGTCTTCGGTCGTCACTTCGAACAGCTTGCCGTTCTTTTCCAGCTTGGCGGCGCGCTGCAGGTTCATGATGTCGACCTCGTACTGCTTGACGTGCTCTTCCAGCGATACGGCAAACTTCGGGCCTTCGGTTTCCTTCACCGAAACGAAGTTCTCGATCGCCAGGGTGTCGAGCACCTGGCCGCCGAAGCGGTCGGCCACGACGCCGGTGCGGATGCCTTTGCGGGCGGCATAGATCGCCGCGGCCGCACCGGCAGGACCGCCGCCGACGATCAGCACGTCGAAGGCTTCTTTCTTGCTCAGTTCGGCAGCCTTGCGCTTGCCGGCGCCGGTGTCGAGCTTGGCGAGGATTTCCTCGGCGCTCATGCGGCCCTGGCCGAAGTGCTCGCCGTTCAGGAACATCATCGGCACGGCCAGGATCTGGCGCGACTCGACTTCATCCTTGAACAGGCCGCCGTCGATGGTGGTGACCTTGATGCGCGGGTTGATGATGGACATCGAATTCAGCGCCTGCACCACTTCCGGGCAGTTATGGCAGGACAGCGAAATAAAGGCCTCGAACACGTAGTCGCCGTCGAGGTTCCTGATCTGTTCAATGACCGCCTCGTCGAACTTGATCGGGTGGCCGCCGACCTGCAGCAGGGCCAGCACCAGCGAGGTGAACTCGTGGCCGAGCGGAATCGCGGCGAATTCGATGCCGATGTCGGTGCCGACGCGGTTGATCGCGAAGGACGGCTTGCGCACGCCGCTGCCGTCTTCGCGGTAGGTAATCTTGGCGCTCAGGGAAGCGATTTCCTTGAGCAGGTCCTGCATTTCACGCGCTTTTGGCGAGTCATCGAGCGATGCAACGATCTCAATCGGCTGCACCACTTTTTCCAAATAGGCTTGTAATTGCTTCTTGAGGGTTGCTTCCAGCATGATGTTTTCCTTGAATTCTGTAGGGGTTGGACACTGGCCGGCCTTGCGCGGGCCAGTGTCCGGGTCCTGCGTGTTACTTATCTACTGCTTGCTGCAACTACTTAGATCTTGCCAACCAGATCCAGCGATGGGGTGAGCGTTTCTGCGCCTTCGGTCCACTTGGCTGGGCAGACCTGGCCTGGGTGGGCGGCGACGTACTGGGCAGCCTTCACTTTGCGCATCAGTTCCGAAGCGTCGCGGCCGATGCCGTTGTCGTGCACTTCCATGACCTTGATCTGGCCTTCAGGATTGATGACGAAGGTGCCGCGCAGTGCCAGGCCTTCTTCTTCGATCATGACCTGGAAGTTACGTGCCAGGACGCCGGTCGGGTCGCCGATCAGCGGGTAGTTGACCTTCTTGATCGCTTCCGACGTGTCGTGCCATGCCTTGTGGGCGAAGTGGGTGTCGGTCGACACGCCGTAGACCTTGACGCCCATCTTTTCGAATTCAGGCTGGAAATCAGCCAGGTCTTCCAGTTCGGTCGGGCAGACGAAGGTGAAGTCGGCCGGGTAGAACATCAGGACGGACCAGGTGCCTTTGAATTGTTCTTCGGTCAGGTCGATGAACTTGCCAGCGTGGTAAGCGGTGGCTTTGAAAGGCTTGATCTCGGTGTTGATAAGGGACATGGAAGCTCCTGTTGTGTTGTGTATCAAAGTTGATGAATGCAAGTGTAAAGCGCTTGCGGTCGCTTGTAAAATTAATTGATTCGATACTATCGATTAATTTCTACTATCGCAGAGACGAAGCAAAACCCGCTTGGCAGGGATGTCGGTCTCGCAAGAGACCTGTCAGTGTGATTGAAAGGCGCGCGCTTTGCAACCGCGCGCCGTACGATCCTGCGCTTCTGCTCAGGCCGGTGCCGGTGCCGGCTCAGCCACCGTCACATCGCAAGGCAGCAGCAAGCTGAAAGTCGAGCCCTGCCCCGGCACGCTGGTCACGCTCAGATCCCCGCCGTGGGCGGTGGCCAGCTGGCGCGAAATGTACAGGCCCAGGCCGAGCCCCTTCGGCTCGCCATTGCGCGCGCCGCGCTCGAAGGGCTGGAAGATGCGCTCGATGTCGTCCGGCGAAATGCCCTTCCCCTTGTCGGCCACGTCAATGCGCGCGCACTTGCCCTCGACCGCCACGCTCACTTCCACGTCGCAGCCGCCGCCGTAGCGCAGCGCATTGGTCAGCAGGTTGACGACGACCTGCTCGATGCGGAACTCGTCCCAGCAGCCCGTCACCGGCGGGTGCGGCACCAGGGCGATGGCGCAGCCGCTGGCCGCGGCCTGCAGCGACAGGTCGCTCACCACGCGCTCCAGCATGCCGATGAGCTCGACCTGGGCCGGGCGCACCGACAGCGTGCCGTTCCTCATGCGGGTGACGTCGAGCATGTCGTCGATCAAGCGGATCATGGCCTTGATCTGGCGTTCGTCGCGCTTGACCATGGCGCCCATCTGCTCGCCCGCGAAGGCGGCCAGGTTGCCGCGCTTGAGGTGCAGGGTGCGCATCTGGGTTTCCAGGAACAGCGTGTTCAGCGGCGTGCGCAACTCGTGGGCGACGAGCGACATGAACTCGTCGCGCATGCGCAGGGAGCGCTGCAGTTCGGCTTGCGTCGCATTCAGTTCCGCGAGCAGCACTTCCTGCTCGCGCCGGCTCTTTTCCAGCGCTTCCATCTGGCGCCGCGTTTCGCGCCGCTGCTGGTCGAGCGCGACGAAGACGTTGACCTTGCCGCGCACCGCGTCCGGATCCAGCGGTTTATACAGGAAGTCGACGGCGCCCGTCTCGTAGCCCTTGAAAGCATAGTTCAGTTCGCGCCCGGCGGCGGAGACGAAGACGATCGGGATGTTGCGCGTGCGCTCGGTACCGCGCATGAGCTCGGCCAGTTCGAAGCCGTCCATGCCCGGCATCTGGACGTCGAGGATGGCCAATGCAAACTCGTGCTCGAGCAGCAGCGCGAGCGCTTCGTCCCCGGAGTGCGCGTGGAAGACGAGGCGCTGCTCGTCGCGGATCAGGGCGTCGAGCGCGCGCAGGTTGTCGGGAAGGTCATCGACGATCAGTAGTTTGCTCAGGTTATGGTCGCTCATGTTGTCTCCAGCAGGGGCAGCAGTTCGCGGATGGCGGACAGCGGCAGGACCAGGTGCGCATCGCACCTGCGGATCGCTTCGAGCGGCATCGTCGCCGCCTGCGCCTCCTTTGGGTCCTGGACCACCGTCAGGCCGCCGCGCTGCCTGATCTTGTGCATGCCCGCGGCGCCATCGATGTTGGCGCCGGTGAGTAAAATGCCTGCCAATGCCGGACCATAGGCATCGGCGGCGGACTCCATCAGCACGTCGATGGCCGGACGTGCATAGTGCACCGGCGGCTCGCAGCTGAGGGAAAAAACGCGTTCCTGTTCGATCGACAGGTGGTAGCCGGCGCCGGCGAAATACACCGTGCCGGGTTCGACTGGTTGCTTGTCCAGCGCCTCGCGCACCGGCAAATCCAGGCGCGCGGCGAACAGTTCGGCCAGGCGGCTTTCGCGGTCGCCCGGCACGTGCAGGATGCAGACGGTGGCCGGCCCGAAGGCCGCGGGCAGCGCCGGCAGCAAGTCCACCAGCGCATCGACGCCCCCGGCCGAGGCGCCGATGACGACGGCTTCGATGCGGCGGCTGGCCAGGGCCTCGACCACGGCTTGCGGCAGCGCCTTCATTCGGCCGCCTTGCGGAAGATGCGCTCGCGCCGGGCAATGGCTTCGAAACGCGTGGCATGGCTGGAAAAGTCGATGCTTTCCTTGCTGCCCAGCGCCAGGAAGCCGCGGTGGCAGAGCGACTCGTGGAACAGGCCCAGCACCCGGTTCTGCAGGCGCCGGTTGAAATAAATCATCACGTTGCGGCAGCTGATGAAATGCGTTTCCGAGAACACGGTGTCGGTCGCCAGGCTGTGGTCGGCGAAGGTCACGTTCTCGACCAGGCTGCGCTCGAACAGCGCCCCGCCATAGGCCGCCGTGTAGTAATCGGAAAACGCGCGCTTGCCGCCGGCCTTCTGGTAGTTCTCGGTGTACAGGCGCATCCGGTCGAGCTGGAATACCCCGCGGCGCGCGCTTTCGAGCGACTCCGGATTGATGTCGGTGGCGTAGATGATGCTGCGCTCGAGCAGGCCTTCCTCGTGCAGCAGGATCGCCAGCGAATACACTTCCTCGCCGGTGCTGCAGCCGGCCACCCACAATTTCAGCGACGGGTAGGTCGACAGGTGCGGCACGACCTGGCTGCGCAGGGCTGCGTAGAACTCGGGGTCGCGGAACATTTCGGTGACGGGAATGGTCAGGTATTGCAACAGCTGGGCGAAGGCCTCCGGCTTGTGCAACACCCTGGCCTGCAGGTCGGATACGGTCTCGCAACCCATCTCGCGCATGGCGACCAGCACCCGGCGCTTTTGCGAAGCGCCAGTGTAGTCGCGGAAGTCGTAGTTGTACTTGAGGTAGACCGCCTCGACCAGCATCCGCAGTTCGATATCGATGTCGTCGGGTGGATGTTTCATAGGCTGGCTTATACGCGCTCCATGGTCGGCATCCAGACCCGCAGCAGCGAATACAGGCGGCCCAGGTCGATCGGCTTGGCCAGGTAATCGTTGGCGCCGGCGGCCAGGCATTGTTCCTGGTCGTCCTTCATGGCCTTGGCGGTGATGGCAATGATCGGCAGGCGGTTGAAGCGGCCGTCGGCGCGGATGCGGCGGGTCGCTTCCAGGCCGTCCATGCCCGGCATCATGATGTCCATCAGCACCAGGTCGATGGCCGGGACTTCGTCGAGCTTGGCGATGGCCTCGAAGCCGTTCCTGCCGACCTCGACGATCGCGCCGCGCTGCTCCAGGGCACTGGTCAGGGCGAACACGTTGCGCACGTCATCGTCGACCAGCAGGATGGTGCGGCCCTCGAACACGCGGTCGCGGCCGCGCACGGTTTTGAGCATGTGCTGGCGCTCGGTCGACAGCTGCGACTCGACCTTGTGCAGGAACAGCGTCACCTCGTCGAGCAGGCGCTCCGGCGAACGCGCTCCCTTGATGATGATCGAGCGCGAATACTTCATCAGCTCGGCTTCCTCGTCACGCGTCAGGTTGCGGCCCGTGTAGACGATGACGGGCGGGAACGAGACCAGTTCTTCGTGCGACATGCGCTCGAGCAATTCCTTGCCCTGCATGTCGGGCAGCTTCAAGTCGATGATCATGCAATCGAAAATCTCGCTGCGCAAGAGGTTCAGGGCTTCCTCGCCGGAACCGACGGCGTCGATCTTGACGTCCTCGTCGGCAATCAGCTGCACCACGCTCTCGCGCTGGCGCTCGTCGTCCTCGACCAGCAGCACGCGCTTGATCTGTTGCGAGCTCTTTTCCTGGAGCTTGCGGAACACGTCTTCCAGCTGCTCGCGCGTGGTCGGCTTCAGCGCGTAGCCGATGGCGCCCAGGTGCAGCGCCTCGCCGCCATTTTCCATGCTCGACACCACGTGCACCGGGATGTGGCGGGTGGCGGGGTTGTCTTTGAGCTGTTGCAGCACCGACAGGCCCGAGCTGTCCGGCAGGCGGATGTCGAGCAGGATCGCATCCGGGCTTGCCTCGGCGGCCAGCTTCAGACCTTCGCCGGCGGTCAGCCCCACCAGGCAGCGGTAGTCGAGGTCGTGCGCCAGGTCGAAGAGGATGCGCGCGAAGTCGGGCTCGTCCTCGATGACGAGCACGGTGCGGGCGCCGGCGGCATCCTTCTCGCGGTCGTCCGGGAAGTGCGATTTTTCCGGGAGTTCCTCAGGTTTTTCCTGAAGCTCGGGCGCCGGTTCCGGTGCGAAGACCGGCTTCGGCAGGCGCGGCGCCGGCGCGGCGGTACGTGGGGCCGGCGGGGAAGCCGACACGGTGCCGTTCCTCGGCATGCTCAGGGTGAAGGTCGAGCCCACGCCAGGCGTGCTGGTCACGACCAGGGAACCGCCCAGCAGGTTGGTCAGATCGCGCGAGATCGACAGGCCCAGGCCGGTGCCGCCGAAGCGGCGGTTGGCGGTGCCGTCGGCCTGGTGGAAGGCTTCGAAGATGCGTTCCTGCTGGTCCTGGGCGATGCCGATGCCCGAGTCCGTCACGGTGAACTGGATCCAGCCCTCCTCGGTGGCGCCGACGTGCAGCTGCACTTCGCCCTGCTCGGTGAACTTGACCGCGTTCGACAGCAGGTTCTTGAGCACCTGCTCGAGGCGCTGGCGGTCGGTGTGCAGGGTCGGCGGCACGTTCGGCTCGACCGTGACCTGGAAGCGCAAGTCCTTCTGCTTGGCCAGCGGCTCGAAGGTGCGGCCCAGGCCCTCGACCGTGCGGCGGATCGGCAGGTCTTCCGGCAGCAGTTCGAGCTTGCCGGCCTCGACTTTGGAGATGTCGAGGATGTCGTTGATCAGGTGCAGCAGGTCGTTGCCGGCCGAATAAATCGTCTGGGCAAAGCGCACCTGCTCTTCGTTGAGGTTGCCCGGCACGTTGTCGGCCAGCAGCTTGGCAAGGATGAGCGAGCTGTTCAGCGGCGTGCGCAGCTCGTGCGACATGTTGGCCAGGAACTCGGATTTGTAGCGGCTGGCGCGCTCCAGGTCCAGCGCGCGGGCGCGCAATTGCTCCTGGGCTTCGGTCAGGGCCGCGTTCTTCATGTCCAGGTTCAGCGCCTGCTCGGCCAGCTGGTCGTTGGTCTGTTCGAGTTCGGCCTGCTGGTTTTCCAGGCTGGTCTGCGATTCCTCGAGCGCGCGCGACTGTTCCTCGAGTTCCTCGTTGGCGGTGCGCAGTTCTTCCTGCTGCACCTGCAGCTCTTCGTTCAGGGCCTGGCTTTCCGAGAGCGCATCCTGCAGGCGCTGGCGGTAGACGACGGCGCCCACCGAAGCGCCGATGGCGTCGCCGACGAGCCTCAGGAATTCGATGTCGCGCTCGCGCACCGGATGCAGGAAGCCGATTTCCATCACGCCCTTGACCTTGCCGAAATTCGCGAACGGTGCGATCACGATCTCGCGCGGCGCGGTCTCGCCCAGGCTCGAGCCCACCTTGATGTAGTTGTCCGGCAATTCCTTCACGCGCAGCAGGCGGTTTTCGTTGGCGGCCTGGCTGGCCAGCGAGGCGCCAGGCTGGATCACCTTGGCGTGCTCTTCGTTTTCGTTCGAGAAACCGAAGGCGCCGATGCGGCGCATGACGCCGTCGTCGCTGCGGAAATACATCGCCGCCACCGAGCCGCCGAGGTAGCGCACCACATGGTCGAGCACGGTATGCGCGAGCGTCTCCAGGGAATTGAGGCCGATGCTTTTCGCCGCCAGTTCGGTCTGGCCGGTGCGCAGCCAGCTCAGGTGGCGCAGCTCGGTATTGTGTTCGTTCTCGTGCTTGAGCACGTCGTTATAGGCAGTCGACAGGCGCACCAGCTCGCGCCGGCCCGCCGCCGCCAGCAGGCCGCCGACGATCAGGGTCAGCAGCAGGTAGGAACCGACCGACCAGGTGATGACCGAGCGCGCCTGCTCGCCGCGTGCCTGCAGCTGCGCGCGTTCGCTGGCCACGAAGGAAGCGAACTGGCTGCGCATGTCGTCGGTGAGGCTTTTCCCGCGCCCGCTGCCAATCGCCTCGGCCACGTTGTCGCCGGCGCGGCGGCGCCCGATCATCTGGTCGAGGAACCTCGCCCATTCGCTATGTGCGCCGCGCACCCGGTTCAGGTGGGCGACCTGGCTCGGGTTGTCGGCCACCAGCTCGAGCAGCCTGTCGAGTTCGACGTCGACCTTGGGCTTGGCGACCGTGTAGGGATTGAGGAAGCTTTCGTCGCCGGAAATGACATAGCCGCGCATGCCGGCCTCCATGTCCGCGACGAGTTTGCTGACCTCGTTGGCGTTGCCGATCACTTCTTGCGAATGCTCGACCCGGTTCAGTACGTTGACGAGGTAGGCAACGATCGCGACGAACACGATCGCGCTGAGCACGCTCAGGCTGAGCGGCAGGGCGACGTTGCGCGAGAGAATGCGGCGAAACTGGGTGTTATCGAGCGAGGTGCCGGTCATGTATTGCGATTATTTTAAGGAAAAATATCCTAAGTGTAACGCAATTGTGACGCTGGGGCACGTTCAACCGTGCGCCCTCCTCCCCTCGCTCATCCCCCTTGTTCAGGGCGTAAATACGGCCGTAAATACGAGGCCGTGCGGCTCCTTGCCGCGCGCGCCACCTTCTCGGGCGGACCGGCCGCCACCACCGTGCCGCCCTCGTCGCCGGCACCCGGCCCGATGTCGATCACCCAGTCGCAGGCGGCCACCACGCGCATCGTGTGCTCGACCACGACCACCGTGTTGCCGGCGTCGACCAGGCGCTCGAGCTGGACGATCAGGCGGTCGACGTCCGAGGGGTGCAGGCCGGTGGTCGGCTCGTCCAGGATATACAGGGTGTTGCCACGGCCGGCGCGCTGCAGTTCGGTCGCCAGCTTGATGCGCTGGGCCTCGCCGCCGGACAGTTCGGTGGCAGGCTGGCCCAGACGCAGGTAGCCCAGGCCGACTTCGCGCAGCACCTCCAGCGAGCGCTCGACCAGCGCTTCGCCGGCAAAGAACTCATAGGCTGCATCGACCGTCATCCCCAGCACCTCGGCGATGTTGCGCTCCTTGTAGGTTACTTCCAGCGTCTGCGGGTTGTAGCGCGCGCCCTCGCAGGCCGGGCACGGCGCGTACACGCTCGGCAGGAACAGCAGCTCGACCATCACCGAGCCTTCTCCCTGGCAGGTCTCGCAGCGGCCCTTGGCGACGTTGAAGGAAAAGCGGCCGGCGTCGTAGCGGCGCGACTTCGCCATCTTGGTGGCGGCGAAGAGTTTGCGTACCTGGTCGAACAGGCCGGTGTAGGTGGCGAGGTTCGAGCGCGGCGTGCGCCCGATCGGCTTCTGGTCGACCCGCACCATGCGCCGCACCGTCTCCATGCCGGCCACGATGCGACCTTCGAGCGGCATCGCCGCTTCCTGTTCCAGGTCGTCGGGCTCTTCCTGCTGCTCCGCGTGCGTGCCCTGTCCCAGCTCGCCGGCCACCAGGTCGACCAGCACCTGGCTCACCAGGCTCGATTTGCCGGAGCCGGACACCCCGGTGACGGCGGTGAGCACGCCGAGCGGGAATTCGGCCGACAGATTCTCCAGGTTGTTGCGGCTGACGCCTTCCAGGCGCAGCCAGCCGGCGGGTTCGCGCCGCACGCGTTCGGCAGTGGCGGCATCGTCGAACAGGTAGCGCCGCGTCTGCGAGGCCTCGATCTTCTTCAAACCCTCGGGCGGCCCGCTGTAGAGCACTTCGCCGCCGCGTTCTCCCGCGGCCGGGCCGACGTCGACGATCCAGTCGGCGCAGCGGATCACGTCCAGCGCATGCTCGACCACGAACAGCGAATTGCCCGAGGCCTTCAATTGGTCGAGCGCGGTCAGGAGCGCCTCGGTGTCGGCCGGGTGCAGGCCGGCCGAAGGCTCGTCGAGCACGTACACGACCCCGAACAGGCTCGAACGTACCTGGGTCGCCAGGCGCAGCCGCTGCAGCTCGCCGGGACTCAGCGTCGGCGTGCTGCGTTCCAGCGCGAGGTAGCCCAGCCCCAGCGCCAGCAGCACGTCGAGGCGCGCGACCAGGTCTTCGGCGATGCGGCGGGTGACGATCAGCTGCTCGGGATGGAGTTTCGCCTGGCGCGCATCCTGCGGGCCTTCGCCACGCGCATACGGCTGGAGCAGCGCATGCAGGCGCGCCAGCGGCATGCGCGAGATGTCGGCGATGTCGGCGCCGGCGAAGGTCACGGACAGGGCTTCCTGGCGCAGGCGCTTGCCGCGGCACAGCGGGCATTCGGTACTGACCATGTAGCGCGCCACCCGTTTCTTCATCGACGCGCTTTCGGTGTTGGCGAAGGTCTGCAGCACGTAGCGCCGCGCGCCGGTAAAAGTGCCCTGGTAGCTCGGCGTGTCCTTGCGTTTCAACGCCGCGCGCGTCTCCTGCGGCGTGAGGCCGGCGTACACGGGCACGGTCGGCGTCTCCTCGGTGTACAGAATCCAGTCGCGGTCTTTCTTCGGCAGTTCGCGCCAGGGGGTGTCGACGTCGTAGCCCATCGTCACCAGGATGTCGCGCAGGTTCTGGCCGTGCCAGGCCGGCGGCCAGGCGGCCACCGCGCGCTCGCGGATGGTCAGGCTGTCGTCGGGCACCAGCGACTGTTCGGTCACTTCATAGACGCGGCCCAGGCCCGAGCATTCGGGACAGGCGCCTTCCGGGGTGTTCGGCGAAAACGATTCGGCGTACAGCAGCTCCTGCCCCTCGGGATAGTCGCCGGCGCGCGAATACAGCATGCGCAGGGAATTCGAGAGCGTGCTGACGCTGCCCACCGAGGAGCGCGTGGTCGGCGAGCCGCGCTGCTGCTGCAGGGCGACCGCCGGCGGCAGGCCGTCGATCTCGTCGACTTCCGGCACCGGCATCTGGTGGAACAGGCGGCGCGCGTAGGGCGACACGGATTCGAGATAGCGCCGCTGCGCTTCCGCGTACAGGGTGCCGAAGGCGAGCGAGGACTTTCCGGAGCCGGACACGCCGGTGAACACCACCAGCGCGTCGCGCGGGATGTCGAGGCTGACGTCCTTCAGGTTGTGCTCGCGCGCCCCGCGCACGCGCACGAAGCCGGGGCGCTGCTCGCCGCCGGCCGCTCCTCCATTCGCTCCGCCCTCTTCTGTTTTCCGGCGCATGGCCCTGCCCCGCTATTTGCTGTCGATGCACCCATTAGACCGTACTGAAGCGCTGGTGACGGTGCGCTGACACACCGTCGCCCAGAGAGCGCCTGACGCATTGCGGGCCTGGCAAACAGCTACCCGTGCAGTCCCGCAGGCCTAGACGACCGAGCCGCCCCGCTCACGCGTGTAGATGCCGACCGCTTTGCCGTATATCTCGGTCTCCGCTTCATGGATCAGGCCAAGGCGCCTGGCAACGCGCAGCGACGATTCGTTGGCTGAAGCGATGAGCGCCCGCACTTTCGGTTCGCGCCGGATCTCGAGCGCATGATGCAAGGCTGCCGCCGCCGCTTCGTTCGCGAATCCCTGGCCCCAAAAGGCACGATAGGTATTCCAGCCAAGCTCCATCACAGTGGAGTCCTCGCGAAAGAACGCGCCAACGCTCCCGACGAGCCGACCGGTTTCCTTTTCCTCGACAGCCCACCATCCGGCGCCATGGATGAGCCATAGCCCTGCCTGCGAACAGAAGATCCGCCATGCGGCCTGGCGGTCGGCCGGACCTAAATGGGCTGCGCTGACAGGGTCGGCGCAATGCGCTGCGAATGCGTCAAAGTCATTCCGCCGATATTCGCGAAGCCTGAGTCGTTCCGTGTGAAGGTATGGAACAGAAGTGTTGAACTCGCTATTCATGCGTCAGATTCCATGTAGTGGTTCCAGATAAGCCGTCCATTGCCGGCTTGCGCTCAGTTGGCAAGGACGTCTCGCGCTAGCCCAGGCATATATCCATGTTAACATTCGTCCGTAGAAATCAAACGTTTCATTTTGAACCTGTGCCTGTCATGGGTGCTCTGGCGCGGAGAAGACCCGATGGAGCTGCTGCCGGAACCGGGTTGGCTGCTGGCCCTGGCCGTCGTGGGTACGACGCCGGCCCTGCTGGTGTCCAGGTCAAGACTTCGGTCCTAGGGATATCCAACATGGCGACATCGACGACCGATAGACGGGTCAGCAGTGCTGCTACAGCGGTCGGACTGGTGCTTGCGGGCCTGGTGATCAGCACATGGCTGGCCGTCCATGTCAGCGCGATCTTCCTGGTCGACTGGACGGCGCCATGGCTTTGGCTCGCGGCGCCTGTTGTCGTTGCCCTGCAGTGCTGGCTGAGCGTTGGCCTGTTCATTGTCGCCCATGACACGATGCACAGCTCGCTGGCGCCGCACCATCCGTGGCTGAACCGCGCCATCGGCTGCTTTTGCGTCTTCATCTATGCCGGCTTTTCGTATGACAAGCTCTACGAAAATCATCACGCCCACCATCGCCATGCCGGCACGGCCGACGATCCCGATTTCGATATCGATCATCCCAGGAGCTTCTGGCCGTGGTACTTCACATTCTTCCGCCACTACTTTGGCTGGCGCGAGTTCGGGATGCTGACCGTTGCCGTGGTCATCTACCTGCTCATCCTGCGCGAGCGCTTCCCGACCATGCTGGTGTTCTGGGCGTTGCCGGCGCTGCTGTCATCGGTGCAGCTATTCTATTTCGGCACTTATCGCCCGCACCGCGTCGATGACATACCGTTCAGCGACCGGCACTGCGCCCGCAGCAACGACTTTCCGCATCTTCTGTCCCTGCTGACCTGTTTTCATTTCGGCTACCATCATGAGCACCATGACGCGCCATGGCTGCCCTGGTGGAAACTGCCGGCCAAGCGCCGGTCGGCAATCAACCCGGAATATCCCAAGGTCGAGAATGGATAGCTTGTTGCATTACCTTATCCCCATCATGCTCGTGTTGGGGACCATCGTGTTCATGGAATGGTTTGCAGCCTGGTCGCATGAGCACATCATGCATGGCTGGGGCTGGGGCTGGCATCAGTCCCACCACGAACCGCATGACGCGGCGCTGGAGAAAAACGATCTCTACGCCCTCGTTTTCGCCGCGTTCTCCATTGCACTGTACTTCGGCGCCAATTGGTGGTGGCCATTGTGGTGGATCGCCCTTGGCATCACGATGTACGGCGTGCTGTATTTCTTCATGCACGACGGTCTGGTACATCAGCGTTGGCCATTCAAGTACGTGCCGCGCAAAGGCTACCTCAAACGCGTCTACCAGGCCCACCGCTTGCATCACGCGGTAAAAGGTCGTGATGGCTGTGTGTCGTTTGGATTCATCTATGCCGAGCCTGCTGCCAGGCTGCGCCAGAAGCTGCAGGAAAACAAGCGGCCTTGTTCTACTAACGCTTGATTGGACCGGGACCAGCCCGCCACCCCGGCACTGATCGGGGTGCTGTTACAGGTCTATGCGCGGTGTTGCGCGCACGATGAGGTGTAGTAGCCATGTCCTCCAGGGCAAGCCGAGCAAAGCAGACTTTACAAGCTGGTGGTCCAGACGCGCAGGTCTCAGAATGCCGGGCAACTCGTTAGGAGCTTGCCGCGAATAGCGCGGTGACAGCAGAACCATACGTTCTGGGCAAGGTTACTCCCTACGTCCGCTTCGGACGATAGCAGACCTATTGGAGCGTCCGCTAACGACCTATTGCGTTGAAAAACTCCTAGGCAAGAAGGTTCCTGATGAAGTAACTCTACAGGAAAAATGCGTTACGTAGCCAATGCAGGGTTCGCTCAACTGGTTACTAGCTGCATGTTTTGTTTCGGTTGA
>NZ_JBSIPX010000027.1:0-41558 GCF_053668055.1 Massilia sp. SYSU DXS3249 | reverse complement strand
ACATGCAGGGTCCAGGCCCTTGGATACCGTCCAGTGTTTTCAGTAGTGTGGGGTGAGGCGAAGGCTTTATCTACGCAGCAAGGTCAGTGCCTTCAGGGTGGAGTCAAGCTCGTCTTCGCCTCGATTGGTGGTAGCTAACCACCAACACGATCAAGATACAAGGGTGGAGTCCCGACTCCACGCGTTTGGAACCGCTGCACACAGGTACTGTCTGATTCAACCCAATGCGTTTCATGACCTGGCATCGAGCCCTTGCCTCCGGGTTCAGTTGGCCGCAATAAACAATTGCTTACTAGTCCACATTTGATTATGGCGTGCACCTGCGCTATCGTAGCGGGCAGCGTTGTATTGCCATAACAAAAGAAGGACTTGCATGACATTTTTTTCCATCCTGTGCGCCCTGCTCATCGAGCAGTTGAAACCCCTGCGCGCAGACAACCAGGTCTATGGCGGCATCAAGGGCCTGGCGATGCGCATCGAGGGCTGGTTCAACGCGGGTGAGCCGAAGAATGGCCGCATGGGCTGGTTCCTGATGATGGCGGTGCTGGTGCTGCCGGTCGCGCTCGTCTATTGGGTGCTGCAATATTTCGGCCTCGTGTTCCTGGCCTTCGCATGGAACGTGGCCATCGTCTACCTGACGCTCGGTTTCCGCCACTACAGCCATTACTTCACGTCGATCCAGCTGGCCCTGAACAACGGCGACGAAGCCACGGCGCGCGCGCTGCTGGCCGAGTGGGCGCGGATCGACACCGTCGGCATGGACACCACCGAGATTGCCCGCATCGCCGTCGAGAAGTCGCTCATCACGACGCACCGCAGCGTGTTCGGCGTGTTCTTCTGGTTCCTGATGCCGGCCGGCCCCGCCTGCGCCGTGCTTTACCGTGTTTCCGAATACCTGGCCCGCGCCTGGAACGAGCCCGAGCACATGCGTAACGAAGCCTTCGGCCAGTTCGCCGCCAAGGCCTTCTACTGGATCGACTGGATCCCGGTGCGCCTGACCGCCATCGCCTTTGCCGTGGTCGGCAATTTCGAGGACGCCATCTATGCCTGGCGCAATTTCGCCAACCGCTGGGCCGACGAATCGCGCGGCATCATCCTCGCCGCCGGCGGCGGGGCGATGGGCGTGCGCCTCGGCACCCCGAACGAGAACGCCCCCCAGCTGCTGCCCGTCGACGCCGCCCTGGTTGACCTGAGCGATTCGGAAAACGAGGTCCTCCCCGGCGAAGAACCCAGCCTGCGCGCGTTGCAAAGCACGGTAGGACTTGTTTGGCGCGCCCTGATACTATGGATGATTCTGCTCCTGCTGCTCTCAAGTATGGTCTGGTTGGGTTGAGGAAAACCTTCTGGGCCTGGTTGCCACGGAGCGTACCGAGGTCCACCCCAAGTCTTCTATAAGATATAATACTGGTTGTTCTCCTCCACGCATTCAGCAAGCAGGGTTATGGCCGAGTTACCGCATACCGGGAAGGAAAGCGCCAATGGCGAGTTCTTCATCCTGGGCCTCACTTCCAAGGGCAAGCAGTTCCGTCCCAGCGACTGGGCCGAGCGCCTGTGCGGCGTCATGTCCTGCTTCCGCCCCGAAGGCAGCGGCGGCCGCCATGCCCACCTCCAGTTTTCTCCTTACGTCCACCCGACCGTCGTGAACGGCGTCAAGGCCGTCGTCGTCAACAACGCGCTGCAAAAAGCCGAACCGCTGGCGTATCACTTTGTCGTCAATTTCGCCAAGGATAACGACCTGCAGGTGGTCGACGCCTGCTTCGTCGAGCTGCCGGGCGACAAGAAGGCCTGACTGCTTACGCAGTTGCTGGGCACGTTTGACGCAGATCAAACATGCCGACATTTCCTGCACTAATTTCATTCTGTCAGGGTGCATACAGGCGACCCGACAACACGATTTCCGCCGCCGCTCCCTGCAACCTGTCCATTCATTGCCAGGGGAGGCCACCATGAACATCAGCGACATCTGTACCGCCGACACGATCAGTTGCACGCGCGACGAAACCGTCCAGGCCGCCGCGCTCCTGATGCGCAAGCACCATGTCGGCGACCTGGTCGTCGTCGACCGCGTCGAAGATGACGATATTCCGGTCGGCATCGTCACCGACCGCGACATCGTCGTTTCCGTCATCGCCCTCGGGCTCGATCCGGCCAGCCTGCTGGTCGGCGACATCATGACCGACGACCTGCTCACCTGCCGCGAAGAGGACGACGTCTACCAGACCATCGAGCACATGCGCCTGCGCGGGATACGCCGGGTGCCGGTGGTCAACCACCGCGGCGCGCTGGCCGGGATCGTCAGCGCCGACGACCTGCTCGAATTCCTCGCGGAGGAAATGGGCGACCTCTCGCGCATCAGCGGCAGCCAGCAGGCACACGAGAAACGGGCGCGGCACTAGGCCCTGGCCGGTCACCGCCGCCGCGGCTTTCCCGATCGTCCCGATCGCATCCTGGTCCGCACCGCATTAGTGCGTGGCGGCATCTCCAAAAGCGACCATCTGTTACCATCGCCGTTCGCGCGCCGCAGGGGCGGCGTGCGCGCGTCCACATGGCGCACAACTGACGGGACGACATGATTTTCACGAGTTTCAAGCGCGGGCTGCCTGCGCACCTGATCGCGGGCGCCTTCGCCTTCCTGGCAGCGGGCCCGGCACTGGCCGCGGCGCTGCCGAAGGGCGTCACGCTGGGCGCCTCGGTCGAGGGCATCACCGAATACCGCTTGGCCAACGGACTGAAGGTGCTGCTGTTTCCCGACAACTCGCGCCCGACCGTCACCGTAAACGTCACCTACCTGGTCGGCTCGCGCCACGAGAACTACGGCGAAACCGGCATGGCCCACCTGCTCGAGCACCTGCTGTTCAAGGGCTCGAAGAAGAATCCGGACATCACCCGCCAGTTCGCCGACCGCGGCATGGATTTCAACGGCACCACCTCGCTCGACCGCACCAATTACTACGAGGTGTTCCAGGCCACGCCCGCCAACCTCGACTGGGCGCTGCAGATGGAAGCGGACCGGATGACCGGCTCCTTCATCGCCCAGAAGGACCTCGATTCGGAAATGACGGTCGTGCGCAACGAGTTCGAAAGCGGCGAGAATTCGCCGACCGGAGTGCTGGTCAAGCGCATGCAGAGCGTCGCCTACGACTGGCACAGCTATGGCCGCTCGACCATCGGCAACCGCAGCGACATCGAGAACGTCAAGATCGCCAACCTGCGCGCCTTCTACCGCACTTACTACCAGCCCGACAATGCCGTGCTGCTGGTGGCCGGCAAGTTCAATCTCGACACGACGCTGGCGAAGATCAACCGCCTGTTCGGCGCGATCCCGAAACCGGCGCGCAAGCTGCCCGAGTTCTGGACGGTCGAGCCGACCCAGGACGGCGAGCGCAGTTTCGCCGTGCGGCGCCAGGGCGATGTCCAGATCGTCATGCTCGGCTACAAGGTGCCGTCGAGCGTGCACGACGACAGCGACGTGATGGCCTTCGCATCGAGCATCCTGGGCGACGTGCCGACCGGCCGCCTGCACAAGAGCCTGGTCGAGACCGGCGAGGCGAGCCAGGTGTTCACCTTCGGCGAAACCGGCTACGCGCCCGGCCTGCAGTACGTCGGCGCGATCGTCAAGAAGGGCGAGCCGATCGAGCCGGTGCGCCAGGCGCTGACCGAAGCGGTCGAAGGTTTTGCGAGCAAGCCGCCCACGCCGGACGAGATGGCGCGCGTGCGCCGCATGTACGAGAACGAGATGGAGCGCAGCCTGAACGACCCCCAGCGCGTCGGCGTCGCCCTGTCGGAAACCATCGCGCTGGGCGACTGGCGCCTGTTCTTCACCGGGCGCGAGCGCATCAAGACGATCACGGCGGCGGAGGTGGCGGCCGCCTCGAAGCGCTACTTCACGCGCGACAACCGCGTCACCGGCATCTTCGTGCCGGAAGAGTCGCCGCAACGCGCCGTGATCCCGCCGGCGCCGAGCGTGGAGAGCATCCTCAAGAATTTCAAGCCGAACGCCTCGACCCTGGTGGCGGAAGACTTCGAGCCGACCCAGGAAAACATCCTGAAGCGCACCCGCGTCACGAAAGCGGGCGGCGTCAAGCTGGCCCTGCTGCCGAAGAAGAACCGCGGCGAGGCGGTGACGGTGAACCTGCGCCAGCACATGGGCGACGAGCAGAATCTGTTCGGCAAGGGCGCCGTTCCCGAGCTGACGTCCGCCATGCTGGTGCGCGGCACCAGCCGCTACACGCGCGAACAGCTGGCCGACGAATTCGACCGCCTCAAGATCGCCGGCGGCCTGACCCATTTCCAGACCACGCGCGAGCACCTGCCCGCGGCGCTGCGCCTGGTGGCCCACGTGCTGAAGGAGCCGGCCTTCCCGCAAGCCGAATTCGAGCAGCTGCGGCGCCAGTCGCTGGTCGGCCTGGAGGCGAGCCGCGCCGAGCCGCAGGCGGTGGCCTCGCGCGCGCTGTCCAGCCATTTCAACCTGTATCCGAAGGGCGACGTGCGCCACGCGAACAGCTTCGACGAAGACATGGCCGAACTGCAGGCGGCCAGCCTGGACGACCTGCGCGCCTTCCACCGCACGTACTACGGCACGGTGCCGGCCGAGATGGCGATCGTCGGCGACTTCGACGCCACGGCAATCGCGCCGCTGGTCGAGGAACTGTTCGGCAACTGGCGCGCGCAGGCGAACGTGGCGCCGATACTGCGCCGCCACGCCGAGATCGCGCCGACGAAGCAGACGCTCGACACGCCGGACAAGGAAAACGGCATCTACCTGGCGCGCCTGAACCTCGATCTGAACATCGACGACCCCGATTACCCGGCGCTGATGCTGGCCAATTACATCTTCGGCGAAGGCGGCCTGCGCTCGCGCCTGATGGACCGCATCCGCCAGAAGGACGGCCTGTCCTACGGCGGCGGCTCGCAGCTCGACGCCGGCGACCTGGACCGGGCAGGGGGCTTCGGCATCAGCGCCATCGCCGCGCCCCAGAACCTGCAACGCCTGGACGCCGCCGTGCGCGAGGAACTGGCGCGTGCGGTCAAGGACGGGTTCACCACCGCCGAGCTGGCGGGCGCGAAATCGGGCCTGATGCAGCAGCGCCAGCAGACCCGCACCGAGGATGGCGCGCTGGCCGCCGGCTGGACCGCCTACCTGTACCGCGACCGCACCTATGCCTGGTCGCGCCAGTTCGAGGACAAGCTGATGGCCGTCACGCTGCCGCAGCTGAACGCCGCCTTCCGCAAGGCCATCGACCCGGCCAAGCTGTCGGTCGTCGTGGCGGGCGACCAGGAGAAGGCGAAAGGGGCGCCGGTCAAGGTCGCCGGCGGCGCGAAGCCCTGAGTTGGACCGACAGCGGCGGTGGGCAGGCACGCAACACCTGCCCGCCGCGGGGCCGCGCACATTTGATGATTGTGCGCCGTCCCGCTATCATGTTGCCTTTGAGCATCACGCGGCAACGCAGGAGCAGCAGTACATGAAGGGAAGTATCAAGCAGAGGCCGGACGCCACCCCGGACGCCACCCCGGCCGCTAACGCTTTCAACGGCAAGGTCGTCCTCGTCACCGGCGCCGCCGGCGGCATCGGCCGCGCCGTGGCGCTGGCCTTCGGGCGCGCCGGGGCTTCGGTGGTGATCGCCGATGTGTCGGTCGACGGCGGCCACGCCACGGCGGCGACGATCGTCCAGCAGGGCGGCAAGGCGCTGTTCGTGCAGGCGAACGTGACGCGCGCGCAGGAAGTCGAAACCCTGGTCGACAAGACCGTGCACCACTACGGGCGGCTCGACTGCGCCGTCAACTGCGCCGGCGTGCAAGAGGAGGGCCTGCGCCTGGCCGACATCGACGAAGAGCACTTCGACCGCATCATGGACGTGAACGTGAAGGGCGTCTGGCTGTCGATGAAGTACCAGATCCGCCAGATGGTGAAGGGCGGCGGCGGCGCGATCGTCAACCTGTCGTCCGCCTTTGGCCTGGTCGGCGCGCCTGGCCAGTCGGCCTACGCGGCCAGCAAGCATGCGCTGGCCGGCCTGACCAAAAGCGCGGCGCTCGATTACGCAAAGGACGGCATCCGCGTCAATGCCGTCTGTCCCGGCGCGGTGCGCACGCCGATGCTGGCGCGCGCCGTCGGGCGCGAACCGGGCGCCGACAAGAAGCTGCGCGCAGCCCACCCGATGGGACGTTTCGCCGAGCCCGGCGAAGTCGCCGATGCCGTGCTGTGGCTGTGCTCGGGTAGTTCTTCCTTCGTCACCGGGCACGAGCTGGCGGTGGATGGCGGGTTCACCGCCATCTGACTCGATCAGGCCGGGCGCCGGCGGCGCATGCCGGCCGCGCCCAGGATGCCGATGGCGAGCAGGGCCAGGCTGCCCGGCTCGGGCATCGGGGTCGGGACGATATGTTCCAGGCCGCCGTTCTCGCCGGCTTCCAGTGACGCCAGCAGCCCCGCATCGATCTCTCCCAGCGTCACGTTGCCACCGACAATGCGGCGCCAGGAAGGCTCCGCGCCCCACTCGGCGGCGTAGGAGTAGGGCGTCGTGCGCTCTGAACCGGCCACGTGCACGCCGCCGTTCGCGCCCATGCGGAAGGACAGCTCCAGTGTTGCGTAGTAGGCATCCGACAGATCACTGAACAAGGTAAAGCTGGTAGGTCCGGCGTGATAGAAGTTGCGGTGGGCGCTGAGGATGTTGGCGAACAGGCCTGAGGGGGAGTACCAGGTTGCAGGTGCCGCTTCGCTGCCATTGGCAAACAGCTCGTAATACGCGATGGCCTTGTCATTCGTATCCTGGACGAAGAATCCATCGAGCGAGGTGCCGTCGCTGAACCGTGCATCGACGTCATATTGGATGAAACCGGCCGATGCACTATTGCAGGCCAGGGCAGTGACGATGACTGCCAATACTTTCTTGAACATATGCTCCCTTTATAGAAATGGACGCCCGAAGGCGCGCATAAGGAAGCAATAGTTGTGCCGGATTTAAAACTTCCGGTAAATCATGCACTTGGAAATCTTTTCAATTTTGCAATCACGAAGCTGTAATATTTCTCGACATTAACTCGAGAACTGCCCGTAGCCGGAAGCCTTATTTCGGCCTCGGCGTGCGCAGACGCGATGCCGGCGGCACTACACGTCCCGCGCGCAGGTCCTGCACCGTCAGCGCCACGGCGCGCGCCACGTTGCGCACTTCTTCCTGGAAGGCGGTATCGCGGTCGAGCGCCGCGTGGCTGTCGGCATAGGACTCGTAGTAGCCGACGAAGCGGTCGAGCTGGCCGAAGCTGCCGGAGTCCACCAGTCCCATCCAGTTCAGCCAGTCCGACAGCGAGCGCCGCGTGCCTTCGATGCCGGCGACGTCGCCGTGCACCACCAGCCCGAAGGCGCGCCCAGCCAGGTGCTTAGGGTAGTCCCAGCCGGCCAGCTCGATCTCCTTGGCCTTTGCCGCGTCCTTGCCCTGCGTCGACGTCGGGTCGGGATTGCCGCCGTCGGCGCATACCAGGCGGTCGATCATCAGCTTCAGGGTCGACGGCGCCTGGTACCAGTACACGGGCGTGAGGATCAGGATGCCGTGCGCGGCGACCCAGCGCTCGTAGATCTCGTTCATCCAGTCGCCGGTCTGGCGCTCGGCGTGGTTGGGGTAGCAGCTGCACGGCCAGTGGCACAAGGGCATCGCGGTCGACGCGCAGGCCTTGCAGGGGTGGATGTGGCGGTCGTAGTCGGAAGTGAGGCGCGACAGGTCGAGCAGGTCGACCTCGATTCCCTCGGCAAGTAGGGCCTGGCGCGCCATGTTCGACAGGCGCCAGGTCTTCGAGATCTCGCCGGGACAGGTGCCGTCGTTGCGCGCCGAGGCGTTGACGAGCAGGACGCGGCTCGGCGTCGCGGCATCCTTTTGCCGGGCTTCGGCCGCCAGCAGGCGGTCGCGCGCCTGCTTCCATTCGATCGACAGGTCGTAGTCCGGATCGGCGAAACCCGGCCCGGCTTTCACGGTGCGCGGCGCCTTGCGCTTGTCGCGGTAGGCCTGCCAGGCGATTTCCTCGATGCGCTCGAGTTCCCCGGCCACGGCCTCGAAGGCGGGGTCGAAAAAGCCTTCCATGAACTTGTTGCGGAACGCCTCGCGTTCCAGCCTGGCGGGCGCCTGGCCCTTGCGTACGATTGTCATGCGCCCTCCATCGGAATGGAGACGATTATCGGCAAAGCCTGCTTATGCGAATGTACGCTTGCGTACGCAAGATGCATAAAAAAAAGCGGGCGGCGCCAGTGGCGCTACCCGCTTCTTTGGTACTGCGACGCGGCAGGACTTACTGGCCTGCGGCAGGAGCGGCAGCGGCGGCAGGAGCGGCACCTGCGGCGCCGGTCGGCTGGCGCAGCGACATGGCCCAGACGCGTGCGACGTCGGACAGGCCGCCGCCGGCTTTCACGCTCTCGAAGGTCTTGATCGCTTCGTCCTTGCGGCCGGCCTTGGCCTGGGCCGCGGCGAGGCGGATCTTGGCTTCGTCAGGCTGCTTCAGGCCGCCCTTGGCGATACCCTGCTGGATGAAGCCGATGCCCTTGTCGTGCTGGCCCATCGTGGAGTACGCCCAACCCAGGTTGACCAGGCCGGCGCCGTTCTTCGACTTGGCGGCCGAGGCTTCGCCGGCGGCGATGTTCTTCGCGTCGTCGGCGGCACCCTTGTTGGCGCGGCTGCGCAGGGCATCGTGGGCCTTGGCGTTGCCGCCCTTGCCCAGCACGCCGGCGGCGTAGCCTGCGTCGAGCACGTTCTTCGCTTCGGTCGGGAAGCCGTCGCGCAGCGCGCTTTCGGCCAGGTCGACGTAGTCTTCCTCGCGCATCGTCTTGGTGACGGCGTGCTGCAGGCGCAGCACCGGCATGTAGTTGTCCTGGCTGAAGCCCGGCTTCTTGATCACGCTGACGCGAATCAGTTCGTTCCACATGTCGTCGCTCGGGTAGTACGCGATCATCTTCTGGACGGCGGTCTCGTACGCGGCGTTGTCCTTGCTCTCGTTGGCGGCGCTGCGCAGGAGCTTCAGTTCTTCCTCGGTCGGTGCCTTGCCGGCCTTTTCAGCGTCGGCGATGGTCTGCAGCAGCTGGGTCTTGGCGTTCGCGTAGTCCTTGTTCAGGTAGTAGGCGCGCAGCAGCAGCGGACGTGCGGTCGTCATGTCGCCGCCCATCGATTCGTAGCGCTTGAGCTGTTCCACCGTGCCGCCGTAGTTCTTCAGCTTGTATTGCGTGTCGGCCAGGGCCAGCACCAGCTTCGATTGCGAGTCCTTCGGCTCGAAGCCCGACTGCAGCACCTGGTCGGCGAGCGACACGAACGAGGCGTCGTTGCCGGTGACCGAAGCGTGCACCATCTTCATGCGGGTGGTGACGTAGGCTTCATACGGCGTCTTGTTCGGCAGCGCTTCGGCCTGGTTGATGCGGTTCTGCAGCTCGGTGAAATTCTTGGCGGTGATCAGGGGCTGCACTTGCGCCGGGTCGAACAGCTTGGCCATCTCTGGGCGAACGGTGTTCGGCTTGGCGGCTTCAGGCGCTTCGGTGCGCTGCGCGTGGGCGCTCGTCATCAGGGCGGGCGCAGTGTTCAGGCCGACGGCAGCCAGCAGCAGGCAAAGGCGAGCGAGGCGGAAATGGGACATGAATGATCCTTCTAAAAGATAAGCGGTTCAGGATAAGTGGTGCGAATCCGCGGCATGATGGCAGTTTTGCCAATCTTGTGCAAACGCGCATTGTCCCATAAATGCCCGGGACCCTGCGGCGCAATTGTGCCGCAGGTGCAGGCGGGCAGGGCGGGCCGTTACATTGCGTTACCGCGAAACCGGCCGCCGCTCATGCATTATTGAACGCCGGACACATCAGGCGTTGCAGGTCTTCTAAAACCCAGGTACCGGACAGCGCCCCTCGGCCTCGATCTCGCCCGCCAGCCAGGCGTTGACCGCGGCCAGCGCCGGTGCGGCGAAGCCGTAGGTCATCAGGGCCGGAGCCGCGATGTCGAGCGCCTGGTAGGGGTTCCACAGGGCCAGGTGCAGGTCGGGGCGCCAGGTGTCGCGCGCGTGGGGGCCGTAGCGGCGGCGCGAGGTCGAGGCGAGGATGGTGAAGCGGCCGTCCTGCGGCAGCGTGCTCCAGTCGAAGCTGTCGGCATCGGCGAAGGTCACCAGTTCCACCTCGTAGAGCTGGGCCAGCGAGGCGGCGATGCCCGCCGCCGGCACGCCGGCCTCGGAGACGCCGTCGCTGACCACGTCCTGGCGCGCCACCAGGCGCACGCGCCCGCCCACCTGCGGCCGGGTGACGGGTCCGCGCGCGCTCAGGGCGCGCCGCCATGCGCGCGCCATCAGCGCGCGGTCCTCGAGGTCGGTGGTGTAGATCGGGGCTTCGTCGGCACCCGGGGCCTCGCCGGTCGCGACGGCCGGGCTGCCGGCCGCGATGGCGGCGGCGGGGCGCGCGGCCGGTCCGGCGGGGTAGGCCTGCGCCAGCTTCGCCAGGCGGGCCAGGCGCGCTTCGACTTCCGGCATCGGCAGCTCGCCCGAGGCAATCGCCGCCGCGATCGCCTCGATGGTTTCCAGCTGGGTCTCGCGCGGGCCGATCGCCATGACCATGTCGGCGCCGGCCACCAGCGCGCGCACGGCGGCCTGGCCGACGCCGTAGCGATGCGCGATCGCGTGCATGTCCATGCCGTCGGTGATGATCACGCCCTGGTAGTTCCAGCCTTCGCGCAGGATGCCCGTCAGGATGGGGCGCGACATCGTGGCCGGGTACTCAGGGTCGAGGGCCGGGTAGACGATGTGCGCGGTCATCATCGCGGGAGCGGCCTTGTCCCCTTGGGCCGCCATGCGGAAGGGCGCGAATTCGAAGCGCTCCAGTTCATCGAGCGGCTTGTCGACAGTGGGCAGTGCGCGGTGGGAGTCGACGTGGGTGTCGCCGTGGCCGGGGAAGTGCTTGACGCAGCAGGCCACGCCCTCGGACTGGCTGCCTTCCATCCACGCCAAGGCCATGCGCGTCGCGGTGTCCGGGTCGGCCCCGAACGACCGCTCGGCGATCACCGGGTTGTCCGGGTTGTTGTTCAGGTCGAGGACCGGCGCGAAGTTCCAGTTGAAGCCGAGCGAACGCACGGCACGCGCCACGGCCGCGCCGACCTCGCGCGCAAGCAGCGGGTCGCCCGCCGCGCCGAGCGCCATCGCCGACGGCGGCGCCGGGACCCAGGTCGAGCGCACGACGGCGCCGCCTTCCTGGTCGAGGGCGATCAGCGCGCCCGGCCCCATCACCTTGCGCAGGGCGCCGGTGAGGCGGGTCAGCTGGCTTGCGTCCGTCATGTTCTGGCGGAACAGGCAGGCGCCGCGCACGCGGTTCTGCGCCAGGAAGGTCGCGGTGTCTTCGTCCAGTTCGGTGCCGAAGAGGCGCACCATGATCAGCTGGCCGGCGAGTTGTCTCAGGTCGTCATTCAGTTCGTTCATGTCGCGCCTTGCAGTGTTTAATTGGTCCTGGTTACCTTGCTCAGGTGGCGCGGACGGTCCGGGTCGAGCCCGCGCGCCTTCGACAGTTTGGCGGCCATCACGTAGAAGGCCTGGATCGCGACGATCGGATCGAGGTCCGGCGTCGCGGCCACCGGCAGCGTCAGGTCGCGTTCGGCCACGTCCTCGGGCGCCGCCAGCAGCACGCGTGCGCCGCGCCCGCGCATCTCGATCGCCAGGGCCACCAGGCTGGCCTGGGCCGGGCCTCGGGTGGCGAAGATCAGCAGCGGGTAGCCGTCCTCGATCAGCGCCATCGGGCCGTGCTTGATCTCGGCGCCGGAGAAGGCTTCGGCCTGCAGGGCCGAGGTCTCCTTGAACTTCAGGGCCGCTTCCAGCGCGACGGGGAAGCTGATGCCGCGCCCGACAACCATGATGTTGCGCGCCGGGGCCAGCACCTCGATCGCCGCCGACCAGTCTACCTGCGCCGCCGCCCGCAGGTCGTCCGGCAGGGCGGCGAGACCCGCCTTCAGTTCGGCGTCGTCCTGCCATTCGGCGACCAGGCGCGCGCCGGCCACCAGGCTGGTGATGAAGCTCTTGGTCGCGGCCACGCTCTGCTCTTTGCCGGCATGCAGGGGCATCGCCCAGGCGGCCGTTTGCGCCAGGGGCGACTCCGCATCGTTGACCAGGGCCACGGTGGTGGCGCCGCCGTCGCGGAAGTAGCGGATCGGCTCGACCACGTCCGGGCTCTGGCCCGATTGCGAGATCGAGATCGCCAGCGTGTCGCGCGTGACCAGCGGCGACTTGTACAGCGTGATGAGCGACATCGGCAGCGAGGTGACGAGGCGCCCCATGCGCGACATGATCAGGTAGGCGACATAGCTCGACGCGTGGTCCGAGCTGCCGCGCGCGACGGTGACGGCGCTGTGGAAGTTGGCCGACCTCAGCGTGCGCCCGAGCTCCGCATAGCGTTCCACGTCCTGGCTCAGCTGGCGGGCGACGCAGTCGCCGGCGGACATGGCTTCCTGCAGCATCAGCGAAGTAGTCGATTCGGTTTCAGACGCACTCACAGCACTTCTCCTTCTATGTACACAGCTTTGATATTCAGTGCGCGGTCGAGCACCACGATGTCGGCATGGCAGCCGGGGGCAAGCCGCCCGCGCCGGGTTTCGCCGAGGTAGTCGGCGGCATTCGTCGAGACGCGGCGCGAGGCTTCCGCCAGGCTCAGGCCGATCTTGACCAGGTTGCGCAGCGCGCCATCCATGGTGAGCGTGGAGCCGGCCAGGGTCCCGTCGGCCAGGCGCACGCCGCCCATGCACTTGTGGACGACCTGGCGCCCCAGCATGTATTCGCCGTCGGGCATGCCGGCGGCCGCCGTCGAATCGGTCACGCAGAACAGCTGCGGGATCGAGCGCAGCGCCACCTTGATCGCGCCCGGATGCACGTGCAGCAGGTCGGGGATGATCTCGGCGTACTGCGCATGGGCCAGCGCCGCGCCGACCATGCCCGGCTCGCGGTGGTGCAGGCCCGGCATCGCGTTGAACAGGTGGGTGAAGCCCGCCGCGCCGTGCTCCAGGGCGGCGACGCCGTCCTCGTAGGAGCCGCTGGTGTGGCCGACCTGGACCCGGATGCCGGCGTCGGCCAGCAGCCGCACCAGTTCCAGGTGGCCGTGGATCTCGGGCGCGACTGTGATCACGCGCATCGGCGCCAGGCGCTGGTAGGCCTTCACTTCGGCCAGCGTCGCTTCCTTCGCGAAGGGCGGCTGGGCGCCTAGCTTGGCCGAGTTGATGTACGGACCTTCCAGGTGCACGCCGAGGATGCGCGCCTCGTTCTTGCCGCGCGTCTCGACGGCCGCGCCGATGGCAGCCAGCGCGCGCTCGATGTCCTCGGGCGGCGCCGTCATGGTGGTGGCGAGCAGGCTGGTGGTGCCATGCTTCGCGTGCAGGGCGGCGATGACGTGCGGCGCGTCGCCGCCTTCCATCATGTCGCGGCCCGCGCCGCCGTGCACGTGCACGTCGATGAAGCCGGGCAGGATGTAATCGTCGTCGTTGGCGTCCGGGTCGACCGGCGTGCCGTTGATGGCTTCAATCAGCGCCTGGTGGTGCAGTTCGCCATGAACCCAGCCGCCGGGGGTGAGGATGTTGCCTTTCATCGGGCGGCTCCTTGCAGGTGTCGTTCGATCATGAGGAGGGCGCCGCGCGCCGAATCGCCCTGGGGCGCCAGGCAGCGCGCCCGCGTGGCCGGCGGCAGCCAGTCCATCAGCACTTCGCCCAGGCCGCCGCACAGGGCGAGCGGCAGCGTATGGCTGCGGTCGAGGGCGTCGGCGATGCTGGCCGCTTCCTGGCCGGCGTGTTCGAGGATGGCGCGCGCGACCGGATCGCTCGCCGCATGCAGCACCACGAAGCGCGCCAGGCCCGCGTAGGCGGTCTGGTTGGCGCGTCCGAGCCAGATCTGCACGGCGTCGCGGTTGCCGCCGCATTCGGCGATGACTTCGCGCGCAAAGGCGCCGCCTTCGACACGTCCGTCCAATACCTGTTCGATGTGGTTCAGCGCGCGCAACCCCATCCAGGCGCCGCTGGCCTCGTCGCCGGCCGGGAAGCCCCAGCCGCCGACTTCCACCTTGGTGCCGTCCGCCAGCATCGCTTCGCCGACGCTGCCGGTGCCGATCGCGACGATCGCCCCCGGCTGGCCGCCGTGCGCGCCCATCAGCGTCGTGAAGCCGTCGGTGTCGAGCACCAGCGCCGCGAAGCCGGGATCGGCGGCGACGAATTGCGCCGCCCAGTCCTTGTTGTGGACCCCGGCCAGGCCCAGGCCGATCGCCATCGAGGCCAGGGGAGGGGAGCCGATGTCGGCCACCGCGCAGGCTTCGCCGATGGCGCCGAGGATGGTGGTCCAGGCATTGGCGATGCCGTGGGAGAGGCCGGAGGGGCCGGCGCTGGCTTGCGCCAGTTCTTCGCCGCTGGGACGCGCCAAGCGCACACGGGTGCCGGTGCCGCCGCCGTCGACGCCGATGAGGTATTCGATCATGGGTGAAATAGGTGCCGGAGGGAGGTCAGGGCACTATAGGGAGGCGGGTTGAGCTTGTCAACAGGTATCTAACTGGTATTGTAAATCAGATGAAGTGGTATTGCTGAGCGTATAAAAAAGCACGCGAGCGGAGCCGCGTGCTTGTTGTGGGAGCCTGCTGCCTCAGTCGACCTGGCGCCGGCCGCCGCGCTCGACCAGCACCAGCTCGTCGCGGCGTCCACCGTCGCCATCGCGCAGCATGTTCACCGCCGCCGTGCCCGGGCCGCGCACGTTGATGTCGGTCTGGCGCACGGTCAGGCGGCGCGCCTGCAGGGTGCCGGAGCCGCTCAGCTCGGCGTTGATGCGGTCGGCGCGGCCTTCCAGGCGCACGTTGCCGGGACCGCTCATCTTGAGCATGACGCGCTTGCCCTCGACCGCGGCCGACAGGTCGCCCGAGCCGTGCAGCGTGGCGTCGAGCGTGTCCGATACGGTTGCCAGGGCCACGTTGCCGGGGCCGCCGCTGGCGATCATCGCGTTCTTGACGGACAGGCGCTCGGCCTCGAGTTCGCCCGAGCCTTTGATGTCCGCGCGCAGTTCGTCGGCGCTGCCGGACAGCCTGGTGCTGCCCGGGCCGCTCATGCGCAGGATGGCGCGGCCGGCTTGCAGTCCGCGGGCTTCCAGGTCGCCCGAGCCGTGCACTTCGGCTTCGAACTGGCGGATGGTGCCGGCGACGCAGACATTGCCCGGTCCGCGCTGCACGCTGCCGAGCTTTTCGACGTTCAGGCCGCAGCCGTCGAAGTCGCCCGAGCCGGTGACTTCCACCCGCAGCTCGCGGGCGCTGCCGCGCAGGCTGGCATTGCCCGGGCCGCTGACCTGGGCCACCGCGCGGCCCACGCGCAGCTCGTCGACCTCGAAGTCGCCCGAGCCGGAGACGCGCGCCGCCAGCTCGTTGCCGACCGCGCCCAGGTGCACGTCGCCGGGACCGGACATCGCCAGCTCGACGTTCGCCGCCTTGACGCCGCGCAGTTCGAGGTCGCCGCTGCCGCTGCTGGTCACGCGCAGGTCGCGCACGGTGCCGCGGGCGCGGACGTCGCCCGGACCTTGCGAGGCGAACACGAAGCGTTCGCCGCCGATCGATTCGAGTTCGACGTCGCCGCTGCCGCTGGTGCTGAGGCTTTTCAGGCCGGCCGCGCCGATGCGCACGACGACTTCCTCGCGCCGGTCGCGCTTGCCGAAGCTGAAGTGAATACCGGAACGCGAGCGCTGGCGCACGATCAGCGTGCCGCCGCGCACTTCGCTCTCGATCTCGGCCAGTTGCTTCGGCTCGCCCGACAGTTCGAGATGCGGCGCGCCTTCGCTGACGATGACGCGGAAGGGACCGGCCAGTTCGATGGCGTTGAAGGCGCCGACCTTGCGCTGGTCGACGACGACGGCCTGGCGCGCTTCCTTGCGCTCGTCACGACGCGCTTTTTCCTGCGCTTCCTGGGCGGTCACGCCCTGCATGCCGGCGACGCCCACGCAGAGCAGGAGTGCGCCGATGGCGGTGTGCTTGATTCGGGTATTCACGGGTGTCCTCGTTGTTGTTGTGTATTCGGGAACCGTTACGATAAGGCAAAGCGCCGCAGCCTGGGCAGCGCAACCGATGGACGTGCAAAATCGCGGTATCAACCGTCAAAGAAAGGCGGTGAACGGAATTCCCGAGATGTAGGGGGAGTCCCCGACTCCACGCGTTCACCTGCGTGGCCCCAAAGCAACACTTCCTCCCAAGCGCCCGCGCACAAGACAGCCTCCTGCGGCCCCAACGCGCTACCGGCCCGTGCCGCAAGTGTCATAATGCGGCAGTCAAGTGAGGAGAAAGCAGTGATTCGTTACATGGGCACGCGCAAGAACAGCGAGGGCGCCACCGTCTACGTGTTTATCGTCAATGGCCTCGAGAAAGAGGTCCGCGAGCACGCGCTCAAGCAGCATCCCGGCTGCTACGAGGCCCTGCCGGCATCGGCCAAGGCGAAGATCGCCGCCAACCGCGACTGGCTGTCGAAGCTGTGATCCGGCGCGCCGCCGCAGCCGGCCTGCTCGCATTGGCGTGCAACTGCGTCCACGCGGCGCCATCCACTTTCGGCCCCCTCGTCGGCAGCGCGCTGCTGTGCCGCAGCCATCTCGACAACGCCCATTTTCACGCCTGGCTCACCACCGCCTTCGGTCCGGCCTACAAGCAGGAGGGCGGGGCGCATTGGTTCAAGGTCGAGGCCACGCTGTGGGGTAAACCCGTGAGCGAGGTGATGGTGAGCGACGACACCAATCCGATGACCTTCATCGCTGCAATCGTCGACGGCAAGCCGGAAGAGCTGGAAGAAGCCGTCCGCGCCGGCGCCGGCCTGCGCCACCTGCCGGCCGACGCGTCTCCCTTTCCTTTGAGGGTTTCGAACCCGGGCAGCGTCATCGCTTATCACAACGGCAAATCCAAAATATACTGCGCGAGGTATAAACCCTTGCCTCCAGGCCGTTAGGTACGTTCCCTTCATGTACACCCATTACTTCAGCCTGAAGCAGGCCCCGTTCTCGATCGCGCCCGATCCGCGCTACCTGTTCATGAGCGAGCGCCACCGCGAGGCGCTGGCGCACCTGCTCTACGGCATCAACAGCGGCGGCGGCTTCGTGCTGCTGACGGGCGAGATCGGCGCCGGCAAGACCACGGTCTGCCGCTGCTTCATCGAACAGGTGCCGGAGAACTGCCGGCTGGCCTATATCTTCAATCCGAAGCTGACGGTCGGCGAATTGCTCCAGTCGGTATGCGAGGAATTCCGCATCGCCGCGCCAAGCGGGCAGGGCGGGGTCAAGGGCTATGTGGATGCGATTAACGCCTACCTGCTGGAATCGCATGCGCAGGGGCGCAACAACGTGCTCGTCATCGACGAGGCCCAGAACCTCTCGACGGACGTGCTCGAGCAGCTGCGCCTGCTGACCAACCTGGAGACCAGCGAGCGCAAGCTGCTGCAGATTATCCTGATCGGCCAGCCCGAGCTGCGCACGATGCTGGCGCGTCCCGAGCTGGAGCAGCTGGCCCAGCGCGTGATCGCGCGCTACCACCTCGGCCCGCTGTCGGAGGCGGAGACCGGCGCCTACATCGCGCACCGGATGGCGGTGGCGGGTGCGCAGGGCGCGCCGGTGTTTCCGGCCGCGGTGGTGCCGCTGATCCACCGGATCAGCGGCGGGGTGCCGCGCCGGATCAACCTGCTGTGCGACCGCGCGCTGCTCGGCGCCTATGTGGAAAACAGCCGCGAGGCGACGCCGAAGATCGTGCGTACCGCCGCCGCCGAGGTGTTCGCGGGCGAGGACGCGGCGCCGGTATCTGCCCCGGTGCGCTGGCCGCTGGTCGCCGGCGGCGTCCTCGCCGGGGCGGCGCTGAGCGCGGCCGTCGCGTGGCAGGTGCTGCCGCGTGCCGCGGCGCCGGCCAAGTCGGAGCAGACTGCGGCCCGGGTGACACCAGGCGCCGCGCCGGCCGCAAAGGGCGTGGTGCTGGCCGCCGCCAGGCCGGCCGCGGGGCGCGCGCCGGCAGTCCTGGCGCTGGGCCGCGCCGACGAGGCGGCGGCACTGCGCGCCCTGGCCACGCGCTGGGGCCGCGCGCTGCCCGAGGGCGCGCCCTGCGAGATCGCCTACCGGATCGACCTGCGCTGCCACCAGGGGCGCGGCGGCATCTTCGAACTGCGCCAGCTCGACCGCCCGGCCGTGATCACGCTGCGAGAAGGGGCGGCTACGCGTTACGCGGTGCTGGTCGGGATGGATGCCACCGGCGTGACGATCGACACCGGCCGCCAGCGCGAGCGGGTCGAGCTGGCGCAGCTCGCGCCGCGCTTTACCGGCGAGTACACCACCTTCTGGAAGATGCCGCGCAACTTCCGCGACCAGCTGGCGCTCGGCGACCAGGGGCCGGACGTGGACTGGATCGCCGCCCGCCTGGCCGAAGCCGGGCGCACGCCTGCGCCGGCCGCGCAACGGCCGTTCGATGCGCGCACCCAGGGCCAGCTGCGCGCCTTCCAGCAGCAACAAGGCTTGACCGCGGACGGCGTCGCCGGCCCGCGCACCTATATCCGCCTCAACCAGCTGACCGGGGTGGAGGAGCCGCGCCTGCTCGCCGCCGCCGGGACGGGACAATAAGATGTCGTACATTCTCGAAGCACTCAAGAAGGCGCAAGCCGAACGCCAGCTGGGCCATGCGCCGGACATCCACACGCCCGCGCCCGTCCATGTGCCGGCCAGTGCGGCGCCGGCCAATCGCAAGCCTTTGTGGATCGGGCTCGGGGCCGGCGCCCTGATCGCCGCCGTCGCTGCCGGGCTGGCCTGGCGCGGGAACACGCCGGCACCAGGGCAGCCGGCCGTGCTGGCACAGGCCGGGAGCGGTCTGCCTGCCGCGGCGACGCAAGCGCCGGTTGCGCCGGTTGTGCCCGCACCAGAGACCCAACCGGAGAGCACACCGGCCGCGCCGGCGCCTGTCCCCAGGAACGAGCCGGTTGCCGCGCCGGCCCCGGCGCCTGCCGTGCCTAAGGCCGCCCCTGCGCCAACGCCCGCCGTGTCGAAGCCTGCGCCAACTCCAGCGCCCCGGCCTGCCGCCGCGCCACCCGTCGTCGCCGTCCCGGAGGCCGCGCCGCAAGCGGTCTACCTGCCGGCGCCGGCCCCGGCCCGTGCTGCGGAAAGCGCGCCGGTGGTGCGCGCGCCTGATCCGGTTGCCGAGGAAAACCTGCGTACGCTGCAGCAGCTGCCGGAAGCGCTCCAGCGCGAGGTGCCGAAGGTCGCCGTCGGCGGCTACATCTATTCGCCGAATCCGGCCGATCGCCTGCTGTTGGTCGACAAGATGCTGCGCCGCGAGGGAGAAGAGCTGGCGCCTGGCCTGGTGCTGGAACGCCTGATGCCGAAGTACGCGGTCATGAATTACCGGGGCACCCGCTACCGTGTCGCTTACTGATTCCCGGATAGGGCAGGCCGGCCCCGTGTTGGCCGTCGTCGGCTGGTCGGGCAGCGGCAAGACGACGCTGCTCGAATTCCTGGTGGGGCAGCTGGCCGCACGCGGGCTGCACGTGAACATCGTCAAGCACAGCCACCACGACATCGAACTCGAGCCGCCGCACAAGGACAGCGCGCGCCTGCGCATGGCTGGGGCGGCCGAGGTGATGATCGCCTCTCCCTACCGCTACGCCATCCTGCGCGAGCTGCGCGGCGAACGCGAACCGCCGCTGGCCGAGCAGCTTGCCCGCCTGGCCCCGGCCGACCTGACCCTGGTCGAAGGCTACAAGTGGGAACCGCTGCCCAAGCTCGAGGTCTTCCGCCCGGCCCTCGGCCGCGCGCCGCTCTACACCGACGACCCGCTGGTGGTGGCGGTGGCCTCGGATGCGCCGCCGTCCATGCCGGGTGCGGCAGGGCAGGCCTGGCTGGACCTGAATACGCCCGACAATGTTTTGACGTGGCTCATCGAATGGATGGGGCTGGACGCTCAAGTTCCTGGAACGCCTGCCGTTAACGGAGGATAACCCTCATCAGGAGTCCACCATGGATGTCGCCGCGATCGCCAAGTTGTCCACCACCATTGCCGAAACGGGCAACAAGCAGGAAGTGGCGCTGACCATGCTGAAGAAACAGCAGGACATGCAGAAGTCGATGGCCACCCAGATGCTCGACGCCATCCAGCCGCCGCAGCCGATCCAGAATTTGCCGGCGCATCTGGGGAATACGATCAATACGACTGCCTGAATCCGGCCGTGGCCGAACGTGGCCGGGCGGTGTGCGAAGTTCAATGCCGCGTGGAGTCGGGACTCCACCCTACGAAACCAGCTGATCGTAGGGTGGAGTCCCGACTCCACGCGTTTTCGTGCCTACGCATACCCGAGCGGGTATCAAAAACAGGAACGTAAACGAAACGCGGCGCCTCTCGGCGCCGCAGCAGCGCTGGAAAAACTCAGTGGAAAGCCCGCAAGACGCGTGCTTCGCCGGTCAGGTCGGCATAACGCTCGTTGGCCTGGCGTGTCGCCTCCATCATGCGACTCAGCTGGGCGTCTTCGAAGCGTTCGAGTTCTTCGTTGGCCGCGTTGAGCGCCATGGCGAGCTTGGCGCGCGCGTTCTGGTACAGGACGCTGGTGTACTGATCGGTGTTTTTCAGCAGCTCTTCCGCGTTCTCGATCACGAGGCGCAGATCGCCGATCAGCCGTTCCTGGGTTTGCGGGTTATCTTGCGGGGTTTCCATTGCCGTCACCTTAAGCCGGTTGGTCACGCTTAAAATATAAACAAGGACCACCGGTCGCGTTTGTCTGCGCGCAAACGTGTGCCGTAGAGGCCGGCAGTCCCGCCTACTGCACCGAGATCCGCACGTCGCCTACGGTGACAGTCTGTCCGGTGCGAATCTTTGCGGTCTTGCGCAGCTCCTGCTTGCCATCGACCGACACCGCGCCGCTGGCCACCATGTTCTTGCCGGCGCCGCCGCTGTCCACCAAGCCGACCAGTTTCAACAGCTGGTTGAGCTCGACGAACTCGGATGTCAGTTCGAAAGTTGTCTTTTGCATACTATCCTCGGGAAAAATTGTGGGGCGCACGCTTGGCCTCGCATGAGTGGCGAAGGGGAGCCAGCCGGCGCGCGGCGGCTCCTTATGGCTCAGGCCGGATCGGGCCGCGTCATGTCCATCGGAACGATCCACTGCCCGAACTGTTCCTCGCTGACGTGGCCCGATTGCAGGGCCGCTTCGCGCAGCGTGATGCCTTCGTGCTGCGCATGCTTGGCAATCTGCGCGGCGCGATCATACCCGATGTGCGGCGCCAGTGCGGTCACGAGCATCAGCGAGCGCTCCATGAGCTCGCCGATGCGGCCGTGGTTCGGCTCGATTCCCTTGGCGCAATGCTCGTCGAAGGAACGCATGCCGTCGGCCAGCAGGCGCGCGCTTTGCAGGAAGTTATGCGCGATCATCGGCTTGAACACGTTCAGCTCGAAATTGCCCTGCGAGGCGCCCACCGTCAGCGCGACGTCGTTGCCGAACACCTGGCAGCACAGCATCGTCAGCGCTTCGCACTGGGTCGGATTGACCTTGCCCGGCATGATCGAGCTGCCCGGCTCGTTTTCCGGGATCGTGATTTCCCCGAGGCCCGAGCGCGGGCCGGAAGCCATCCAGCGCACGTCGTTGGCGATTTTCATGAGCGCCGTGGCCAGGGTCTTGAGGGCGCCATGGCTGCTCACCAGCGCGTCGTGGCCGGCGAGGGCGGCGAACTTGTTGGGGGCGGTCTTGAAGGCCAGTCCCGTGCGCGAACCGAGTTCGGCGGCGATGCGCGGCGCGAAATCGGGATGCGCGTTGAGGCCGGTGCCGACCGCCGTGCCACCCGCCGCCAGCAACAGCAGGCCGGACAGGGAGGATTTGATCGCGCTTTCCGCGAACTCGAGCTGGGCGACATAGCCGGAGAATTCCTGGCCCAGGGTCAGGGGCGTGGCGTCCTGCAGGTGGGTGCGGCCGATCTTGACGATGTCGGCGAAGTCGCGCGACTTCACCTGCAGGGTGCCGCGCAGGCGCGCCAGCGCCGGCAGCACGTCTTTCGACACCGCCTGCGCCGCCGCCACGTGCATCGCGGTGGGGAAGATGTCGTTCGAGGACTGCCCCATGTTGACGTGGTCGTTCGGGTGCAGCAGGCGCGCTTCGCCGCGTTCGCCTCCCATCAGCTCGGAGGCGCGGTTGGCCAGCACCTCGTTCATGTTCATGTTGCTCTGGGTACCGGAGCCGGTCTGCCACACGGCCAGCGGGAACTCGTCCGGATAACGCCCCTCCAGCACTTCGTCGGCGGCCGCGATGATGGCGTCGGCCTTGTCGCGCGGGAGCTTGCCGAGCGAGCGGTTGACGGCGGCGGCCGCGCGCTTGACCTGGGCCAGCGCGGCGACCAGTTCCGGCGCCATCTTTTCGGTCGAAATATGGAAGTGGTGCAGGGAGCGCTGGGTCTGCGCACCCCACAGCCGCCCGGCCGGAACCTCGATCGGGCCGAAGCTGTCTTTTTCTATCCGGTTATCCATGAGCTTGTCCTCTTGTTTATTTGGCGTCTGAGCTAAAGAGTGTAGCCGAACACCCGTTAATGACGCTTAGGCACCACATTTCCCTTCCCATGCCGATCCGCGCTTCTCACATCACTGCCAGCCTTCTGTTCGCCTGCGCCGCCGGTACCCATGCCGCCGAACTGGGCGAGGCGAAGATGCAGTCCCACATCGGCCAGCAGCTGGTGGCGGACGTCGAGCTGACGATGATCGAGGATGCGGGGACGCCGGTCGGGGTGCGCCTGGCCCATCCCGACGTCTACCGGGGCGCCAACATCGCCATGCCGGCCGTACTCTCCGGCCTGCACCTGAATGTGATGCGCCAGGGCGGCCGCCAGTTCCTGCACTTAAGCACGCTCAAACCGGTCGAGAGCCGCCACCTGCACGTCTACCTCGAACTGGTCGATGGCGGCCAGCGCACGGTGCGCCTGGTGACCTTGTGGCTGACGCCGGATCCGAGCCCGGCGCCGCCTCCTGTGGCCGCGCCCACGCCGGCCGTCGCTGCGCCGCTGCCGGCACCAGTCCAGGCCGCATCGCGCCGGAGCGTTCCCGTGGCGCGTCCCCAAGCCGCCTTGCATGAGGGCGAGGAGTACGTGGACGGGAGCGCTTCGGCCGCGCCGGTGCGCAAGCCGGTCGCCAAGGCCATGGCACCCGTCAAGGCAGCGCCTGCCAGGAAGCCGGCGCCCATTGCGGCTCCTGCGAAAGCGCCGGAGGCGCCCGCCGCCTGCACCCCGCAGCCGGCCGATGCGCAGCTGAACGCCTGCACCGCGCTGGGCGAAAAGAATGCCGCCCTGCACGACCAACTCGGCCGGCTCGAAGCAAAGATGAAGGGGCTGCAAGTCGCGGCCGGCGCGACGCCGTCGCCCACGCCTGCCGCCGCTGCGCATGCCGCCGCCGCACCTGCCGCGCCACCCGCACCGAAAGGCGCGCCGCGCATCCTCAAGGCGAAGAAGGCGCCGCCGCCACCGGAGCCGGAAACCCCATGGGGCCTGATCGGCGGCGCGCTGGCGGCCGGCCTCGCGCTGGCGGGCCTGGCCGTCGCACTCCTGCGCCGCCGCAAGCGTTCGAGCTTCGGCAAGATCCCGAAAGAGCACAAGCCGGCGAGGCTGCATCGCATGGCAAAGGCATCGGAGCCGGATGCGCCTGAGGGCGTGCCGAAACCGGGCTTCATGGCCTCGGTGAAGGAGCGCCTGATGCCGGGTAACCGCAAGCAGGCGGCGCCGGAAGCGGTCGAGCCGGCCCTGGAAAACGCCGACAGCTAGCCCGACAGGGGACGCGCACGAATCAGTCTACACAAGTTAAAAATTTGATATATACTGGGTTCGTTGGTTGTCAAAACCACAAAACGGAACAGAGGCCGGCGCAGCCACCACCGATAGCGTGGCGCGGGTACCGGATGTACGTCGCAAGATGCCTGTTTCCGGAAGCGGTCACGTTTGCCAACAGCGGCAGCGGACGCCGGATGCAACCGGCAAAGAGGCAGCACCAGGTTTCTGGTGTTGCTCTCCGAATTCATGCGATCGGCTTCACGCCGGTCGCAGCAGGAAGGCGCCTCCGGGCGCCTTTTTTGTTTTGTGCGCCGTGCGTCGATGCGCCGGTGTTCAGGAAAAAGTTTTAGGCAATAAAAAAAAGCGCCCGCAGGCGCTTTTTTCATGATGAGGGCAGGGCTCAGTGCGCGCACATGGCGCGGTCCAGCTGGCCCATCCAGGGTTCGGTGATGTCGCGGATGGCGCGGTCGTTGGCCATGATCTGCTTGAGCAGGTCGATCTTGCGCAGGCGCTTGGCGCCCTCGAGTGCCGGCACGCCGGTCGCGGCGGCGGATGCCTGAGTAGCGCATTGCGCCTGCAGGCTGTCGAAGCCGTTCCAGTCGTCCGATTGCGCTGCCGCGGCCATCTTGCCGGTCAGGCCAGCAATGTTTTCGTACATCGAGAGGACTTCGTTGGAGGTCATGGCAGCTTCGCTGGTATTTTTTTTCGGCCGGATTACCGGTTGTCCTCCTTTTACGGCAGGGCTTTCGGGAACTTTAGGGTTGTCCGCAAAAATAGTTGAAAATTTTTTCCGGTAGTCGAAAAGGGCGCGGCGGCCTGCGCAAGAGCCCGGCTTTACCGGGGATCGCATACTGCCGGGATTCTGCATTCCAGCGCCGTTTTATGCCGTCTGTCGCAATCCCGGCACCGCCTCCCACCGGTTCTCCTAGAGTGCGTGCTGGGTTGCTGCGCCAGGCGCGGCATCCGGCACTTACAAGAAAAGAGGAAATCATGAGAGACCACCGAGCATCGCGCGCCGTCACCGCCGCCGCCGCGACTGCGCTGGCCCTGGCCGCCGTCCTGCTCCCGGCGACCGCCCAGGCCGAAGCACCGTTTTCGTTCGCCGCCACGCCCGGCAAGCTGCCCAAGGACGTGATCCCGCTGCTGTACGACGCGCATTTGGTGCCGAATATCGCCGACGACACCTTCAGCGGCAGCCAGAGCGTCGAGATCGAGGTGCTGCGCCCGACCAGCCGCATCGTGCTCAATGCCGCCAACCTCACGATCGAGGGCGCCACGCTGTCGCGCGCCGGCAAGGGACAGCAAACGCTGCAGCCCATCCTCGACGAGAAGCAGGAAACGCTCGCCTTCCAGCTCGACGAAGCGCTCGCGCCGGGACGCTACACGCTGGCGCTGCGCTTCCGCGGCCAGATCAACCGCGAGGGGCGCGGCCTGTTCCAGGTCCGCTACAAGGCGGGCGGCGCAGACAAGAAACTGGTCGCCACCACCATGCAGCCCTCGGACGCGCGCCGCATGCTGCCGACCTGGGACGAGCCGGCCTTCCGCGCCCGCTTTAAGCTGACGGTCGACGTGCCGGCCAGCTTCAAGGCCTATTCGAACACGCCGGTCCTGACGCAGGAAACGCTGGCCAACGGCCTGCAGCGCATCTCCTTTGCCCCGACGCCGAAGATGCCGAGCTACCTGGTAGTGCTGGTGGCGGGCGAAATGGAGCGCGTCTCGGCGCGCCAGGGCGGCGTCGAGATCGGCATCGTCACCACCGAAGGCAAGCTGGGCGCGACCGCCTTCCCGCTGGCCGCCACCCGCGATCTGCTGCGCTACTACAATAATTACTTCGGCCTGCCGTACCCGCTCGCCAAGCTCGACCAGATCGCGATTCCCGGCGGCTTCAATGGCGCGATGGAGAATTGGGGCGGCGTCGTCTACAACGAGGCGACCCTGCTGTATGACCCGAAAAAGAGCCCGGAAGACGTCAAGAAGCTCACCTTCGAGATCAACGCGCACGAAGTGGCGCACCAGTGGTTCGGCAACCTGGTCACCATGGCCTGGTGGGACAACCTCTGGCTCAACGAAGGTTTTGCCTCCTGGATGGCGGCGAAGGCCACCGAGCGCTTCCACCCCGAGTGGCGCCCCTACCTGGACGGCATCGTCGAGCGCGAAAGCGTGCTGAACCTGGATGCGCGCAAGACCACGCACCCGATCCAGATGCGCATCGACAACGAGGAGCAGGCCGCCAGCGCCTTCGATGCGATCACCTATGTGAAAGGCCAGGGCTTCCTGCGCATGCTCGAAGACTATGTTGGCGAGGCCAAGTTCCGCAAGGGCATCCGCGCCTACATGGCCGCCCACCAGTACTCGAACACCACCTCGGCCGACCTGTGGGCGGCGATCGAGGCGGCCTCGGGCAAGCCGGTCGCGAAAATCGCCGCCGACTGGACCACCCAGCCGGGCTACCCGCTGATCACGGTGTCGCAAAGCTGCGAGGACGGGCGGCGCAAGGTCACCCTGTCGCAGGAGCAGTACCGGCTCGACGAGCCGGCGAAGGAAGAGCGCCTGTGGAGCGTGCCGCTGCAGGTCGGCACCGTCAATGGCCGCGCCTGGACCACGCTGCTGACGAGCCGCAGCACGACGCTCACCCAGGGCAGCTGCAGCGGCACGCTGGTGGTCGATCCGGACAGTGTCGGCTTCTTCCGCATCCAGTACGACCGCGCCAGTTTCGATGCGCTGGCGGCGAACGCCCGGCAGTTGCCGGACCCGACCCGCCTGAAACTCCTGCTCGACGCCTGGAGCCTGGTCGCGGCCGGGCGCGCGCCGCTGGCCAGCTACCTGAACCTGGTCGACAAATACGGCGACGAGCCGCGCCTGGCGGTCTGGGAATCGATCCTGTCCAACCTCGGCACCCTGGAAAACCTGGCGCGCGGCGAGCCGGAAAGCGCCCTGATCCGCGGCTTCGTGGCGCGCTTCGTGCAGCCCCGCTTCGACAAGCTCGGCTGGGAAGAGCGGGCCGGCGACACGCTCGAGGAGCGCCGCCTGCGGCCGTTGCTGGCGGGTGCCCTGGCGCGTGCCGGCGATCAGCGCGCAATCAGCGAAGCGCGCGCGCGTTTCGCCCGTTATGTGAGCGACCCGTCCTCGATCAGCCCGGAGATGCTCGATTTCGTGGTGAACACCGCCGGCCGCTATGCCGACGCGCCCACCTACGAGGCGCTCGGGCGTGCATTGGCGGCGAGCGCGACCGACGAGGAACGCTACCGCATCGGCGGCGCCATGACGCTGGTGCAGGACCCGGCGCTGGCGGCCCGGACCCTGAACATGGCGCTGTCGCCGCAGACGCCGGCCAACCTGGTCGGCAGCATCGTCAGCGGCGTCGGACGCCAGCATCCGGACCAGGCCTGGGCCTTCGCGGTCGCCAACCGCAAGGCCCTGATCGCCAGCAGCGACGCCGTGGCGCGCAACCGCGCCATCGCCAGCGTCGTCGCCGGCTCCGCCGATGTGCGCCACGCGGATATGATGGAACATTACGTGGCCCAGAACTTCGGCCCGGATGCGCTGGTCGAAGCCCAGCGCGTCGGCAACGGCATCCGCGTGCGCGCGGCGCAAAAGGCGCGCCTGCTGCCGCAGGTGCGCGCGGCCCTGGCGAACCCGCATCCCTGATATAGACCGATCACGAGAAAAAGGACGAGCATGAAGATCCGTTTGACCTCATCGACCGCCGCCGTTGCGCTGGCCCTCTACGGCAGCTTCGGCCTGGCCCAGGCCCAGGACGCCACCAAGATCGCGCCGCCGATCGAAAAACCCGCCGCCGCCAAGCCGGCGAACATGACCGTGCTGCCCGGCGACGACTTCTTCGCCTATGCCAACGGCGAGTGGCTGGCCAAGACCGAGATCCCGGCCGACCGCGGCTCCTGGAGCGCCATGGGGGCGCTGGCCGAAGAGACCAACACCCGCATCGCGAAGATGATCGAGGAACTGGGCGCCGACAAGAATGCGAGCGGGGAGGCGCGCAAGGTGGCCGATTTCTACGCCGCCTACATGGACGAGGCGGGCATCGACAAGCGCGGCCTGGCCCCGATCAAGCCTATGCTGTCGAGCATTGCGGCAATCAAGGACAAGGCGGCGCTGGTGCGCGCGCTGGGCGCCTCGCTGCGGGCCGACGTCGACCCGCTCAACGCCACCGACTTCTTCACCGAAAACCTGTTCGGCCTGTGGGTGGCGCAGGGCCTGACGGACCCGTCGCGCAACCTGCCGTACCTGCTGCAGGGCGGCCTCGGCATGCCGGACCGCGCCTACTACCTGGAAAACAATGCGCGCATGGCCGAGCTGCGCACGAAGTACCAGCAGCACATCGCCGCGATGCTCAAGCTGGCCGGCTTCGACAAGAGCGAGGAACGCGCCGCGCGCGTGTTCGAACTCGAGCTGGCGCTGGCCCAGACCCACGCCACGCGCGAGGATTCGGCCAACATCCAGAAGTCGAACAATGTCTGGACCATGAAAGATTTCGCCGCGAAGGCGCCGGGCGTGGACTGGACCGCCTTCTTCAAGGCGGCCGGCCTGTCCGGCCAGGAACGCTTCCAGGTCTACCACCCGAGCGCCGTGACGGGGGCGGCGCGGCTGCTGGGGAACGCGACGGCGGCCGACGTCGCCATCTGGCGCGACTATCTCGCCTTCCACAAGCTCAACCAGTACGCCAGCCTGCTGCCCAAGGCTTTTGCCGACCAGCGCTTCGAGTTCAACGGGCGCGCCCTGACCGGCACGCCGCAGCAGTCGGTGCGCTGGAAGCGCGCGCTGGCCGCGACCAACGAGGGCATGGACGAGGCTGTCGGCAAGATCTACGTGGCGCGCTACTTCCCGGCAGAGAACAAGGCGCGCGTGCAGGCGATGGTGGCCAACATCATCGACGCCTTCAGCCGCCGCATCGAAAAGCTCGACTGGATGGCGCCGGCCACGCGCGCCCAGGCGCAGGCCAAGGTCAAGGGCATGTATGTGGGCGTGGGCTATCCGGAGCGCTGGAAGTCCTACGAGGGCCTGCAGGTTGCCAGGGACGACGCCTTCGGCAACGCGGTGCGCGCCGAAGACTTCCGCTACAAGCAGGAACTCGCCAAGCTGGGGCGCAAACCCGAGCGCACCGAGTGGGCCATGCCGCCGCAGCTCGTCAATGCGGTGAACCTGCCGCTGCAGAACGCGATGAACTTCCCGGCCGCGATCCTGCAGCCGCCGTTCTTCGATCCGAAGGCGCCGGACGCCGTCAACTATGGCGCGATCGGCTCGATCATCGGCCACGAGATCAGCCACAGCTTCGACGACCAGGGCGCCCAGTTCGACGCCCAGGGGCGCCTGCGCAACTGGTGGACCGAGAAAGACCTGGCCCACTTCAAGGAGGCATCGAACAAGCTGGTCGCCCAGTACGGCGCCTATAAACCCTTCCCGGACCTGGCGGTGAACGGCCAGCTGACGCTGAGCGAAAACCTGGCCGACCTGGCGGGCCTGGCCGCGTCCTACGACGCCTTCAAGACGACGCCATCGGGCAAGACCGCCGAGGCGGACCGCCAGTTCTTCACCGGCTTCGCCCAGGGATGGCGCACCAAGATGCGCGAAGCCTCGCTGCGCCGCATCGTCCTTACCGACGGCCACGCACCGGCGCAGTACCGCACCTACATCGTGCGCAACCTGGACCCATGGTACAAAGCCTTCGACGTCAAGCCGGGGCAGGAGCTCTACCTGGCGCCGCAGGACCGGGTGCGGATCTGGTGAACCATGACTGAGGACCTCGACGACATCGCGCGCCGCACGCTGGCGCATTACGAGCGCCATGCGCAGCAGTTCTTCGCCGGCACGGTCGACCACGACGTCAGCCAGAACGTGGCGGCGCTGCTCGGCGCCATCGAAGCACCCGGCCCGTTCACGCTGCTCGACCTCGGCTGCGGCCCCGGGCGCGACCTGAAGACCTTCAGCGCGCTCGGTCACCGTGCGATCGGGCTCGACGGCGCGGCGGAATTCGTCGCGCTGGCACGCGAGTACAGCGGCTGCGAGGTCTGGCACCAGGATTTCCTGCACCTGGCGCTGCCGCCCGGCATGTTCGACGGCATCTTCGCCAACGCCTCACTGTTCCACGTGCCGAGCGCGGCGCTGCCGGCCGTGCTGGCGGCCCTGCACGGCGCCCTCAAGCCCGGCGGCGTGCTGTTCAGCTCGAACCCCCGCGGGCACAACGAGGAGGGCTGGAACGGGCCGCGTTACGGGAGTTACTACGACTACCCGACCTGGGAAGCCTACCTCGTCGCCGCGGGATTCGCGCCGCTGGGCCACTACTATCGGCCACCCGGACTGCCGCGCGAGCAGCAGCCCTGGCTGGCCAGCCTGTGGCGAAAACCTTAGAGGATTCTTAAGCTTCAGGCAATGTTAACCAGCGAACGGATGCACCCTGGAATCGGGCCTAAGGTGGGCTTTCCAATTCCAACCGAAGAGGTGCAGTGATGAACGACGACCAGATCAAGGGCAAGGCCAAGGACATCGGCGGCAAGATTCAGGAAAAAGTCGGCGAAGCCACGGGCAACCGCCAGCAGCAAAAGCAAGGGAACATGAACCAGGCCGAAGGCAAGGTGCAGGAAAAGGTGGGCGATGTGAAGGATATCTTCAAGGGCAACAAGTAATCGTTGCAGCCCACGCAGAACAAAGCCGCGATTCGTCGCGGCTTTGTTTATTGTGCACCAGCGCGTTTGCGGCCGATCGCGTGGCGGCGATCGACGCGTGGACGGCAGAGCCGTCCACCCTACGTTTTTTCCGGCTCCTCCACCTTATCCCCCAGCACATCCTCCACATACAGCATCTGCACCAGCACCTTGATCACCGCCGCCAGCGGCGTCGCCAGCGCGACCCCGGCAAAGCCGAACAGGGTACCGAAGATCAGCTGCATCACGATGGTCAGGGCCGGCGGCAGGTCGACCGCGCGCGATTCGATCAGGGGCTGCAGCACATAGCCTTCCACCAGCTGCACGCCGACGAACAGCACAACCGTGTACAGGGCCAGGTCGGGGCTGATGGAGAACGCGATCAGCACTGCCGGCACCCCGGCCATGATCGGCCCGAGGTAGGGGACGAAGTCGAGCAGGCCGGCGATGATGCCGAGGATCAGCGCCAGCGGCACGCCCAGCATCGACAGGCCCGCCGAGGTAACGATGCCGACGATCAGCATCGACATCGCCTTGCCGAGCAGCCAGCTGCCCAGGGTGTCGCCGATCTTTTGCTGCACCTGGCGTGCGCGCGGCCGTTTCGACTGCGGCACCAGCTTGATGACGCCGCTCGTGTAGAGCTGGGGCGAGGCGGCAAAATAAATGCCGACGAACAGGATGATCACCACGTTGCCGAGCGCGCCGACGACGCCGCCGAAGAACAGGCCGGCATTCGGCACCATGTTCGACATCTGCTTGACGATCTGCTCGGGCGGCGGCATGCCGGCCAGCACGCGCTTGAGCAGGGGGTGTTCGTTGACGACGCCTTGCAACTGCTGCAGCGACTTGGGCACGGCCTCGGCCAGCTTGTTCGACTGCTCGGCAATCTGCGGCGCCATCGCCCAGCCGCCGAGGCCGATGATCGCCAGCAACAGCACGACGACCGTGGCCAGCGCGAACTTGCGCCGCATGCCGGTACGCCGCGCCAGCATGCGGCTGAGCTCATAGAAGAGCACCGCGCACAGGATGCAGGCAAATACCAGCAGCAGGGCGTCGGCCGCGAACCAGATGGCGGCCAGGCCGAGGATGAACAGGAGGCTGATGCCATCGACGATGGCGGTGCGCTTCATCAACCTGCGCTTGGCGGGTGCATTGTCGGGCGGCGGGGATTGGGCGGGTTCATTCATGATCGGATTCCATTAACAAAACGTTAATGAAACACTACCATGGGTTGTCCCGTCCCGGCGCATGGCTGAGCTCAGCGGGATGCAGGCTTTGCTACTGCCGAGCTATGTGCGGGCCCGTACAGAACGCGGCGGCAAGCGGCCGTATTCTGGCCCCATCGCGCAGTCAACGGGACCGCGCTGCATTCAAGGAGAACACCATGAACAAGGACCAAGTCGAAGGCAAGCTGCAGGACATCGGTGGCAAGATCCAGGAAGAGGCCGGCAAGCTGGTCGGCAACAAGGAGCAGGAGGCCAAAGGCCTGAAGAACCAGGTCGAAGGCAAGACCCAGGAAAAGTACGGCGACGTCAAGGACGCCCTGAACGACACCACGCGCCGCTGATCCGCGCTGCCCGCGGATGGCAGCCGTCAACGCAAAAAAGCCCCGGTGCGCAGCGCGCCGGGGCTTTTTTATCTCTCCCCGTTGCCGGGAACAGGGTGCTTACTGGACTTCGTAGGCGCCGATGTCGATCTGGCTGCCGAGGGTCGAACGGTTGAGGCCCGATGCAGTGTGCTTGTAGCTTGCTGCCGCATTGAGCGTCAGGCCGTCGCTCGAGCTGCCCGGCGAGGAACCGGCGTTGATGATCAGCGAGTTCGACAGCGGACGCAGGTCATAGGCGGCGCGGTTGACGAAGCCCACAGCCAGCGACTGGAAGTTGGTCTTCTTGACGGCCGAGGTCTGGTTGGTAACGGTGCCGTAGCCCGAGAACAGGTTGTTGATCAGCTTGGCCGGGGTAGCGGCGTTCTTGACCTGCACGAAGGTGCCGCGTGAGCCGTCGTCGTTCACGAAGGTATTGTTGACCACGTACAGGTCGGTCTTGCGCGTACCGACGCCTTCTTCGCCATACGCCACCATCGCCGGGTTGTTGGAGGCGGTCGGTTGCATGATCACGTTGCCGATGATGAAGGTGGTGCCGCCATTCGGTACGTTGATCTCATAGCTTGGCTTGCCGGCAGGGGTGCTGCCGGTTTCGCCCGAGCGCAGGCTCGAGAAGCGGTTGTAGGCGATCGTGTTGTAGTGGGCGCGGGTCTTCAGGTTATGGCCGACACGGGCGTCGTGCGAGAAGTTGAAGCGGAAGGTCAGCTTGCCCACCGAGCCGATGTAGATGTTGTGGCTGTAGCCGTCGCCGTAGCCGTTGTAGCCGAACTCGTTGTTCTCGAGGACGATCGTGCTGGCCGTATTCGCACCGCTCAGGATGCCGTTTTCGTTATGGTGCAGGAACGAGTTGGTCAACGTGAAGTTCGTGCCTTCGAGGCGCAGGGCGGCGCCGTTCTTCGACGTCACCTTGGCACCCATCATCTCGACGTTGTCGATCTTGATGTTGCTGCCGACAACGACCCAGGTGCCCTTGCCGAGCGCGTTCTTGCCGGCAGCATCGATCTTCGGACGGCCATTGACGCCGCGGATGGTCAGGTTGCTCTTGTAGATGGCGCAGACGTCGCCCGAATAGGTGCCGGCCTGGATTTCGATGGTGTCGCCCGTAGCTGCTGCGGCGAAGGCCTTGCATGGGGTGGCGTAGGTTTTGCCGGCGCCGACGCTGCGGACGGCAGCCGAGGCTGGAGCTGCGATGGCCGCGCCGATGATGAGGGCGGAGACTGCGAGGGAGGTGCGGGTGACGCTGGTACGGATGGCTTGCATTGAATAAGTCCTCTTGGTGTACCGCTCTTCTTGAGCGTGTCTCTAGATCAGGAACACGGAGAATACCGCGAGGAATTAATTCAGTGGGGACATAATTTGTTACAGGAAAGCTGAACTGTTGAGTTCAGTGTTCACAATTCCCATAGGAAAAATATGCATTTGGGGTCAAATGTACCTCTTAAAAATATTTTTGATTTCGTCTCTTTTTCGCAACATCAGGCATTGACATTTTGTTGAGTTGTCAGAAATTGTGTAGACCAATAAGAAACATTTCCATGTTGAATGGTCAAAAAAAGACACAATTGGCTTTTTCGGGCACTCAATAAGAAAAGCCGGACTACCCGCTTGGGTAATCCGGCTTTTTCATGCTAGTAAACCGCGCGATCAGCGTGGCGCAGTACCGCCGAGGTTCTTTTTGAAGAAATTCTCGATCATGCCGTACACGTGGCGCTGGGCGACGCGGCCCGAGATGCCGTGCTTGGCGCCCGGGTAGGTCATCAGTTCGAACTGCACGTTGCGCTTGACGAGTTCGTCGATCAGGCGCGTGCTGTTGGTGAACAGGACGTTATCGTCCGCCATGCCGTGCACCAGCAGCAGCGGCGACTTCAGGCCGTCGAGGTGGGCGAACACGCCGCTGCGGTCGTAGGCGTCCTTGCCCGACTTCGGCGTGGCGCCGACATAGCGTTCCGTGTAGTGGGTGTCGTAGAGCGCCCAGTCCGTCACCGGCGCCACCGACACGCCCATCGCGATCTTGTTCGAATCGGCCGCCAGCAGGCGCAGGGTCATGAAGCCGCCATAGCTCCAGCCGAACACGCCGACGCGCTTCGGATCGACGAAGGCCTGCTGCGCCAGCCAGTCGACGCCGGTCAGCTGGTCTTCGACTTCGTGCTTGCCCAGGTTGTTGTAGATGACGTCGGTGAACTGGCGCTCGCGGCGGCTCGAACCGCGGTTATCCAGGCGGAACACCACGAAGCCCTGCTGCGCCATGTACTGGTCAAAATAATTGCCCCAGGTACGGGTGACGCGCTGCGAGTGCGGGCCGCCGTAAGTGAACAGGAAGACCGGGTATTTCCTGGTGGCGTCGAAATTGGCCGGCTTGATCAGCGAGTAGTGCAGGGTCTGGCCATCCTTCGCCTTGATGGTGCCGTACTCGGTCGGCAGGTGGTCCGGCAGGTATTGTGCGTAGGGGTGCTTGGCGTTCAGCTCGTTTTGCTCGAGCCATTGCACCATGCTGCCGTCGGCCTTGCGGATCGATACCTGCGGCGGGGTCTTCGGATCGGAATAGGTGTCCACAAAAATCTTGCCGTTGTTCGCGAACGCGGCTTCGTGCCAGCCGTCGGCCTTGGTGATGCGCACCGGCCTGGCGGCCGTGCTGCCGTCGATCGCCAGCGCATAGGTCTGCTTGTCGATCACGGCGTCGCGGTTCGAGGACACGAACACCTTGCCGGCGGCCTCGTCCACAGCCAGCACGTTGTCGATGCCCCATTCGCCGCTCGAGATCGGGTGCAGCAGCTTGCCGTTCAGGTCGTACAAATACAGGTGGTTGCGGCCGCTGCGCTCGGAGGCCCAGATGAAGGCCTGGCGTTTCTTGAGGAAGCGCAGGTCGTTGTGCAGGCTGACCCAGGTGTTGGAGGTTTCGCTCAAGAGCTTGCGCTGGGCCAGGGTGGCGGCGTCCACCGCGACCAGGTCGAGGCGCTTCTGGTCGCGCGTCTGGCGCTGGTAGACGAGGGTCTTGCTGTCCGCGCTCCAGTCGGCGCGCACCAGGTAGATGTCTTTCTCGGCGCCGAGGTCGACCTTGCGCGAGACGCCGGTTTCCGGGGAAACGATGAACAGGTCTACCAGCACGTTCGGGTCCCCGGCGGCAGGGTAGTGCTGGTCGATCACTTCGGTGCGGTCGGCAAAGATCTCGAAGCGGCGCGCGACCGGCACCGGGGCTTCGTCGTAGCGTTTATAGGCAATCGCGGAATCGTCCGGCGCCCAGTAGTAGCCGGTGGTCTGGTCCATCTCTTCCTGCGCGACGAATTCGGCCTCGCCGTTGTGCACGGTGCCCTTGCCGTCCTGGGTCAACTGGCGCTCGGCGCCGGTCTTCAGGTCGATCACGACCAGGTTCTGGTTGCGCACGAAGGAGACGTAGCGGCCCTTCGGCGAAATCTTCGGATCGAGCACATTGCCCGAAGCAACCTTGCGCGCCGCGTCGGGCCTGGCAGCGTCGACCAGGTAGAGGTCGCCGGCGATCGGCACCAGCAGCTGCTTGCCGTCGGGCGACCAGGTATAGCTCAGGATGCCCGACAGGCTTGCGGTACGGGCACGTTCGCGCCGTGCCTTTTCCTCGAGCGACAGGTTTTCGAGGGGAACCAGCTTTTTGGAATCGACCAGCAGGCGCGTGGTCTTGTCCTTCATGTTGTATTCCCACAGGTCCTGCTGGAACTGGTTGTCGGTGCGGCCGCGCAGGAAGGTGACGCGTTCGCCGTCGGGCGACACGCGCACGTTTTTCACGCCGGGACCGGCAAGCGAGGTTTCGCCGTGGATGCGGTCGAGCGTCAGGCGTTCCGCGGACGCGGGCGCTGCCGCGAGCGCGGCCAGGAGGCAGAGGAGAAGGCGCATTGTTTGTCTCGTTAAAGTTAGCTATATGCAACGGACGAGACGATACCAGAGTCGCACCTCAAAAGCTGTACATACTAAGGGGAAAGCACAGAGGAAGACCGCGTTTGCAACAACGCGGCCTCAGGCAAGATTCAACCGGCGGCGGTGGCGGCAGCCTGCTGCTGTGCTCCCTCTCGCACCTTCTGGCGCGACAGGCGCTCCATCGCCCAGCTCAACAGGACAGCGGCGATCGTCAGGCCCAGCACCAGCCCGATCCAGAAGCCGGTCGATTCCATCGGGGCCGCGGGCGCCCACGGGAACCAGCCCGGTGCAATGCCCAGGATATAGCCGAGCGGCAGCGAAAAGCCCCAGAAGGCGAGCAGCTGGATGAGCATCGGCGGACGCGTCACCTGGTAGCCGCGGATGGCCGAGGCGGTGGCGACCTGGGTCGCGTCCGACAACTGGAACAGCGCCGCGAACAGCAGCAGGTGCACGCAGGCTTCCTGCACGGCCGGGTCCGAGGTATAGGCGCGCGCGATTTCCCAGCGGAAGAGGGCGATGCAGGCGGCCGACAGCAGGCCGAAGCTTACCGACATGCCGACGCCGACCCGCGACACGAACTGCGCGCGCAGCGGATTGCCTTCGCCCATCGCCTGACCGACGCGGGTCAGCAGGCCGATGCCGAAGCTGAGCGGCACCATGAAGACCAGCGAGGCGAAGTTCAGCGCGATCTGGTGCGCCGACACCTGCACCACGCCGAAGCGCGCCACCAGCAGGCTGATCAGGCCGAAGGCGCTGACCTCGGCAAAATAGGTGATCCCGATCGGCACGCCCAGGCGCAGCATCTCGCGGATTTCCTTCCAGTCCGGGCCTTCCCAGCCCGTGAACGGATAAGTCATGCGGTAGACCGGAGAGATCTTGACCCAGACCAGCATCGCGCCCAGCATCAGCCACATGCCCACGCTGGTCGACACCGCGCACCCGACCGCGCCCAGTTGCGGAAAACCCCAGTTGCCGAACACCAGCAGCCAGTTGCTGGCGATGTTGAACAGCAGCCCGAAGATGGCGATGACCATGATCGGCTTGGTCTGGTTGATGCTCGTCGTGTAGCCGTAGAGCGCGCGGTAGCAGGCAAAGGCCGGCATGCCGATGCTCGTCACGTGCAGGAACATCGCGGCGCGGTCGGCCACGGCCTGGTCGAGGCCGATATGGTCGAACAGCAGCGTGGCCAGGTTGGTCAGCACGAAGGCAATCAGGCCAATGCCCACGCCTTTCCACAAGGCCTGGCGCACCGAATGCGGAATCTTGTCGTAACGCCCGGCGCCGATCTCGTGCGCGACCACGGTGTTAATCGACATCATGGTGCCCATCACGGTGACCAGCACGATCGACCAGACCGAGGCGCCGAGCGACACCGCCGCCAGTTCGGCCGCGCTCACGTGCCCGGTCATCGCGACGTCGGCTACGCCCATGCCGACGGTGGCCAGCTGGCCGACCAGCATCGGCCAGGAGAGTTTCCAGAGCGTGGCGATTTCGGTACGGACGGGCGACGTCGTGGCGGAAGGGGTGGCGGTGAATGTCATGGGCAGCCTGGTGGCGAAAACCCATGATTTTACTGTCTCATTGATAACGCCGCTGGCCTGTTCCGCGTGTCAATGCTGGCCCATCGGACGAGGCGGGACCGTCAACAGGTAGGCATGCAAGGCGCGCACGTCGGTATCGTTCATGTTCCTGAATGAACCGAAGGGCATGACCGGGCTGATCGCGCTGCCGTCCGGCCGCTTGCCGCTGCGTAGCAAGGCCACAAAACTGTCCGCGCTACGGTAGCGCGCCATGGCGCTGCCGGCGCCGGGCGTGAGGTTGGCCGCCTCGGGCCAGTCGGGCGGAGCACCCGGAATGGCGCCGCCGCTCAGTCGGGCGCCATGGCAGCCGATGCAGGTCTGTGCAACATAGGCGCCGTGCGCCACCGTCACGGCCGCAGGCAGCGCAGCCGGCGGCGGGAGCGTGTGGTCGATTTTCTCGGCGGCGTCCTTGATGGCTCCCGTTGCGTACAGCATCTTGACCGGCAGCGGCAACTCGACCTGCCTGCGTGCGCCGGGAACCGGCGGCATCTGGCGCAAGTACGCGATCAGGGCGCCGGTATCCTCATTCGTCAGGCGCGCATAGTCTTCGCTCGGCATGACGATCACCGGCTGCCCGTTGGGCTTGACGCCGTGCCGGATCGTGCGCACCCAGTCGACCACGGTGTAGTCTTCAGTCGTGCTGTTCGCGCCACGGGTAATGTTCGGTGCGACCACCAGCATACCGTCGGTGTCGACCACCGTCCTGCCGGAACCGTTGGCGCCGTGGCACTCGGCACAGCCGCGGGTGTTATACAGGTAGCGGCCGTGTTCGATCCGGGCGGCATCGACCGGAATCGCCACCGGCTGGACATCGACGGCCACCGTGCGTTCCAGTTTGCGTGCACTCAGAACGTAGGCAGCGGCCGCGGCAAGCAGGCCCAGCAATACTAAACCGCCGAGGATCAGTACCGTCCATTTCTTCCACTTGGCCATCTCCGCCCCGCTGTAACGAGTGGTTGGTTTGTTCAATTTATCAGCATTCAACCTGATGTAAAGGGAGCCGGGAGAGAACTTTGAAATTGTGTTGTGAATCCCCATCTAGGTGGAAAACGCGGCCTGTTCCGTGTGCGGTTTGGGCTGCCAGCGTTAACCATCCGGGAGTTCACTGTGGAATACAAGGACTATTACCAGACCCTTGGCGTCGACAGAAGCGCATCGGCGGACGAGATCAAGAAGGCGTACCGGAAAATGGTGCGCAAATACCACCCCGATGTCAGCGGACACAAGGACGCCGACGCCAAGACCAAGGAAATCAACGAAGCCTACGAGGTGCTGGGCGACGCGGAGAAGCGCGCCGCCTACGACGCGCTCGGCCGTGGCCATCGCCCCGGCGAATCCTTCCAGCCGCCGCCCGACTGGGGCGAGCAGTTCGACTTTGCCGGCGCGGGCGCCGACGACTTCTTCGCCGACCTGTTCGCGCAGGCCGGACGTCGCCAGCGTGGCGCCCATGGCGGAGGCTTCCAGATGCGCGGCGACGATATCCACGCCGCCATCACGATCGACCTGCGCGACGCCTACCAGGGCGCGACGCGCACGGTCAGCCTCCGGGTGCCGCGCCAGCAAGGCCGTGGCCGTGCCGTGATGGAAGAGAAAACGCTGAGCGTGAACATCCCGCGCGGCGTGACGCCGGGTCAGCAGCTGCGCCTCGCGGGGCAGGGCCACGAAGGGCACGGCGGCGCCGGGCCGGGCGACCTCTACCTCGAGATCGGCTTCGCGCCCGATCCGCGCTACCGGGTCGAAGGCGCGCATGTCTACGAGAATGTGCCGGTGACGCCATGGGAAGCGGCGCTGGGCGGCAGCGTGTCGGTGCAGACGCCCTCCGGCACGGTCGAGGTCACGGTACCGGCCGGTTCGCAGAGCGGACGCAAGCTGCGCCTGAAAGGACGCGGCATCCCGGCCAGTCCGCCGGGCGACCTCTACCTGATCCTCGACGTCGTGCTGCCGCCCGCGAACAACGACAAGGCGCGCGCGATCTATCAGGCGATGGCGCGCGATCTCGCGTTTAATCCGAGGGCTGCGTAAGCGGGCTTGGCTTGAGGAGGAAAAAAATGTTATCGAACCAGACCTTGACTGGCGTGCTGATCGACGACGTGGCGCTGGACCTCAACGAACTGGCCTGGGCCTGCAAGGTCGAGCCGGACTGGGTGGTGCGGCATGTGGAAGCGGGTGTACTTGGCGGCGAGGCCGCGCAAGTGGCGAGTGTGCGCTTTCGCAGCGTCGACCTGGCGCGGGCGCGCCGGCTGCTCGAACTCGAGCGCCATTTCGATGCCGACGAAGAACTCGCCGCGCTCGTGATCGACCTCGCGGACGAAGTGCGCCGGCTCCGTGCCCGCCTGCATGCGCTCGGCATCGCCCACCCCTGAAGCGCGCGCCGTGCATGCTTGGGTGCTCCTAGAATTGGTCTTAGTGAAATCACAATTCGACATATCGAGGAGGTTACATGGAACAGAGCGGTAGTGTGGGCAATGGTGGAGCGCTGCAGGGCAAACGCGTTGCAGTGCTGATGACGGACGGCGTCGAGCAGGTCGAGTACACCGGGCCGCGCAGCTTCCTGGAAGGGCAGGGCGCGCAGGTGATCCTGATCTCGCCGAAAGCCGTCGGCGAAGCGGTGCAGGGCATGAACCATGACGCCATGGGCGACCAGTTCCGCGTCGAGATGAACGTGAACGATGCGCGCCCGGGCGATTTCGACGCCCTGTTGCTGCCGGGCGGCGAAAAGAATCCCCTGGAACTGCGCAAGAGCCCCGAGTCGATCGCCTTCATCCGCGATTTCTACGCCGAAGACAAGCCAATCGCCGCCATCTGCCACGCCCCATGGGTGCTGATCGACGCCGGCATTGCCGAATCGAAGAATCTGACGAGCTGGCCGGAGATCCAGGATGACATGAAGAACGCCGGGGCAGAGTGGGTGGACCAGGAAGTGGTCATCGACGAAAAGCTGATCACGAGCCGCAAGCCGGACGATATCCCGGCGTTCAACGACGCGCTGCTGAAGGCGATGCGGGTGGATCCGCAGGCGGCGGACATGGGACCGTCGTCGTAAAAGATAAAGATTGCCGCGGGTATGACGTTCGGCCCGCGGCGCATCGCTGGGCGATCTCGACCCCAAGCGCATCCTGTAGGGTGGGCACTTGTGCCCACGCGGATCAAACACACCAATAACAGAACAAGCAACAGCCCCGATAAGGTGTGCCGTTCTGCCTGACACAGTCACTCCCGCTAAGCACCCATAGCAACGCGGCAAAGAAGTTTGCTTTTTAGCAAAACCAAAGGTAGAGTGCCCGCAGTCCAGCTCACTGCGAAATCCATGAAATTCCAGCACATCCTGACCCATATCGCTCCCCTTGCCACTGTAACCGCTGTCCTGTTAAGCGGCTGCGGCGCACCTGCCGTTTCCCAGGGATATAACACCTACACCATCGCGAATCCCGCTTCCCAGAGATCCAATACCCAGGCTACGCCGGGGTTCGATTCAAGCGCGGCAGCCCACAGCTTTTCAGTGACGGCTGTCGATTCCGCGGGCAAGCCTGTCAAGGAGGCAAAGGTCGAGTGGACAAGCCAGGCGAACGGCGAATCGATCACGCAAACTGTCGTGACGGATGAACATGGGCAAAGCACCATCGCAGTCACCGTCCAGCCAAAGATGAGTCCGACCTTCAACCGAGTCGATTACGTCTCAAGTGCCTCGTATGTGATATCTGGCGATGGCTATTACCTGAAGCGTGGCTCGCTCGAGCAGTCCAGCTACCGCAGCACCGATAGAAGCCGGGAGGCTGCTCCAGCCATCTCGAAGGTCATTCTGTTAAAGCCGACCGATTTTCTTTCGCCCGATTTTGCTCGGGCAAAGCAGTACACTCAATTGCGGCAGAAAGTGTTGGAGTTCTTGGAAGTCATCAGACTCCAGAGCGTGCTGCACCAGGCCGACCTGAAACTCCACGGTATCAGCATGCAGGAGTTCAAGGGCAAGCGTTATTTGAATCGCCACGAGTTTCCTAGACACTCGCGAGCCGCTGGAAGTACTGCTTTTCATATTCGACCGGCGACAAGTCATTGCTGGAGCTGTGCCGGCGCTTCGGATTGTAAAACATCTCGATGTAATCG
>NZ_JBSIPX010000026.1:0-51149 GCF_053668055.1 Massilia sp. SYSU DXS3249 | reverse complement strand
CGGGCGACACCGCGCCGCCCTCCCCCCCGCCCGGCGCCCGGGGCCGCGGCGCCCGCCCCCCCCCCCCCCCCCCCCCCCCCCCTCCACCCTACATCAACGGTACGCCACTCTCTTGGCGATTCAACCACACCTGTTAACACCCCCATAATTCCACCTTCATAACGACGATATCGAATCGTCATCGAACACGCATCCAGCCCACAGTTTGACCTCGCTACGCCCCGTGGAGCTTGCATGCTCCAGTGCATGATGTTATGTTGAGACCTCCGGGAAACCGTCGTTTCCGCCAGCTAACCTTCTCGTCTCCAACTATGCCACTGAACCGCCGCCCACAGATCATGTCGTCCGCGTTGAAAACGCTTACCGCAGCGGTCGCAAGTGCAGTGCTGCTGACGTCGGCGGCGAATGCGGCGGGGCTGGGGAAGCTGACCGTGCTGTCCGCGCTCGGCCAGCCGCTGCGCGCCGAGATCGAGCTGACCTCCGTGTCGAACGACGAAGCGGCCGGCCTGGTCGCCAAGCTGGCCAGCGCAGACGCCTACCGCGCCGCCAACATCGAACTCAATCCGGCCCTGCTGTCGCTGCGCTTCGCGGTCGAGCAGCGCGGCGGCCGCCAGTTCGTGCGCATCACCTCGCCGCAGCCGCTGAACGAGCCTTTCGTCGACCTGCTGCTCGAACTGTCCTGGAATAACGGCCGCCTGGTGCGCGAATACACCTTCCTGCTCGACCCGGCCGAACTGCGCAGCACCCAGTCGGCCCAGGTGGCGCCGGCCCCGGCTGCAAACGGCAACCGCGCCGCGCGCGGCACCGCCGCCACGCAGGCACCGGCGCCGGCAACCGAGACCGCCGCCCGTCCGCAGCGCAGCGCGCGCACCGACGAGAGCCCCGGCGAAGCGGCGCCTGGCGCCCGCGCGCCGGTGGCCGGCTCCGCCCCATCGCGTTACCGCGTGCGCAGCGGCGACACCCTGAGCCGCATCGCCGGCCGCATCAAGCCGGTCGACATCTCGCTCGACATGATGCTCGTCGCCCTGTACCGCGCCAATCCGGACGCCTTCATCGGCAACAACATGAACCGCCTGAAGTCGGGCCAGATCCTGACGGTGCCGAATGCCGACGCGCTGCGCGGCCTCGACGCCGGCGACGCGCACGGCACCGTCGTCGCGCACGCGGCCGACTTCAACGCCTACCGCGCCAAGCTGGCCGGCCAGGTCGCTACCAGCACCCCGGCGCGCGAGCCGCAGGCGGGGCAGAGCGCCACCGGCCGCATCACGGCCAAGGTCCAGGAACGCCCGACCGCCGCCAACGAGTCGGCCGACCAGCTGCGCCTGTCGAAAGCCGCGCCGCAGGCGGGCGGCGCCACCGCCGCCGCCGAAGACCTGGTGGCCAGGGAGAAGGAACTGGCCGATGCCCAGCAGCGCGTGAAAGAACTCGAGAAGAACGTCAACGACCTGGAAAGCCTGATCACCGTCAAGAGCCAGACCGGCGCCGCCGCGACCCAGCGCGCCGCCGGAACGCCTGCAGCGGCTGGCGCAGCAGCGGGCGCCGTGGCGACGCCTCCGGCCGCCGCGCCCGCCCAGCCGGCCGCGGCCCCCAAGATCAAGCCGGCACCGAAAGCGGCGCCGGCCGAGCCGGCCGAGACCAGCTTCGCCGACACGGTAATGGACAACATCACCTACCTGGGCGCCGGCGCGGCCGTGCTGCTGCTGGCCGCGCTCGGCCTGTCGCAGCGCCGCCGGAAAAAAGTGGAGCCGAAGGCGGCGCCCGCCAACGTCCCGACCATCCTCGGTACCGCTGCCCAGCCGGCGCAGTCGCTGTTCGCCGAAACTGGCGGCCAGAACGTCGACACCCACGACAGCGTGTTCAATTCCAGCTTCGCGCCGTCGGCCAGCCAGCTCGACACCAACGAAGTCGATCCGCTGGCCGAGGCCGAGCTGTACCTGGCCTATAACTTCGACACCCAGGCCGAAGACATCCTGAAGGAAGCCCTGCGCAACGATCCGCTCCGCCACCCGGTGCGCCTGAAGCTGCTCGAAATCTACGCCGCCCGCAAGGACGTGCGCGCCTTCGAAACCCAGGCGACCGAACTGTACAGCCTCACTGGCGGCAAGGGCGACGAGTGGGCGCAGGCCGCCGCGCTCGGTCACACGCTCGACCCGGCCAACCCAATGTATGCGCACGCAGCCGGCGGCATGGGCAGCGCGGCAGCCATGGCCGGTGCCGGTGCGGCCGGTGCTGCCGGCCTTGCGGTGGCGAGCGCCGAAGCCGGCCCGCAGACCATGCTGTCGCAACAGCTGGAGCAGGCTTTCCGCAGCCGCGACGATACCCCGGAGATGATCGAGCCGGCATCGACCGTCGACGCAGTGACCGGCACCTCGCTCGACAAGGGCTTCGATCTCGACAGCTTCGCGCTGGGGAACGAGGCGACCGCGCTGCCGCAACTGCACGACACCGCGGCCCCGGCGGACGCCAAGGCGGACGACAACTTGCTCGACTTCGACCTCGGCGGCCTGAGCTTCGAGCCCGTCTCCGCGACCGAGCCGACCCTGGCGGCGCGCGCAGAAGACCCGACCGCCGTGCCCGACCTGCAGTTCGACATGGAGCCGTTCGCGCCGCTCGACCCGGCCTCGGGCACCCCGGCGCTCGACATCGCAACCGATCCTGCACCGGTGGCGACCGCTAGCGAGAGCCTGGACGACCTCGCTTTCGACATGAATTTCGGCACCCCCGACAATGCGTCGGCCGCGGCGCCGGTCACGGACGACGACGCCCTTGCCATCGACCTGTCGAAGAACGGTCCGAACACCGATATCGACATGGCCCAGCTGGCGCGCGAGTTCGAGCTGCCGCCGCTGCCGGAAGCGCCGGACGCTCAGCCCGCCAGCGACCTGAAGGATCCGCTGTTCGACCTCGACGCCATGGACTTCGGCCTGGCCGACACGACCCAGCCCGTCCCGGCCGCCGAGCGTCCGGAGCCGGTCTTCGACTTCGGCTCGACCGACCTCGATCTGGAACCGGTGCAGCCCGTCCAGGCCGAAGCGGACACCGCGAAAGACCCGCTGTTCGACCTCGACATGATGGACTTCGGCCAGCCCGCCGCCCCCTCCATGCCTGCCACGGCCGCCGCACCCGCAGACGCGATGGACGATCCGTTCGGCCTGGGCGACCTGCCGGCGCCGGCGCCCATGCCGATGCCGACCCCGGGCACCCCGGCGCCGCGTTTCGACATGTCGGGCCTCGACCTTGACCTGCCGGGCCACGACCTCGACCTGACAGCCCAGCCGGCGGCGGAGTCCGGGCAGGGCGGCACCGTCGAACTGACGGCCGCGCAGATGGAGATGGAAACCAAGCTGGATCTGGCAATCGCTTACCAGGAGATCGGCGACAAGGAAGGCGCGCGCGAGCTGCTCGACGAAGTCATCAAGGGTGGGAACGTCGAACAGTCCAGCCGTGCCAGCGCCATGCGCGCCCAGTTGGCGTGACCCGGATCGCACTCGGGCTCCAGTACATCGGCACCGGCTGGAGCGGTTATCAAAAACAGCCTTCGCGCGACACCGTCCAGGACGCGCTCGAAATCGCCCTCGAAAAATTCGCCTGCGCGCCGATCCACACCACCTGCGCCGGCCGCACCGACGCCGGCGTGCACGCGGTCGAGCAGGTGGTCCACTTCGATACGGAGCTGAACCGCTCCCCGCAAAGCTGGGTGCGCGGCACGAACACCTTCCTGCCCGATTCGATCACCGTGCGCTGGGCCGCCGAAGTGCCGCCGGACGCCGAAGGCCAGGATTTCCATGCCCGTTTCTCGGCGCGCTCGCGCACCTACCATTACATCCTGTACAACAACGCCAACCCCTCGGCGCTGCTGGCCGGGCGCGCCGGCTGGGTGTTCCGCCCGCTGGACGTGGAGCGCATGCGCGCCGCCGCCCGCCACCTGATCGGCACCCACGACTTCTCGTCCTTCCGCGCCTCCGGCTGCCAGGCGAATACGCCGGTCAAGGACATGCAGGAGATCGGCATCGAGCGGCGCGGCGACATCATCGTCTTCACCGTGCGCGCCAGCGCTTTTCTGCACCACATGGTCCGCAACATCGTCGGGGCGCTGATCTATGTCGGCACCGGCCGCAACGAGCCGGACTGGATGGCCGAGGTGCTGGCCGCGCGCGACCGCGACGCCGCCGCGCCCACCTTCATGCCCGACGGCCTGTATTTCGCGAAAATCGATTACGATCCGAAGTGGGGACTGCCGCAGGAGGCAGTCTCGCCACTCCCCTGGTTATAGAGCGCCTGACAAAACCCATGGCGGCGTTGCGTGGCCTCGCCGTACTAGCGTACTGTCTCGGCCCCGCGCCTTGCCCTGGGATTTGTCAGACACTCTAAAAGGTTGGAATATGCAGCACCGCACCCGCATCAAAATCTGCGGCATCACGCGCGAGGAAGACCTGCGCGCCGCCTGTGACGCAGGGGCCGACGCGCTCGGCTTCGTGTTCTACCCGAAGAGCCCGCGCTACCTGACGCCGGAGCGCTTCGCCGCGCTCGGCCCCTTGCTGCCGCCGTATGTCTCGTCTGTTGCGCTGTTCGTGAATGCGAGTGTCGACGCCGTCCAGGCGGTGGTCGATGCTGCGCCGGTTGCGCTGCTGCAGTTCCACGGCGACGAAACGGCAGAGGAGTGCGCGCGCATTGCCGCGGCGGTGAAGCGCCCCTTCGTGCGGGCCTTCCGCGTCAAGCCGGACACGGCGCCGAATGAACTGCTAGAATGCGAGCTCGCATACCGCGCCGCCAGTCCCTGGTTCACGGGCCTCCTGCTCGACACCCACGTGGACGCCTACGGCGGCGCCGGAAAGGTCTTCGATTGGTCAGTTATTCCAAAAGAGCTCGCGCCTCGGGTCGTTTTGAGTGGTGGCTTGAGCGTGCAAAACGCCATTGAGGCGGTAGCACGCGTACGCCCCTGGGCGGTCGACATCAGCAGCGGTGTCGAAGCGTCCAAGGGGATCAAGGACGCCCGCAAGATCGCCGACTTCGTCGCGGCGGTGCGGGCAGCCGATGCCATCATTGAAAGCGAGCACCCATATGAAACCGATTCAGGAAGCAGCCCTGGAAGTGACCCAGGAAGCACAAGCTGAGCGCGGCCCCGCCGCATTGTTCCAGACCACCGACTACCAGTTCCCCGACGCGCGCGGCCACTTCGGCCCCTACGGCGGCTCTTTCGTCGCCGAGACGCTGACCCACGCGCTGGCCGAGCTGAACGACGCCTACGCGCGCTATTCGCACGACCCCGAGTTCCTCGAAGAATTCCGCTACGAGCTGGCGCACTTCGTCGGCCGCCCATCTCCCGTCTACCACGCCAAGCGCTGGTCGGAACTGGCCGGCGGCGCCCAGGTCTTCTTCAAGCGCGAAGACCTGAACCACACCGGCGCGCACAAGATCAACAACGTCATCGGCCAGGCCCTGCTCGCGCGCCGCATGGGCAAGAAGCGCATCATCGCCGAAACCGGCGCCGGCCAGCACGGCGTCGCCACCGCCACCATCTGCGCACGCTTCGGCCTCGAGTGCGTGGTCTACATGGGCAGCGAGGACGTCAAGCGCCAGGCTCAGAACGTCTACCGCATGAAACTGCTGGGCGCGACCGTGGTGCCGGTCGAATCGGGCAGCAAGACCCTGAAGGACGCGCTCAACGAAGCGATGCGCGACTGGGTCACCAACATCGAAAACACCTTCTACATCATCGGCACCGTGGCCGGCCCGCACCCGTATCCGATGATGGTGCGCGACTTCCAGTCGGTGATCGGCGAGGAGTGCCGCGTGCAGATGCCGGAGATGACGGGCCGCCAGCCCGACTACGTCGTCGCCTGCATCGGCGGCGGCTCGAACGCGATGGGCATTTTTTACCCGTATATCGACGAGCAGGGCGTGAAGCTCGTGGGCGTCGAGGCGGCGGGCGAGGGACTCGATTCGGGCAAGCACTCGGCCTCGCTGACGGCGGGCTTCCCGGGCGTGCTGCATGGTAACCGCACGTATTTGCTGCAGGACGCGAACGGCCAGATCATCGAGACCCACTCGGTGTCGGCGGGCCTGGACTATCCGGGCGTCGGTCCCGAGCACGCCTGGCTCAAGGATTCGGCACGCGCCGAGTATGTGTCGATCACGGACGACGAAGCGTTGGCCGCCTTCCACGACTGCTGCCGCATCGAAGGCATCATCCCGGCGCTGGAATCCTCGCACGCGATCGCCTATGGGGTGAAACTGGCGGCCACGCTGCCGAAGGACCAGCTCATCCTGGTCAACCTGTCGGGGCGCGGCGACAAGGACATGCATACGGTGGCGCAGCGGATGGGGTTGGATTTCAGCTGAGTTGGTTGAACGCACAATCCACTGTTACCGACTACCGAACCGATAAAACACCCATGTCCCGAATCGAACAAACTTTCGCCGCCCTGCGCGCACAAAACAAAACCGGCCTTGTCACCTTCATCACCGCTGGCGACCCCGGCCCCGACCTCACGGTGCCCCTGATGCACGCGCTGGTCGAGGGCGGCGCCGACGTGCTGGAGCTGGGCGTGCCGTTTTCCGACCCGATGGCCGAAGGCCCGGTCATCCAGCGCGCCTGCGAGCGCGCCCTGACATTCGGCATCGGCCTGTCCGACGTGTTCAATATGGTGCGCGAATTCCGCCAGACGAACCAGACCACGCCGGTCGTCCTGATGGGCTATGCCAACCCGATCGAGCGCATCGGCCCCGACAGCTTTATCCAGCACGCGAAAGACGCGGGCGCCGACGGCGCCATCGTCGTCGACTATCCGCCGGAAGAGTGCGAAGCCTTTGCCGACGCCATGCGCGAGAACGGGCTCGACCTGATCTTCCTGCTGGCCCCGACCTCGACCACCGAGCGCATCCGCCAGGTGGCGCGCTACGGCAGCGGCTTTTCGTATTACGTGTCCCTGAAAGGCGTGACCGGCGCCGGCAGCATCGATACCGAAGACGTGGCGCGCCGCGTGGCGGCCATCCGCGAACACGTCAGCCTGCCGATCGGCGTCGGCTTCGGCATCCGCGACGCGGAAACGGCGAAGGCGGTGGCCTCGGTGGCTGACGCGGTCGTGATCGGCAGCCGCATCATCCAGGAGATCGAGAACGCCGGCGCGCAGGCGGCGGTGCCGGCGGTGCAGTCTTTTGTCGCCGGCATCCGGGCTGCGCTCGACAGCTGAGCCGGACCGCGGTGACTTTCCGCACCCCTGCCTGAGATGCATCAAGCAGGGTAGGGCGACATATGCATGGGGCGGCACTCCCTGCTGGGGTAAGGTCATATTTCCTTACTTCAACTTGGAGCCAGTTACATGAAGAAGCAGATTCAACGCGTTTCACCAATGCAGAACGCCAAAATGATGGCCGCGCTTTATCTGGTGATGTCCCTGCCGGTACTGGGGATGTTGTGGGGATTCGCCGCAGCGACCGGGCAGGCGGGCGTCACGGGCGTCATGCTGGTGGCATTTCCGCTGGGATACGCGCTGGGCGGGTTCATCTTTACGCTGATCGCCGCCTGGCTCTACAACCTGGTCGCTTCGGTTGTCGGCGGCTTCGAGTTCACGACGAAAGAAATCGCCGGGTAAGGCAGGTCGCCTTCCCGCAGCGGGAGATCTCCTGCAAAGCCGGCAGCGGGCATTCCGCTGCCGGCTTTTTTACTTGTCGCCTTGCTACTGCGTACGGTACATTAACCGCACTCAATCTTGCATGGAAGACACATCATGAAGAAGCAAATCGCCAGCGTCTCGGTCCTGCACAACGCCAAGCTCATGGCGGTCATCTACCTCGTCATCTCGCTGCCCGTGGTCGTGCTGATGGCCATTCCCATGGTCATGCAGGAGGGTTTCAGTGCTTCCTTAATGGCAATTGTTCTCATGCCCGTGCTGTACACCGCGTTCGGTTTCGTGTTCACCCTGTTCGGCGCATGGGTGTATAACGGGATTGCAGCGCGCGTCGGCGGCTTCGAATTCACTACGGTCGAGATCGGTAAAGACTGATTGCCGGCGATTTGACTGTCAATTTGATTGCAAGACAGGCAAGCGGTGACAAGCCCGGCGCTTGCGGCTACACTACGCCCCATTCAAGAATTGCCGCAAAGGAGAGAACATGAGTTGGTTGGAAAAATTGCTGCCCCCACGGATCCAGCGCTCCGATGCCGCCAATCGCAAGACCATGCCCGAGGGCCTGTGGGTCAAGTGCCCGTCGTGCGAAGCGGTGCTGTACCGCGCCGACCTCGAGTCGAACCTGCATGTCTGCCCGAAGTGCGACCACCACATGCGCATCCGCGCCCGTGACCGCCTCGACGGATTGCTCGACGAAGGCGGCCGCTACGAGATCGGCCAGGAAGCGTTGCCGGTCGACACCCTGAAGTTCAAGGACAGCAAGAAGTATCCTGACCGACTCAAGCAGGCAATGGACGCCACCGGCGAAACCGACGCGCTGATCGTCCAGGGCGGCTCGATCATGAGCCTGCCGGTTGTCGTGGCCTGCTTCGAATTCGAATTCATGGGCGGCTCGATGGGTTCCGTCGTCGGCGAGCGCTTCGCGCGCGGCGCCCAGATCGCCCTGGAACAGAAAGTGCCGTTCATCTGCATCACCGCCACCGGCGGCGCCCGCATGCAGGAAGGCCTGCTGTCGCTGCTGCAGATGGCCAAGACCACCGCCATGCTGACCAAGCTGTCGGAAAAGAAACTGCCGTTCATCAGCGTGCTGACCGACCCGACCATGGGCGGCGTGTCGGCTTCGTTCGCCTTCATGGGCGACGTCGTCATCGCCGAACCGAAGGCGCTGATCGGCTTCGCCGGCCCGCGCGTGATCGAGAACACCGTGCGCGAAAAGCTGCCGGAAGGTTTCCAGCGCGCCGAGTTCCTGGTGCAAAAGGGCGCCGTCGACATGATCGTCGACCGCCGCAAGATGCGCGAAGAAATCGCCCGCCTGCTGGCCCTGCTGCAGAACCAGCCAGCCGAAGTCGTCGCCTGATCATTGGGGCGTCTAAGAAAAGCCCCATGGCTGCGTTGCATCGTCTCGCCGTACTCACGTACTGTCTTCGACGATGCGCCTTGCCCTGGGACTTTTCTTAGACGCCCCTAACTGCATTACGGCCGGCACCTGCAGAGCAGGGCGCCGGCTTTTTCATTCTTACGTTTTCAACGCCCATGATGTCCAATCTCCCCACCACCTTGCCCGACTGGCTGGCCCTGATCGAGTCGCGCCACGCCGAAACCCATATCGACATGGGCCTCGATCGCGTGCGCGCGGTCAAGGAGAAGATGAACCTGCAATTCGACTGCCCCGTCATCATGGTCGCCGGCACCAACGGCAAGGGCTCGACCTGCGCGATGCTCGAGTCGATCCTGCTGCATGCGGGCTACCGCGTCGGCCTCTACATCAAGCCGCATTTCCTCGACTTTAACGAGCGCGCCCGCATCAACGGCGAGATGGCGACCGACGCCATGCTGGTCGAGGCCTTCGATTTCGTCGAAGCGCAGCGCGCAGACGTTTCGCTGACCTACTTCGAGTTCACGACGCTGGCGATCATGCACCTGATCTCGAAGGCGGGCGTGGACGTCGCGATCCTGGAAGTGGGCCTGGGTGGGCGCCTGGACGCGGTGAACGTGGTCGACGCCGACGTCTCCATCGTCACCAGCATCGACATCGACCACAGCGACTACCTGGGCGACACGCGGGAGGCGATCGGCTTCGAGAAGGCCGGCATCTTCCGTCCGGGCAAGGCGGCGATCTGCAGCGACCCGCTGGCGCCGCAGTCGCTGATCCAGCACGCGGCCGACATCGGCGCGGACCTGTGGCTGATCGGGCGCGATTTCAACTTCCAGGGCGACCAGCAGCAGTGGAGCTATGGCGGCCGCACCCAGCGCCGCAATTCGCTGGCCTATCCGGCCCTGCGCGGCGCGAACCAGCTGCTGAACGCCTCGGCCGCGCTCGCCGCGCTCGAAGCGCTGCGCATGCAATTGCCGGCCGGCGCGCAGGAAGTGCGCACGGGCCTGGCGCTGGTCGAGCTGCCGGGGCGCTTCCAGGTGCTGCCGGGACGGCCGACGACGGTGCTCGACGTGGCCCACAACCCGCACGCGTCCGCAACGCTCGCGCAAAACCTCGGCAACATGGGCTTCCACCGTTACACCTATGCCGTCTTCGGCATCATGGAAGACAAGGACATCGAAGGCGTGCTCGCGCCGATGGCGGGCTTGATCGACCACTGGTGCCTGGCCGAGCTGCCTTCGCCACGCTCGGCGAAGGGCGACAGCCTCGCCGAAAAGGTAGCCGCGCTGCGTCCCGCCGGCGCCAAGGAGAGCGATTTTTCGGTGACCGCATTCGCCGACCCGGCCGCGGCATTCGCAAATGCGGTGAGCCGTGCCGAGGAGAATGATAGAATTGTGGTCTTTGGTTCGTTCTACACCGTCGCCGGCGTGATGGCGGCCCGAAAAAACTCACTTCACTGACATAAGACGCATGGGCTTGTTCTCGATCTTCAGCAAAAACAAGGGAGACAGTACCGCCCAGGACAGTGGCCGAGTGTCGCGTGACTTCGCCCGCGACGATGACGACTACGGCCAGCAGGCCCGCGCCAAGCGCGCGTCGCACGCGAACGAAGCGGGGGCGGGTGGTTCGCGCCGCAGCCGCAGCGGCGGCGATCCGATGCTGCCAGAGAAGAAGCGCGCGCGCCGCCGCCTGGTAGGCGCCATTGCGCTGGCCCTGGCTGCCGCCGTCGGCCTGCCGATGCTGCTCGACTCCGAACCGCGTCCGCTGGCGGGCGACATCGCCATCCAGATTCCCTCGAAAGAAAAGGCTCCGGCGCTGCCGATGCCGTCCACTCCCGTGGCGGCTGCCGACAGCGTCGACCAGGACGAGGAAATCATTGCGCCAGTGCCTGAGCCGGCCCCGGCCGTGGCGCCGCCCGTGAAGACCGTCGAGGCCCCGAAAATGATCACGGACGACGCGCCGGAAGTCAAAAAGCCGGCACCGGAACCGAAGCCAATCGAGCGCAAGCCCGAACCGAAACCGGAGCCTAAGCCCGAGCGTAAGGTCGCCGAAAAGCCGGTCGAAAAGCCTGCGCCAAAGAAACCCGAAGAAAAGCCTGCTGCGCCGCGCACGAAGGATGCGGACGCTGCCCGCGCCTTGGCGCTGCTCGAGGGCAAGCCTGCCGCGAAGCCGGCCGAAGCCGAGAAGAAGCCGGAGGCGGCCCAGCGCTACGTGGTGCAGGTGGCCGCGCTGGCGACCGAGGAAAAGGTCGCGGAACTGCAATCGCGCCTGCGCGCCGCCGGCGTCAGCTCGACCACCCGCAAGTCGGGCGCCCTGATCAAGGTGCAGGTCGGTCCTTTCGGCAGCCGCGAGGAAGCAGAGAAGACCCGGGCCAAACTCAGCGGCCTCGGCATCGGCGGCTTCCTGGTGCCGGTGTGAAGCTGGTAGTGGCGGCGTGACGATTTTCGATTATCTGGTATTGTTCGTGCTGGTGTCCTCGGTTGTGATCAGCACCCTGCGCGGCCTGGTGAAGGAAATCCTGTCGCTGCTGGGCTGGATCGTGGCCTTCGTCGTGGCCAATGCCTACGGCGCGCGCCTGGCGGTGTTGCTGCCGGACATGATCCCCGGCGAGACGGTGCGCCTGATCGTCGCCTTCATCGTCCTGTTCCTCGGCGTGCGTATCCTGATGGGCCTGCTGTCGCTGGCGCTCGGCGCACTGATCGAAGCAAGCGGCCTGTCGCTGGCCGACCGCGGCCTGGGCGGACTGTTCGGCCTGGCGCGCGGCATTGTGATCGTGCTCGCCGCCGTCATATTGTGTTCCATGACCGCCATCCCCCAACAAGCATTCTGGAAAGACGCGCTGCTGTCCCCGCTGGCCGAGGCCGGAGCGCGCACCGTCAAACCCTTCCTTCCCGCTGCGTTCGCGCAGCACGTGCGGTTTTGACATTCGATTTGAAGTTTTCTGTAACAGCATTCTGTTCTTAGGAGCGCACCATGTGTGGCATCGTCGGCGTCGTCTCGCAAACTCCCGTCAACCAGCTGTTGTATGACGCATTGCTGCTGTTGCAGCATCGCGGCCAGGACGCGGCGGGGATTGCAACCAATCACAGCAGCATGTTCTCGATGTACAAGGCCAACGGCCTCGTGCGCGATGTGTTCCGCACCCGTAACATGCGTTCGCTCCAGGGCAATACCGGCATCGGCCACTGCCGCTATCCGACCGCCGGCTCGTCGAGCGAGGAAGAGGCGCAGCCCTTCTATGTCAACGCGCCTTTCGGCATCACCCTGGCCCACAACGGCAACCTGACCAACCAGGCGGAACTGAAGGAGGCGCTGTTCCGTAACGACCGCCGCCACATCAATACGAATTCCGACTCGGAAGTGCTGCTCAACGTGCTGGCCCACGAGATCCAGGAAGCGGCGAACGGTTATTCGCTCGACGCCGAGGCTGTGTTCAAGGCGGTCGGCATTGTCCACCGCCGCGTGCGCGGCGCCTATGCCGTCGTGGCGCAGATCGCCGGCCACGGCATGCTTGCCTTCCGCGACCCCTACGGCATCCGCCCGCTGTGCCTGGGCATGAACGACGGCGAGAACGGCGTCGAATACATGGTCGCCAGCGAATCGGTGGCCCTGGAAGGCATCGGTTTCCGTTTCGTGCGCGACATTGCGCCAGGCGAGGCGATCTTCATCGGCGAGGACGGCCGCCTGCACGAGCGCCAGTGCGCGGAAAACCCGTCGCTCAACCCTTGCGCCTTCGAATACGTCTACCTCGCGCGCCCGGACTCGGTGATCGACGGCGCCTCGGTCTACGCGACCCGCCTGAAGATGGGCGAATACCTGGCCGACAAGATCCGCAAGGAAATCCCGGTCGAGGAAATCGACGTCGTCATGCCGATCCCCGATTCCTCGCGCCCGGCCGCCATCCAGCTGGCGCTGAAGCTCGGCGTCGAATACCGCGAAGGCTTCATCAAGAACCGCTACATCGGCCGTACCTTCATCATGCCGGGGCAGGGCATGCGCAAGAAGTCGGTGCGCCAGAAACTGAACGCGATCGCCTCCGAGTTCAAGGACAAGAACGTGCTGCTGGTCGACGATTCCATCGTGCGCGGCACCACCAGCCGCGAGATCGTGCAGATGGCGCGCGACGCCGGCGCCCGTAAAGTGTTCTTCGCCTCGGCCGCGCCGCCGGTGCTGTTCCCGAATGTGTACGGCATCGACATGCCGACCCGCGACGAGCTGATCGCCCACGGCCGCACCGTCGAGGAAGTGTGCGCGGAAATCACGGCCGACCGCCTGGTCTACCAGGATGTCGACGCCCTCAAGCGTGCTATTTCCGACGTCAATCCGGCGCTGACCAACTTCGAGGCGTCCTGCTTCGATGGAGTGTACGTGACGGGCGACGTGACCCCGGCCTACCTCGACAACCTGGAAACGGCGCGCCACAACGGCGGCAAGGGCGTGTCGCAGGAAGACGTGGTGCGTACCCAGCTGAACCTCAATCCGGCGGTCGCCGCCGAGTAATGTCACGGGCCTGCCCATGAGCGAACAGAAACAGTACGGTTTCACCACCACGATCCTGCACAACGACCGCCGCAAGGCGATCGAGCAGGGCTCGCTGCACAAGCCGATCCACACCTCGGTGGCCTTCGGCTACGGCGACGCGCGCCAGCTTGCCTCTGTGTTCCAGGGCAAGGAGCCGGGCTTCCGCTACGGCCGCCAGGGCAACCCGACGGTCGCCGCGCTGGAAGACAAGATCACGAAGATGGAAGACGGCGTGGCCAGCCTGTGCTTCGGCACCGGCATGGCGGCCATCGGCGCGCTGTTCCAGGCGCTGCTGCGCGCCGGCGACCATATCGTCTCGTCGAGCTTCCTGTTCGGGAACACCAACAGCCTGTGGCAGACGGTGGCCGGGCAGGGTGTCGGCGTCGATTTCGTCGACGCCACCGACGTCGCCAACGTGGAAGCCGCCCTGCGCCCGGAGACGCGCCTCGTGTTCGTCGAGACGGTCGCCAATCCGCGCACCCAGGTGGCCGACCTGGCCCGCATCGGCGAGCTGTGCCGCGAGCGCGGCATCCTGTACGTGGTCGACAACACGATGACCACGCCCTGGCTGTTCCGCCCGAAGGCGGTCGGCGCCGGGCTGGTGGTCAATTCGCTCACCAAGTCGATCGGCGGGCACGGCATCGCCCTGGGCGGCGCCCTGACCGATACCGGCCTGTTCGACTGGAGCGCCTTCCCGAACATCGCCGCCAACTTCCGCAAGCAGCCGGCAACGGCCCAGGGCATGGCGCAATTGCGCGCGAAGGCCCTGCGCGACTTCGGCGCCGCCCTCGGCCCGGAAGCGGCCCACCACATCGCCGTCGGCGCCGAAACGCTGGCGCTGCGCATGGAACGCACCTGCGCGAATGCGCTGGCGCTGGCGCAGATGCTGGAAGCCGACGAACGTGTCGCTGCCGTCCACTACCCGGGCCTGGCCTCGCATCCGCAGCATGGCATCGTGCGCGAGCTGTTCCGGGCCGGCGGTTCGCTGCTGAGCTTCGAGCTGAAGGAGGGGATCGACTGCTTCGATTACCTGAACCGCCTGCAGCTCGCAATTCCCGCCAGTAACCTGGGCGACACCCGCACGCTGGTGATCCCGGTCGCGCACACGATCTTCTTCGAGATGGGCGCCGAGCGCCGCGCCAGCATGGGGATCGCCGAATCCCTGATCCGGGTGTCGGTCGGCATCGAAGACACCGGCGATTTGCTGGACGACTTCCGCAGCGCGCTGTCCGCCTGAACGCTTGCCTTGCCACGACGGGGAACCATGAACAAGAAGATGATGCTGGTGGCCGGCCTGCTGCTGGCCGGGCTTGCCCACGCGGGCGAGCTCGACGACGCCAAAGCGCTGTTCGAGCAGAAGAAGTATCCGGAAGCATTCAAGCTGTACACCAAACTGGCCAACGCCGGCAACGTCGACGCCCAGCAGCACCTGGGCCAAATGTACTGGTACGGCGAGGCCGGCACGGTCGACGAGGACAAGGCCCGGATGTGGTTCCAGAAGGCTGCGGCCAAGGGCAACAAGGTGGCGGCGGCCTCGCTGGACGTGATGCAGCAGCGCGTCGCACGCCGCGCGGACATCGAGCACTGGGTCAGCCGCTACGACGGCACGGACCTGAAGTCAGGCAAGTTCGCCTGCGCGGCGCCGCGGATTCCGGCGGTCTCCAAGCAGTCCGAGGAAATCGACCGGGTATCGAAGGCGATCGCCAAGTGGCAGGACTGCTACAACGGATTCGTGACGAACCTGAACGCGGTCTCGCCCTTAGCCGAGCGCATTCCTGCCGATATCGCCAAGCTGATGAATGCCTCGGAGACCGAGCGTGCGCACAAGCACCTGGCGCAGGTACAGGAAAACCTCGCGGAAGAGGCCAAGGTCAGCGCCAAGCTGGTGCTGGCCGACGTCGCCGTCTGGCGCCAGGCGACCGAGGCGTATGTGGGCGAGCACAATGCGATCATCAAGAACTTGCCGAAAGACGACTCGCTGCGCAAGTAAGCGAAGTCCACCGGTTGCCGCCTTTCGTAGGGTGGGCACTTGTGCCCACGCGGTATCACCGTCCGCTGTAAGGCGACATTGCCGCCAAGTGGTAACAATTCGATTTACGAACGCCGGACCGCGTGGACTCGAGAGTCCACCCTACAAGTGCAATACCCGGAAAAAAGGCCGCTGAACGCGGCCTTTGTCACATCAAGCTCAATGCCAGCTGCGCATCAGCCCGACCGCCAGCCCCTCGAGCGCGAACTCGTCGCCCGGTTCCACGCGAATGACCTTGAAATCCGGATTTTCCGGCAGCAGCTCGATCAGTTCGCCCGTCTTGCGGTAACGCTTGACGGTGACGTCCTCGCCGATGCGGGCGACGACGATCTGGCCGTTCTTGGCGCTGTCGATTTTCTTCACGGCGAGGAAGTCGCCGTCCATGATGCCGGCGTCGCGCATCGACCAGCCGCGTACCTTCAGCAGGAAGTCGGGGCGGGCGCCGAACATGGCGGGGTCGACGTTGTAGGTGGCTTCGACGTGTTCCTGGGCCAGGATCGGCGAACCGGCGGCGACGCGGCCGACCAGCGGCAGCGACATCAGCAGCGCGGCAGGAACGTGCGGTACCGGTGCCGGCAGCGAAGAGCCGATCAGGCGGATGCCGCGCGAGGTGCCGGAAACGATTTCGATCGCGCCTTTGCGGGCGAGCGCCTGCAGGTGCTCCTCGGCGGCGTTGGCCGACTTGAAGCCCAATTCCTTCGCGATCTCGGCACGGGTCGGCGGGAAGCCGGTGTTGTCGATCGCTTCCTTGATCAGGTCAAGGATCTGTTGTTGCCTTGCGGTGAGCTTGAGCATGGATCTGCCACGGGTGGGTTAATGATTCAGACTGTATTTTTGTACAGTATTTCGGCGAATGCAAGGGAAATCACGAAAAATTAACGATTTCCACCCGGGAAGTTGTAGCGGCGGGGCGACGATGGCCCAGGATTGTGTTGACGCCCGTATCGCGTTATAATTGCCGGCTTTCCCTTCCCACACTCGTCTTGACGCCGAGGTGGGCATTTGTTTAAACGTCCTTAAGGAGTGTTGCATGCGTCATTATGAAATCGTTTTTATCGTCCACCCGGACCAAAGCGAGCAAGTCCCGGCGATGATCGAGCGTTACAAGGCCAGCGTCACCGCACGCGGCGGTAACATCCATCGCGTGGAAGACTGGGGCCGCCGCCAGATGGCTTACCAGATCCAGAAGCTGCCGAAGGCACACTACATCTGCATGAACATCGAGTGCGACAACGAGACCCTGGTCGAGCTGGAAACCGCATTCAAGTTCAATGATGCCGTGCTGCGTCACCTGACCGTGAAGATGAAGAAGGCTGAAACCGCTCCGTCGCCAATGATGAAGTCGGTCCAGCGCGAAGACGCAGCCAAGAGCCACCGCGCAGAAGCCCCGGCTGCTGCCCCGGCCCCAGCTGCTGCCTAAATTTCTTTCGCCAGGAATCGTGAACAAGAAGTGAACCAGCTCCAGGTCGTCGCGACGATTGCTGAACGCGACGTACTGCGCTACACCCCCGCCGGCGTGCCGGTCGTCTCGGCAATCCTGATGCACAGTTCGCAGCAGGTCGAGGCAGGGGTCGCCAGGCTGGTCGAGTTCGAAATTGCCGCGTTCGCCGCGGGTGAAATTTCGGGCCGCTTCGCCAGCGCCGAGTTGGGCGCAGCCCACCAGTTCACGGGATTTTTGGCCAGGAAGAATCGCAACAGCAAAGCCCTGGTGTTTCACATCATTGATTTCAGTGCCGCCGCTTAAAGAATGAGCGGCCACCTTTTAGATACAGGAGCCTCAAATGGCATTCGGTAAAAAGTTCGACAAAAACAAAGCCAAAGAAAAACTGAAGCGCAAACAGCAGAACCCGCTGTTCAAGCGCAAGAAGTTCTGCCGCTTCACCGCTGCAAACGTGGAACAGGTTGACTACAAAGACGTCGACACCCTGAAGGACTTCGTCCAGGAAAACGGCAAGATCATGCCTGCACGCCTGACCGGCACCAAGGCGCACTACCAGCGCCAGGTCGACACCGCGATCAAGCGCGCACGCTACCTCGCGCTGCTGCCGTACACCGACCTGCACAACGCCTAATCGGCGCCGTACAGTCCGAATTTTCTGGAGAAAAATATGCAAGTTATCCTTTTGGAAAAAGTTGTTAACGTCGGCAACCTGGGCGACGTGGTCAAGGTCAAGGACGGTTACGCACGTAACTTCCTGATCCCGCAGAAGATGGCCCGCCGCGCGACCCAGGCGGCTGTGGCCGAGTTCGAAGTCAAGCGCGCCGAGCTGGAAAAAGCAGCAGCTGAAAAGCTGTCGGCTTCGCAAGCACAAGGCGAAAAGCTGAACGGCATGACCATCACCATCGGCCAGAAGGCCGGCGTTGACGGTCGCCTGTTCGGTTCGGTCACCAACTTCGATATCGCCGAAGCCCTGACCAAGCAAGGTTTCGCGGTCGAAAAGGCGCAAGTGCGCCTGCCGACCGGCCCGCTGAAGACCACCGGCGAGCACCCGGTCGCCGTCGCCCTGCACACCGACGTCGTCGTGGAAATCACGATCGCTGTCGTGGGCGAAGCTGCCTAATCAGATGTTCTGACACAGCTCGGCACGAGCTGTTGTTAAAAGGAAAAAGCCGGGCTTGCCCGGCTTTTTTTTGTCCTCAGAAACTCGCCAATTATTTCAGCCGTGTGACCGGAGAGGGTATAATGCCCGCCATGAATACCCCCGCAGATCCGCAAATCGAATCGCTGCGCATTCCCCCGCATTCCATCGAAGCAGAGCAGTCCGTCATCGGCGGCCTCCTGCGCGACAATGCGGCGTGGGACCGCATCGCCGACTTCATGCACGCGGACGATTTCTACCGCTACGACCATCGCATCATCTTCGAACAGATGGTGCGCCTGATTAACAGCGGCAAGCCGGCCGACGTGATCACCGTCTACGAGGCCATGGTCTCGCTCGGCAAGGCCGACGACGTCGGCGGCCTGCAATACCTGAACGCGATGGCGCAGAACACGCCGTCCGCCGCCAACATCCGCCGTTACGCCGAGATCGTGCGCGACCGCGGCGTGCTGCGCAAACTGATTACGGTTGCCGACGAGATTTCCGGCAACGCGTTCAATCCGCAAGGCAAGGAAGTCAAGCAGATGCTTGACGAAGCCGAATCCAAGATCTTCGCCATCGCCGAGCAGGGCGCACGCGGTGCCCAGGGCTGGAATCCGATCCAGCCGCTGCTCACGCAAGTGGTCGAGCGCATCGACGAACTGTATTCGCGCGAAAACCAGGGCGAGATCACCGGCGTGCCGACCGGCTTCATCGACCTCGACAAGATGACCTCGGGCCTGCAACCGGGCGACCTGGTGATCGTCGCTGGCCGTCCGTCGATGGGCAAGACCGCGTTCTCGGTCAACATCGGCGAGAACGTGGCCATCGAAGCCGGCCTGCCGGTCGCCGTGTTCTCGATGGAAATGGGCGGCGCCCAGCTGGCCATGCGTATGCTCGGCTCGGTCGGCCAGCTCGACCAGCACCGCCTGCGTACCGGCCGCCTGAACGACGAGGACTGGCCGCGCCTGACGCACGCCATCCAGAAGATGAACGACGCCCAGCTCTACATCGACGAGACGCCGGCGCTCAACCCGATCGAGATGCGCGCACGCGCGCGCCGCCTTGCCCGCCAATGTGGCAAGCTCGGCCTCATCATCGTCGATTACCTGCAGCTGATGCAGGGTAGCCAGCCGGGCGACAACCGCGCCGCCGAGATTTCCGAGATCTCGCGTTCGCTCAAGGGCCTGGCGAAAGAATTGCATTGCCCGGTGATCGCCCTGTCGCAGCTGAACCGCTCGCTGGAACAGCGCCCGAACAAGCGCCCCGTCATGTCCGACTTGCGCGAATCGGGCGCAATCGAGCAGGATGCGGACGTGATCATCTTCCTGTATCGCGACGAGGTCTACAACCCGGACTCGCCCGATAAAGGCACTGCCGAAATCATCATCGGCAAGCAGCGTAACGGTCCGATCGGCGCAATCCGCCTGACCTGGATCGGCCAGTACACCAAGTTCGGTAACTACAGCGGTAACCTCGCCGTCTACCAGGGCGATTAAGCCGATATTGTGCAACTGGGGCCGGCACGCATGGCGAGCCGGACCTGCAGGGCACCTTTGCATTTCCAAGAGTTTTTAAACGGAGAACCTTTAATGTTTGGACGCCTCATGCCCACCGAGGGCAAGTTTTTTGACCTGTTTAACCAGCATGCTGCGCTGTGCGTGAAGGGCGCGCACGAGATGGTCGGCCTGATGACCAACTTCGACGACCTCGAAATGCGCACGCATGCCGTGGAAACCATCGAAAAGCAGGCGGACAAGGTCACCTACGCATGCGTGGACCTGCTGCACAAGACTTTCATCACCCCGCTCGACCGCGACGACATCCACAAGCTGATCACGCGCATGGACGACATCCTCGACATGATGGAAGACGCGGCCCAGACCATCTCCCTGTACGACTTGCACGCCGTCACCCCTGAAGCGAAGCGCCTGGCCGAGCTGTGCCTGGCCTGCTGCGAGCGCGTCCAGGCGGCCGTCGGCCTGCTGCACGACATGGGCAATGCGCAGAAGATCGTCGCCATCTGCGAAGAGATCGACCGCCTGGAGTCGGACGCCGACCACGTGATGCGCGCCGCCATGAGCAAGCTCTTCCGCGATGAGCCGGACGTGCGCAACCTGATCAAGATGAAAGCCATCTACGAGATCCTCGAAACCGTCACCGACCGTTGCGAAGATGTCGCCAATATCATCGAAGGCATCATCGTCGAGAACGCGTAAGCCACGCGCACAACAAAAACAACTATGGAACATTTAACTATCAGCATCTACGTGCTGGGTGCGCTGGTGTTGCTCGCACTGATCTTTGACTTCATGAACGGCTTCCACGACTCGGCGAACGCGATCGCCACCGTGGTGTCGACCGGCGTGCTGAAGCCGCAATCGGCTGTTGCGATGGCCGCATTCTTCAACTTCATCGCGATCTTCGTGGTCAGCATGAAGGTGGCGCAAACCATCGGCAAGGGCACGATCGATCCTGCCGTGGTCGACCATTACGTCATCTTCGGGGCCCTGGTTGGGGCCATCGTCTGGAACATCATCACCTGGTACTACGGCATCCCGTCCTCGTCCTCGCACGCGCTGATCGGCGGCCTGGTGGGCGCGGCCGTCGCCAAGTCGGGCACCGGCGCGCTGATCGCCGGCGGCCTGATCAAGACCGTGGTGTTCATCGTCGTGGCGCCGCTGCTGGGCTTCGTGCTCGGTTCCGTCATCATGCTGCTGGTGTCGTGGATCTTCGTCCGCTCGACGCCGCGCAAGGTCGACGTCTGGTTCCGCCGCCTGCAGCTGGTCTCGGCGGCCGGCTACTCGCTGGGTCACGGCGGTAACGACGCGCAAAAGACCATGGGCATTATCTGGATGCTGCTGATCGCCGCCGGCTACACGAACCCGGCCGACGCGCATCCGCCGGCCTGGGTGATCATTTCGTGCTACGCGGCGATCGCCTTCGGCACGCTGTTCGGCGGCTGGCGCATCGTCAAGACCATGGGCCAGAAGATCACCAAGCTCAAGCCGGTCGGCGGCTTCTGCGCCGAAACCGGCGGTGCGATGACCCTGCTGATGGCCAGTTTCTTCGGCATCCCGGTCTCGACCACCCACACCATCACCGGCGCCATCGTCGGCGTGGGCGCCTCCCAGAAAGCCTCGGCCGTGCGCTGGGGCGTGGCAGGCAGCATCGTCTGGGCCTGGATCTTCACCATTCCGGCCTCGGCCTTCATGGCGGCGGTTGCATGGTGGATCGGCACCAAGATCATGTAAGCAGCCCACAGCTGCATGCATCACGGAAAGCCCGGCATTGCCGGGCTTTTTTTATCGCCGCGGCAGGGCATCCCATCCAACTTCCGCCGCCGTGGCTGGTCTTACTTCATCACCTCGACTCTGTTACGCTGTCGGTTCACGCACAGCCGGCGCGGCCTGCAGGAGTCTGGATGGACCAGCGACCCGACAAGACGATGACAGCCGGAACCCCGGGCGCTCCCGGGCCGGTCGTCCGTCTGCGTCCCTTCCTGGCCTTCCTGCGCGGGCGGCTGTCGCTGTTGCTGCTGTGGCCGGCCATCGCGGTGCTGGCCGGCGCCGCACTGTGGGCGCTGGTGCTGGGCCAGCTCGATCACCAGCGGCAGGACCGCCAGGCCGAGCTGCAGCAGCAGGTCGATGCGTACACCCGCAGCTATGCCACCCGCACGCAGCGCTCGATCGGCGACACCGACCGCCTGATGCTGCTGTTGCGCCATCACTGGTCCGTGTCGGGCGCCCGCGATACGCTGGCCGGGACCGTCGAGAAGGGCATCTTTTCGAAGCAGTACATTGCCGGCGCAGCCATGGTCGACCGCAAGGGTATCGTCGTGAGCAGCTCGCACCCGGACGCGGTGGGCATGTATTTCGGGGACAAACCTTATTTCACCGGGCAGCAGCATGCGGCGGCGGGCAAGTTCGCGGACAAGCTGTACGTCAGCGGCCCCATGACCGGCCAGGTGTCGAACCGGGAAGTGATCGCCTTCTCGCGCCCATTGCTGGGGCCGCGCGGGCAATTCGAGGGCATCGTGCTGTTCTCGGTGTTCCCATCCTTCTTCACCCAGCATTACGCCGAACCCATCCTGCGCGAGCATGGCTTCGTCGGCCTGCTGCAGGCGAACGGCGAGGTGCTGGCCAGCCGCAGCGGCAACACGGTCCACTCGGCCGCCGCGCCTTTCCTGCTGGCGCCCCTGCCCAAGGCCGGAGCGCGCGGCGTGGCCAGGCTCGACGGCGCCCGCTGGTTTGCCGACGGGCGTACCCGCGTAGTGGGCTGGCAGCCGCTGCCGGAATTGGGGATGACCGGGATGCTCGGCGTCGACGAGTACTCGGCCATGGCGGGCCACCGGCGCGACCGCGCGGCGGCGCTCGAGAATGCGTGGTGGAACACCGCCTGGCTGACGCTGGCCGCGCTGCTGGCGACGAGCCTGTATGTGCACGCGAAGTGGCGGCAGCACGAGGTCGAAACCATCCGCGCCACCTATCGCCTGGCGACCGAGGATGCGGGCGAGGGCTTCTTCATCCACCGGCCGCTGCGCGATGCGCACGGCGCCGTGGTCGATTTCGAGATTGTCGATTGCAACCAGTACGGCGCCGACATGTTCGGCAAGCAATCGCAACAGCTGATCGGGCACCGGCTGTCCGAGTTCTACCAGGGCGAACTGTTCCGTGCGGCCTGCGCGCGGCTGCGCCAGGCGCTCGACACCGGCCTGTACGACCGCGAGCTGCCGGTGCCGCCGGCCGCCGACCAGCCCCTGAAGGCGCAATGGATCCGCTACAAGGTCGTACGTGCCGGCGACGACCTCGCCGTGACGGTGCGCGACATCAGCGAATCGAAAGCCCAGTTAAACGAGCTCGAGCGCAGGAGCAATTCGGACGAGCTGACCGGGCTGCCAAACCGCTACTGGATCCAGCAATACCTGCCGCGGGCCATCGAGGCGGCGCGCTCGGGCAGTCGCGGGCTGGCGGTGCTGTTCATCGACCTCGACGGCTTCAAGACCGTCAACGATGCGCTCGGGCACGCGGCCGGCGACCAGCTGCTGCGCACCGTGGCCAAGCGCCTGACGGTCGCGGTGCGCCCGCGCGACCACGTGGTGCGACTGGGCGGCGACGAGTTCGTGGTGGTGCTGGAACACATCAAGGGCGCCGAGGACGTCGAGCATGTCGCCGGCCGCGTGCTCGGGGCCTTCCACGACGGCTTCCACCTGCAGCAGGCGACCCACGTGCTGAACGCCTCGATCGGGATCAGCCTGTTCCCCGAGCACGGCGACAACGCCGAGACCCTGCTCAAGCATGCGGACATCGCCATGTACTCCGTCAAGACCGAGGGAAAGGGCAGCTTCCGCTTCTTCCAGTCGCGCTACTTCGAGGCGATCCGCACCCGGCTGGAGACGGAAATGGAACTACGGCGCGCGCTCGACCAGGAACAGTTCGTGGTGCATTACCAGCCGCGCGTGGACCTGGCCGCCGGCAAGACCTCGAGCATGGAGGCCCTGGTGCGCTGGGAACGCCCCGGCCAGGGGCTGACCGGGCCGGACCGCTTCATCCCGCTGCTGGAAGAGACCGGCCTGATCGTGCAGCTGGGCGAGCAGGTCATCGAGAGCGTCTGCCGCCAGCTGGTGCACTGGGCGCGCGACGGCGCACCGCTGGTGCCGGTTTCGATCAACGTCTCGCCGCGCCAGTTCAGCCAGTCCGACATCCTGGCGCTGTTCCGGCGCGTGATCGCGCGCTACGGCATCGACCCCGCGCTACTGGAAATCGAGGTGACGGAATCGTCGATGATGCAGGAGGGCATAGGCGAGTCGGCCGTGTTCCGCCAGCTGCGCGACCTGGGCATCAAGCTGTGCATCGACGACTTCGGCACCGGCTACTCCTCGCTCTCCCAGCTGCAGAAGCTGCACTTCGACGTGCTCAAGATCGACCGCGCTTTCGTGCTGCGCATCGAACACCCGGAGGGCGACACCCTGATCGCCTCGATGATCGCCATGGCGCACGCGCTGGGCATGCGGGTAGTGGCCGAGGGCGTCGAGAACCGCAAGCAGATGCAGATGCTCAAGACGCTGGGCTGCGACGAAGGGCAGGGCTATTTCTTTTCGCGGCCGGTGCCGGCGGGGGAGCGGCAGCCGGTGGGGAGCCGGGAGTTTCAGCCGGCGATCGGGTCGCAGTCGTAATGCTTGTCGTGCGCGGCTGCGCTTGGGATGGTTGAACGCGTGGACGGGGGACCCGTCCACCCTACGGGTAACATTTGCAGCAGGGGGTAGGGTGGACGGGTTCCCCGTCCACGCGTCGATAGGCTTAGTACGAATTACCACCCACGGTTCCGGCGGACGTAAAAAAACCTGCGGACCTTCCGGTGCGCAGGTTTTTTGGTGAAACGGAAACTGCTTACAACACGTCGCTCGCGTGATCCGCCAAGCGCGAACGTTCGCCGCGGGCCAGGGTCACGTGGCCGCTGTGCGACCAGCCCTTGAAGCGGTCGACCACATAGGTCAAGCCGCTCGAACCCTCGGTGAGGTAAGGCGTGTCGATCTGTGCGATGTTACCCAGGCACAGGATCTTGGTGCCGGGACCGGCGCGCGTGACCAGGGTCTTCATCTGCTTCGGCGTCAGGTTCTGCGCCTCGTCGATGATGAGGAACTTGTTCACGAAGGTGCGGCCGCGCATGAAGTTGAGCGACTTGATCTTGATGCGCGAGCGGATCAGGTCTTGCGTTGCCGCGCGGCCCCAGTCGCCGGCGTCGCTGTCGGACTTGTTCAGCACTTCCAGGTTGTCGTCGAAGGCGCCCATCCATGGCGACATCTTCTCTTCCTCGGTACCCGGCAGGAAGCCGATGTCTTCGCCCACCGGCACCGTCACGCGGGTGACGATGATCTCGTTATAGAGCTTGGTTTCCAGCACCTGCGCCAGGCCGGCGGCCAGGGCCAGCAGGGTTTTACCCGTACCGGCCTGGCCGAGCAGGGTGACGAAGTCGCATTCCGGGTTCATGAGCAGGTTCAGCGCAAAATTCTGCTCGCGGTTGCGGGCGGTGATGCCCCAGACGCTGTTCTTGGTGTGGCTGTAGTCGCGCAGCACCTGCAGCACCGCGGTCTTGCCGTTGAGTTCCTTCACTTGCGCGTAGAACGGGGTCTCGCCGGCGCCGGTCGGCTCGAAATACACGAACTGGTTGACCATCAAGCTCGAGATCAACGGGCCGTTGACGCGGTAGAAGGTGGCCGAGTTGCCGTTCTTGTTTTCCTGCCAGGACTCGACGTTCTTGCTGTGCGTGTCCCAGAAGTCGTCCGGCAGCTGGACGATGCCCGAGTACAGCAGGTCGGTGTCTTCCAGCACGTGGTCGTTGAAGTAATCCTCGGCAGGCAGGCCCAGCGCGCGCGCCTTGATGCGCATGTTGATGTCCTTCGACACCAGCACGATGGCGCGGTCCGGCTGTTCGGCGGCCAGCGCTTTCACAACGCCCAGGATCTGGTTGTCGGCCTTGCCGACCGGCAGGCCTTCGGGCAGCAGCGGGCCGTTCTGCAGCTTGGTCTGGAAGAACAGGCGACCCTTGGCATCCTTGTTGCCGAGTTTCGCCAGTTCGATGCCGGCCTCGATGGCGTCGTCGTCGATGTTGGCGATCAGGGCGTCGAGCGTGCGCGAGACCTGGCGCGCGTTACGCGCCACTTCCGACATGCCCTTCTTGTGGTCGTCGAGTTCCTCGAGCGTCATCATCGGCAGGTAGACGTCGTGTTCCTCGAAGCGGAACAGGGACGTCGGGTCGTGCATCAGCACATTGGTGTCGAGCACGAATACCTTGGTCTTGCCGGAACGGTCCGCCTTGCGGCTGGCCGAGGACTTGACGTTGACTTCGACCGGCTTGTGCTTGGCCGGATGCGGCTGGTCCTGGTCGGTTTCCTTCAGCTTGGCGACGGTGCCGGTCTCGGCGCGCGCCGGCCAGGTGGTGCTTTCGGGCTGGGTCTGGGGGGAGGGGACGGCGGCCAGCGGCGCGGCTTTCGCCTTGCGCGCACGGCTCGATTTGGCGGCAGGCACGGCCTTGCCGCTGATGAGGTCTTCGACAGGATCGGCTTCGGCCGGCGCAGCGGCAACCGCGCGCACAGGGGACTTGCCGGGTTCGGCTTTCGGGTATTCATTTACCGGCAGCAGCGTGGCCGGCTTGGTAGGCATTTTTGGTAGTGGCATCAGGTTCTCAATCTAAAAAGTGGAGGACGCCTCGCGCCAGCGCGTGGTGCGCTGCGGGGCGGGTTCGATGCAACTGGAAACGTACTGAGAGGTGCGGGCCAGAACCATGGCGGTTCTGGCAGGCTACCGGATTGGAATGATGCTTGTTTGAAACGTGTTGACTCAAAATAACGGGTTCGTCCAGAAAAGTAAGTTTACTGGAGCCACCGTTCAAGGCTGGCTCTTCACAAATTCCAGCACTTCATCGACGTGATCGTTGACCTTCACGCCACGCCATTCTTTCACCAATCGGCCGGAAGCGTCAACGACAAACGTACTGCGCTCGACCCCCCGGACCTGCTTGCCGTACATCATCTTATTCTTCATCACGCCGAACTGCTTGCAGACCAGTTCCTCGGGGTCGGAGATCAGTTCGAAGGGCAGGCCGAGCTTGGATTTGAAGCCTTCGTGCGAGCGCAGCGAATCGCGGCTGATGCCATAGACCTCAGTGCCGGCGGCCAGGAATTCTTCGTGGCGGTCGCGGAAGGCCATGCTCTCGGTGGTGCAGCCGGGCGTGTTGTCCTTCGGGTAGAAATACAGCACCGTGTACTTCGCCGGGCGCCCGCCGAGCTGGAAGGTCTGGTCGCCGGTCATGGCGGCGGAAAAGTTCTCTACGGTTGCTGCGCTGGGGCTGTCGGCCACGGGGTTCTCCTGAACGGGGTGGATGCAAGATCTGGGGCAGGACAGGCCTGTTGCCGTCCTGTGCCCTGACATCATAAACGGCCATCGACACCGGTGCCAGTCTAGCATGTCAACTCGTCAATAGCGGTTCCGATATGCGGACGGCATTCGATAATTCAAGAAGGAAACAACATCCCCCGAAAGGGCTACGCTCAGGCCGCGGCGGCCGGCTCGATGATCAGCGCCAGCGTCACCTTGCGGCCTTCGCCCATCAGCACGTTATAGGTGCGGCAGGCAGCCTGGCTGTCCATCGATTCGACGCCGACGTGGCGCGAGGACAGGCTGGCGACCAGGCGCGGATGCACGAAGCGCTGGCGCGCGCCGGTGCCAAGGATGACCACGTCTGGTGCATCCGCAGCAATCTGCTCGAAATGGCGGGCCTCCAGGTCCTCGAAACGGCTCACGTCCCAGCTGCGCGGCGGCGTTTCCGGCATCACGAGCAGGCTGAAGTTGAAGCGCTCGGCGTTGATTTCCACGCCGCTGGCATCGTAGCCAGTGACGGTCTGGTATTGTTGGTTGTTGTCGGAATGGAGCTTCATGGGAGTCCTGGTACTTGGGCATCGCCATCGGCGAAAGGGCTGCCATTGTAAGCGTTTCGGCAGCTTTGCTGTAGCCACGCAGCCCTCAGCCGGCAAGGTTGCTTAAATCGGGCGCTTTCGGCAGAATGGTATTTTTCGCACTGCAACAATGCGGGCAGACCAAGGTGAAATTTTGCGACCGATTCTGAAATCGAACAAGCTCGACGAAGTGTGCTACGAGATCCGCGGCCCCGCGCTGGCGCAGGCGCGCCAGATGGAGGACGACGGCCACAAGATCATCAAGCTCAACATCGGCAACCTCGCCGTGTTCGGTTTCGATCCGCCGGACGAGATCATGCAGGACATGATCCGCAACATGCACGGCGCGGCCGGCTATACCGATTCGAAGGGGCTGTTTGCACCGCGCAAGGCGGTCATGCACTACACCCAGCAAAAGAAGATCGCGGGTGTCGGCATCGACGACATCTACCTGGGCAACGGCGCCTCCGAACTGATCGTGATGGCGATGCAGGGCCTGCTCAACAATGGCGACGAGGTGCTGGTGCCGGCCCCGGATTATCCGCTGTGGACCGCGGCCGTGAGCCTGGCCGGCGGCGCGCCGGTGCACTACATCTGCGACGAGCAGGCCGGCTGGATGCCCGACATCGCCGACATGCGGCGCAAGATCACGCCCAACACGCGCGCCATCGTCGTCATCAACCCGAACAACCCGACCGGCGCCCTGTACCCGCGCGCGGTGCTGCTCGAGATCGTCGAGCTGGCGCGCCAGCACAGCCTGATCGTCTACGCCGACGAAATCTACGACAAGGTGCTGTATGACGGCGAGCGCCACGAGTCGATCGCCTCGCTGGCCGACGACGTGCTGTTCGTGACCCTGAACGGCCTGTCGAAGAACTACCGCTCCTGCGGCTACCGCGCCGGCTGGATGGTGATCTCGGGCGAAAAGCGCCATGCGAAAGACTATATCGAAGGCCTGAACATGCTGGCCTCGATGCGCCTGTGCGCCAACGCGCCCGGCCAGTTCGCGATCCAGACCGCGCTGGGCGGCTACCAGAGCATCGACGACCTGGTCGGCCCCGGCGGGCGCCTGCTCAAGCAGCGCGACCTCGCCCACAAACTACTGACCGATATCCCGGGCGTTACCTGCGTCAAGCCAAAAGCGGCGCTGTACATGTTCCCGCGCCTGGACCCGGCGATGTACCCGATCGCCGACGACCAGCAATTCATTTGCGAACTGCTGGGCGAGGAAAAAGTCCTGCTGGTACAGGGCACCGGTTTCAACTGGACCGCGCCCGACCATTTCCGCCTCGTCTTCCTGCCCAATTCCGACGACCTGACGGATGCCTGCGCGCGCATCGCACGCTTCCTCGACAGCTACCGTCGGCGCCACGCGCGTTAACTTATCTATGAAACGACCATGAAACCCATCAAAGTTGGCCTCCTCGGCATCGGCACCGTCGGTGCAGGCACATTCAACGTCCTGCAGCGCAACCAGGAAGACATCCGGCGCCGCGCCGGCCGCGGCATCGAGATCACGATGGTCGCTGCCCGCAATACCGAGCGCGCCGCGCGCATCATCGGCGACAGCAGCGGGTGCCAGGTCGTCGCCGATCCCTTCCTGGTGGTGGACAGCCCCGAGGTGCAGATCGTCGTCGAGCTGATCGGCGGCTACGAGCTGACGCGCGAGCTGGTGCTGCGCGCGATTGCCAACGGCAAGCACGTGGTGACGGCCAACAAGGCGCTGCTGGCGCTGCACGGCAACGAGATCTTCGCCGCCGCCCAGGAAAAGGGCGTGATGGTGGCCTTCGAGGCGGCCGTGGCCGGCGGCGTGCCGATCATCAAGGCGCTGCGCGAAGGCCTGACCGCCAACCGCATCGAATCGGTGGCCGGCATCATCAACGGCACGACCAACTTCATCCTGTCCGAGATGCGCGACAAGGGCCTCGATTTCGACGTCGTCCTCAAGCAGGCCCAGGACCTCGGCTACGCCGAACTCGATCCGACCTTCGACATCGAGGGCGTAGACGCGGCCCACAAGCTGACGATCATGTCGGCCATCGCCTTCGGCATCCCGGTGCAGTTCGAGAAGGCCCATGTGGAAGGCATCAGCGCGCTGCAGGCGATCGATATCCGCTACGCCGAGCAGCTCGGCTACCGCATCAAGCTGCTCGGCATCACGCGCCGCACCCGTGTCGACGGCGTCGAGGGCATCGAACTGCGCGTGCACCCGACCCTGATCCCGACCGGGCGCCTGATCGCCAACGTCGAGGGCGCAATGAACGCGGTGCTGGTCGAGGCCGACGCCGTCGGCTCCACCCTCTACTACGGCAAGGGCGCCGGTTCCGAGCCGACCGCCTCGGCGGTCATCGCCGACCTGGTGGACGTGACGCGCCTGGCGACGGTCGACCCGTATTGCCGCGTGCCGCACCTGGCCTTCCAGCCGAACGAGATGACCGACGTGGCGATCCTGCCGATGTCGGAAATCACGACCAGCTACTACCTGCGCGTCTACGTGAACGACCAGCTCGGCGTGATGGCCGACCTGACCCGCATCCTGGCCGACGCCGGCATCTCGATCGACGCCGTGCTGCAGAAGGGCACCCATGGCGACGCGCGTACCGACATCATCATGATCACCCACCAGACCCAGGAGAAGAACGTCGACGCGGCCATCGCACGCATCGAGGCGCTCGGTTCGGTGGTGGGCAAGGTCATCCGGATCAGGCTCGAAACCCTGAGCTGATGCGCGCCTGACAGGATCCCACGGCGGCCTTGAATCGTTTCGCCGTGGTCGGGTACTGTCTTCGACGACATCGCTTCGCCGCTACTGCCCCTGAGGTCGACGGCCCGTGAAGGGCGGGGAGGGTGGGCGGCTGAGCTCGACAAGGAATTCGGTGGCGAATTCGTCGACGAGGGGGGCGGGCAACTCGTCGCCGTCGTCGTCGAGCGAAGCGTTGGTCAGGGCGAGCAGCTCGTGCTCGAGCTCGTCAAGCAGCGCATCTGGTGCGCTGTGCTGGATGGGTTGGAGGTTGGGCGAATTCATCCGAGCATTCTACTCACGCTGCGGTGCACAACAAGGCGGGCTCGCCGGGTGTTTGAGGCGTGTCAAACATCTTTCCTACGGCCATGGTAGTTGCCGCCGTGAACAACGGTACACTTGGGCTCCGTAGAGGGAAAAAGTATCGTCAGCCGCTCCTCGCGGTAGCAGCCGGCGCGCCGCTGCAGGTCGATGATGATCTCGCGCAATCAACCGTTGTTCCCCTCTGGACGCCGTTATACATTGATGCCTCTCTTGTGAACACCTACTCCGCATGAGCCACCCGAGCCAATTTTCCCTGCTGTCGCAGCGCCGCTTCGCGCCTTTCTTCTGGACCCAGTTCCTCGGGGCCTTCAACGACAACCTGTTCAAGACGGCGCTGATGGTGGCGCTGACCTACGACGCGCTGTCGTGGACGACCCTCGACCCCGGCCTCCTGAACAACCTGATCCCCGGCCTCTTCATCCTGCCCTACGTCGTCTTCTCGGCCACGGCCGGGCAGATCGCGGACAAGGTCGAGAAAGGCAGGCTGGCGCGCTTCGTCAAGCTGCTGGAAGTGGCGATCATGCTGGTCGCCGCCATCGGCTGGATGACCCACACGCTGTGGCTGCTGATCGCGGCCGTGGTCGGCATGGGCCTGCACTCGACCCTGTTCGGCCCGGTGAAATACGCCTACCTGCCGCAGCACCTCAAGCCGGAAGAGCTGGTGGGCGGCAACGGCGTCGTCGAGATGGGCACCTTTGTCGGCATCCTGCTGGGCGAAGTGGCGGGCGCCCTGCTGGTGGCCTACAAACCCTTCGGCATCGAGCTGGTCGCCGGCGCCAGCCTGCTGATGGCGCTGATCGGCCTGGCGGCGAGCTGGCGCATCCCGCAGTCGCCCGCGCCCGCGCCGGAACTGCGCATCAACCACAACTTCGCGGCCGAATCGGTGCGCAACCTGCGCTTCTCGAGCCAGAACCGCACCGTGTTCCTGTCGATGCTGGGCAATTCCTGGTTCTGGTTCTACGGCGCCCTGGTGCTGTCGCAATTCCCGGTCTACGCCAAGGACTACCTGCACGGCGACCACAGCGTCTTCGTGCTGCTGCTGACCGTGTTTTCGCTGGGGATCGGCCTCGGCTCCCTGCTGTGCGAGAAGCTCTCGGGCCGCAAGGTCGAGATCGGCCTGGTCCCGTTTGGCTCGATCGGCCTGTCCGTGTTCGGCATCGACCTGTATTTCGCCAGCCTGGCCTATTCGAATACCGTTACCGTCGACGCCTTGGCGCTGCTGGCGCTGCCCGGCAGCCTGCGCATCGTAGCCGACCTGATCCTGATCGGCGTGTTCGGCGGCTTCTTCATCGTACCCCTGTTCGCCCTGATCCAGACGCGCTGCGACCCGAAGCACGTCTCGCGCACGATCGCCGGCATGAACATCCTGAACGCCATCTTCATGGTGGCAGCGGCTGGCGTGGCCATCGTGCTGCTGGGGCAGGGCTTCTCGATCCCGGAAATGTTCCTGGTCACGGCCCTGCTGAACGCGGCGGTGGCGGTCTACATCTTCTCGCTGGTGCCGGAATTCCTGATGCGCTTCCTGGCCTGGCTGCTGATCCACACCATCCACCGGGTGCACACGGTCGACGTCGAGCGCATCCCGGACACAGGGCCGGCGGTCCTCGTCTGCAACCACGTCAGCTACGTCGACGCGATCGTGATCGGCGCCGCCAGCCCGCGCCCGATCCGTTTCGTGATGGACCACCGCATCTTCAAGACGCCTTTCCTCGGCTGGATCTTCCGCACCGCGAAAGCGATCCCGATCGCCCCGGCCAAGAAAGACCCCTTCCTGATGGAGCGCGCCTTCATCGACATCGCCGAAGCGCTGCACCAGGGCGACCTGGTCTGCATCTTCCCCGAAGGGAAGCTGACCTCGACGGGCGAGATGAACGAATTCCGCGGCGGCATCGCGAAGATCGTCGAGCGCAGCAGGGTGCCGGTCATCCCGATGGCGCTGCGCGGCCTGTGGGGCAGCGTCTTCACGCGCGACCCGGGCAACCTGTTCGAGCGCTCCTTCGCACGCGGCTGGCGCTCGAAACTGGCGCTGGCGGTGGGCGTGCCGGTGCCGCCCCAGCAGGCGACGCCGGAATACCTGCACGAGCAGGTGAAGGGCTTGCGGGGGGATTGGAAGTAGGATGCCCGTATCGGCCAGGCGGGACCGCGATGCAGGCAGGGTATGACAAAAACCCAAGTAAAAATTTCTGTCTCAGGTATAATTGTTGGCTAGTCGGGGCGTAGCGCAGCCTGGTAGCGTACTTGCATGGGGTGCAAGGGGTCGGAGGTTCGAATCCTCTCGCCCCGACCAACAGAATGAGCCGAATCAGTTGATGATTCCTGAAAGCCAGTCTTCGGACTGGCTTTTTTCATTTCGGCCGGCCGCGTGCAGTGCGGAAGGGGACAGGTGCCGGCGCAGCGACGGTTTCAATTAATCAATAATTTGATTGTTTATTGTTCTGGCCAAATAAAGTTCCCCATTCTCATTAGTTGTCTTCATATTCTTCGATCGAGCGCAAGGATCGATGCCGAGACCGGCTTGTTTGCCATGGTCCGGCTCGCTTAGATTGATGCGTGCCGTCGATGGCCGCGTTCGCGGCGCTGGCGGTCCACCCATTTCGAGGAGCACGAAGATGAAGACGATGTGGTTGTCCTTGTCCGGGCTGGTTCGCCCGGCACGCAGAAGCAATACTGCAAGCGGTACTGCGAGCAGTACTGCGGCGCGTTCGCGCCGCGCCTGGCTTGCCGCCGGGGCGCTGGCCATTTCCAGCCTGAGCCTGCCGTTCGACGCCGTCCATGCCCAGCCGGGCAACTGGGACAGCCGGCAGTGGGTCGGCACCTGGGGTACGGCGCCGGCCGGTCCGCCGCTGGCGGCGCAGACGCAGACCTTCAACGACCAGACCCTGCGCCTGATCGTGCACACCAGCATCGGCGGTACGCAAGTGCGCATCCGCGTGTCGAACGAACACGGCACCACGCCGCTGCGCATCGGCGCGGCCCGTGTCGCCCGGCGCGGCGCGGGCGCGGAGATTGCCGCAGGCACCGACCGGGTGCTGACTTTCAGCGGTTCGCCGTCGATCACGATCCCGGCCGGCGCCCCGGTGCTGTCCGACCCGGTCGACCTCGACGTGCCGGCCTTGTCGGACCTGGCCGTCAGCCTCTACCTGCCGGGACAGGTGCAGGCCACGACCATCCACGGCTCGGCCTTCCAGACCAACTACGTGTCGCTGCCGGGCGACTTCACGGGCGCGGCCACACTGCCGACCCAGCGCACGATCACTTCCTGGCCCTTCCTGACCGAAGTCGACGTGACTTCGCCGGGCGCCGGCGCCGGCGGGGCCATTGTGGCGCTGGGCGACTCGATCACCGACGGCGCCGTGACGACCATCGACGCGAACCGCCGCTGGCCCGACCTGCTGGCGCTGCGCCTGCAGACGACGCGCGACCAGGCCGGCAGCGGCGGCTTGCGCAGCCTGAACAGCCGGCTCGGCATCGTCAACCGCGGCATCGGCGGCAACCGCCTGCTGCGCGATCCGGGCGAGCAGCCGCTGTTCGGCCGCGCGGCGCTGGCGCGCTTCGACCGCGACGTGCTGGCGACCGCCGGCGTGCGCTACCTGATCGTCCTGATCGGCATCAACGACATCGGGCATCCGGGCACCGGCACCATCCCCGCCAGTGAAGCGGTCACGCCGCAGGACCTGATCGCCGGTTACCGCCAGCTGATCGCACGCGCCCACGCCAAGGGCATCCCGGTCTACGGCGCCACGCTGACCCCGTTCGAAGGGACGGTCTTCCCCGGCTATTACACGCCGCAGAAGGAAGCCGTGCGCCAGGCGGTGAATAACTGGATCCGGACCAGCGATGAATTCGATGCCGTCATCGACTTCGACCGCGCCGTGCGCGATCCGGCGCATCCGACCCGCATGCTGCCCGCCTACGACAGCGGCGACCACCTGCACCCCAACGACCTCGGCATGCAGGCGATGGCGAATGCCATCCCGCTCGAGCTGTTCCGCGGGGCGGGCACGGCGGCGCTGAAGGCGGTCAAGGAGCAGGGTCAGTGAAGTACCCGGCCTGGCCGCGCGCCGCCTGCGGCCAGGCTTGTCTGGTGGATGCAGGAAGTATGTTGCACGGGAGAGGGGAACAGCGGCTGGCGACCCATGCGGCCGCCAAGCCACTCGGAGCAGCAAGTGCATCTTCATCCGCGGAAGCAGCTACGGCAGCCAGCGCACGCGCGGCAGCCGAAGCTTATGCAGCAGCCGGTTTGCGACAGAGGCGGACATGTCCGGCAACAGCGGCAGCTACAAGCGCCGGCGATGCACAACACGCATGTAGTGCGCGGCATCGGCCAGCGGCTGCTCAAGCGGTGGTTTCCTGGTCGGCCGCCTGGTTTCCTCAATCGGTCGGCATCCCCTCCCTGGTCCGGTACGGCTCGGTTTGCTTCAGCAGGCTGCACACCGCGTCGACCACTTGGCTCGGCGCGAGTTTTTCCATGCAGTCGTGGTGGCCTTCCGGGCATACGCTGCGGTGGCAGTAGCGGCAGCCGACGTCGTGGTTCAGGACGCGGCTCGGCACCCGCCAGGGCGTATGCTGCGGGTTGGTGAGTGCGTACAGGTCGACCACCGGCGTGCCGACGGCAGCGGCCAGGTGGGCCGGGCCGGTGTTGTTGCTGACCACGAGCGAGGCTTGCGCCAGCAGGGCGCCGAGTTCGCCGAGGCTAAGTTGCCCCGCCAGCGAATGGACGCGGGCTTCCGCCGGCACGTCGATGCCGTCGATCAGCGACATTTCGTGGGCGCCGCCGGTCAGGACCATGGGGCAGCCGATCCGTTCATGCAGCTGCCGGATCAGGCTGCTCCAATGGCGCTGGGGGTAGCGCCGCGCAGGCGCACTGGCGCCGGGGTGCAGCACCAGCCAGCGTCCTGCCGGATCGATGCCGATCCGGCGCAGCCGCGCATCCACGGCCGCCATGTCGGCGCGCAGCGGCTGGAACGACAGGCGCTCGTCCTGCACCTCGGCCCCGAGGTGGCGCACGAGGTCGAGCTGGCGCTGCACTTCGTGCCGGACAAAGGCGCCCGGCTCGGGGTCGGCAATCCAGTCGGTCAGCAACTGGTAGGGCTTCTCGCGGCAGTAGGCCGCGCGCAGCGGAATGCCGGCGAGCTGGCACAGCAGCGCGGCGGGCAGGGCGCTCTGGCTGTAGCAGGTAAAGATCACGGCGCCGTCGAAACGGTGGCCGGCGAGCGCGGCGATCTGCGCGACGTGGTAGTCGGGCGGGTCGGCGCTGCTGCTCTTCATCCACGGCGCCTCATAGGCCAATACCTGGTCGACGTCGGGCAGGTGGGGCGCAAGTGCCGCCCCTGCGGGCGAGGTCAGCAGGGTCAGCCGGCGTGCCGGATGCTGGGCGCGCAGGGCCCGCATCGCGGGCGTACACATCAGCACGTCCCCAAGCGAATCGAGCCGCACGCACAGCAGGTGGGCGGCATGGTTCCAGTCGTTGCTCATTGTTCGTGGTGGCTGGCGATCAGGACGGCGGCGGCGTACAAATCCGGCGCCATGCGGGTGGGGACGCGGCGCGGTCCGAGCCGCCATTCGGTTTCGTTGCCGTTATCGAGCAGTACCGTGCGGCAGCCGGCGCGGTTGCCCGCCTCGACGTCGTGCAGGATGTCGCCGATCATCCAGGAGCCGCGCAAGTCGATGCCGTGCTCGACGGCCGCTTTCAGGAGCAGCCCGGGCATCGGCTTGCGGCAATGGCAATCGACGGCGTAGGGCGCGATCGTGCCGCGCGGATGATGGGGGCAGTAATAAAAGCCGTCGAGCGTGAGGTTTTCGCGGAACAGCAGGTCGGAAAGGCGGTCGCCCACCGCCCGCAGCGCGTCTTCCGCGAAGCGTCCCTCGGCCACCCCGGACTGGTTGCTGACGACGAAAAAACGGTAGTCGAGCCGGGCCAGCAGGCGCAGGGCGGGGCCGGCGCCGCTCGCAAGCCGCATGCGGCGCGGTTCCACGTTGTACGGCAGGTCCTCGATGAGCGTGCCGTCCTTGTCGAGAAAGATCGCTCTCATGTCAGGGCCAGGAGGTTTCGCGCATCGGCAGCACGGTCAATTCGGCGATCACCGTTTCCTGCGGCATCAAGAGCACCGCGCGGATGGCCTCGGCCACGTTGACCGGGTCTTGCAGGCCGGCTGGGTCGAGCTCGGGAAAGCGCTCGAGCAGGAAGGGCGTGCGCATGCCGCCCGCGACCACCGCGGTGACGCGGATGTTGTGCGCGCGCAGTTCGGCATGCAGCGCGTGCGATAGGCCGAGCAGGCCCCATTTGCTGGCGTGGTAGGCCGCGGCGTTCGGCCAGGCGCGCTTGGCCGCGGTGGACGCGACGTTGACGATGTGGCCGCCCCCAAGCTGGCGCATCAGGACCGACGCGTGCTTGGCCAGCAGGAAGGGGCCGTTCAGGTTGGTGTCGATGACGCGCAGCCAGTCCGCTTCCGACAGCGCGTCGATCGGCAGCGTGACGTCGGTGCCCGCATTGTTGACCAGGACGTCGAGGCGGCCCATGGCCTCGGCTGCCTCGCCGATGGCGCGCCGCACGGCATCCGGATCGGCCACGTCGAAGGCGATGGCATGCAGGCGGCCGCCGAGTTCACGCAAGGGTGCGGTAACGGCCTCGAGCGCAGCCGGCCGGATGTCGGTGGCGACGATGTCGGCGCCCGCCTGCGCCAGGACGCCCGCCAGCGCGGCGCCCAGGCCGCTGGCGGCGCCGGTGATGAAGACGGTCTTGCCGCGCAGCGAAGCGGAGGCCGCGGCGCGGGCCTGCCCATGTTGCTGCCCGTGCTGCTGCCCAGCGTGTTGCTCATTCAGCTCGCCGGCAGGCCGGCAGTCCTGCGGCCCGTGCGCGTCCTGCGGTTCTTGCGTCAACTCCATGTCTGCTCCTAAAGGGTGGGGAGGCTGGAAGGGGTGCTGGCCCGGTACTCGTCCAGCACCGCCGCGTACACGGCGGCAGCCTGGCTGGCGACCGAGCGCCAGGTGTAGTGGCGGTAGGCGCGGCGCAATCCTTCCTCGCCCATCCAGCGCGCCAGCGCCGGGTCGGCGTGCAGCTGCGCAAGCCGCTCGGCCAGCGCGCGCGGGTCGCGCGAGGGGATCAGGAAGCCGGTCACGCCGTCGATCACGGTGCTCTTGATGCCGCCCACTTCGGACCCGACCACGGGACGGGCGCAGGCCATGGCCTCGACCGGGGTGATGCCGAAGGGCTCGTACCAGGGCGTGGTGACAAAGGCGTCGGCCGCGCCGTAGTAGTAGCGCAGCGCGTCGCGCGGCTGCTGGCCGACGAAGCGCACGTGGGCTTCGATGCCGAGCTGGCGCGCGAGTGCCTGCAGGCGCGCCACTTCGGGGTCGTCGACTTCCTCGGCACTGCGCTGCGCATTGCGCTGCGAAGCGCGGTCCGGGAGCTCGTCGGCGCCTCCGCCAGCGCGTCCGTCCGCGTCTGCGCCGGCGCCTCCGTTTGCGCTTCCAGTCATGCCTCCAGTCGTGCCTCCGTTCGCACATCCATCCGGCCGCGCGTGGTCGCCGCCGACCACCAGCAGCAGGGCGTCGATGCCGTGGCGTTCGCGCAGCATCGCCAGGCCCTGGATCACGGTGTCGACGCCCTTGCGCGGAACCATGCGTCCGAGCTGGAGGATGGTGAAGCGTTCGCGCGCCAGCCCGAGCCGGATGCGCGCCTGTGCCTGCGGTACCGGCCAGAGTTCCTCGGGGTCGAAGCCGCAGGGGGCGATCGTGATGCGCGAGGGCGGGGCGCCGTACAGCTGCTCCATATCGAGCCGGTCCTGTGCGCACTCGGCGATGATGCGGTCGGCCCGGCGCATCAGCGTCGTTTCGATGCGGGTGCGTTCGGGCGGAAAGGCGTCCGCCCCGCCCTGGGCCAGGCGGCGCACATGGCCGAGGGCGTGGAAGGTGATCACGAAAGGAATGCCGAGCGTGTCCTTCAGGTGCTCGGCCACCATGCCGGACATGAAGAAATTCGCGTGGACGATGTCGTAAGGGGCCGGCTGGCGGCGTGCGAAACGGGCCACGAAGCGGGCGAAATCCGGGATGAAAGGGAGCATCTGCTCCTTCGGCACATGGTGGGCCGGCCCCGCCGGGACGTGGATCACCCGCACGTTCGGCAGGTGCGGGAAGGGGCGCACGGGGTGGCGCTGGGCGGGGGCGTCGCGCCGCGTGAAGACGTCGACGAAGCAGCCCGCCAGCGCCAGCTCGCGCGCCAGGTTGCCCACGTACACGTTCTGGCCGCCGCAATCGACGCTGCCGGGCGCGGCCAGCGGCGAAGCATGGTCGCTGATGAGGGCGATGCGGCGCGGGCCCGCGCCTGCGCGCGCACCCGCCGGGTGTTCGTTCAGTTTCATGCGTCCCTCCGGGCTGGCCTTGGTGGCCGCTGGCCAGGGTGATCGGTCACGTAGCGCAGCGCGGCGTCCCAGTCGGCGCTGAAACGTTCGATCGAAAAGCGCTCCTGGGCGTGGCGCCGCGCGGCCTGGCCCAGGTCGCGCGCCAGCGACGGGCTGCGCACCAGTTCGCGCATGCAGTCGTGCAGGCGATCGATGCGGGTGTCGATGAAGCCGGTAGCGCCGTCGTCGATCACGGTCGCCATTTCGGCCGTCGCCAGCGCGACGACCGGCAGGCCGACCATCATCGCCTCGATGACCGCCAGGCCCAGGCTGGAATAGCGGATCGGGCTGAACAGGAAGCGGTAGCGCGCGGCGAACGCGGGCAGCTGCGCATGCTGCACTTCGCCGATGCCGCCCAGTTCTTCGGCCGCCATGCCGATCAGGTCGAGCGGCACCTGCTGGCGCGCCTGCAGGAACAGGTCGGGACCCATGCGCCGCCCGCGCCGCGCCAGGTGGTTGCTGATCACCAGCCCGCGGTCGAGCGTGCCGAGGTAGCGCACCCCGTCCGGAACCAGCACACCGTGCTCGATGACGCGCGTCGGCGTGCGCCCGCTGTCCCACATCAGGTCGTTGAAGGGGGTGACGTGCACCAGCAGCACGTTCGGGTCGTCGACCAGGTGCGGGGTGTCGGTCGGATGCGCGCGTGGCGGGTCGTGTTCGAGGTAGATGCGCGGCAGCGCGCGCTGCGCCGGCGTCAGGAAAGCGTACTGGTCCTGTTCCCACTGGTGGTCGTCCTGGAACAGGATGCAGTCGAATTGCCGATCGCGCGCGGCCTCTACCGGCAGGTCGTGCACATTGTCGCCCCAGGGAATATGGCCGCAGCGCCCGCCATAGCCGGGCGGCCGCCCGGGTTTCGAGACGACGAAGAATTCGTGCGGCGCCTGCGACAGGTAGTACAGGTAGCTGCCGTGGGTATGCCAGGTCAGGACGTTGAGTCGGCGCATGGGAGTCTCTGGTGTATCGTCAGGTGAAACGGACGCGGTAGCGGATGGCCCCGACCAGGCGCCAGAAGACGGCCAGCGGGGGGATCAGGGCCGAGGTGACGACGATGTCGAGCACGTACAGAACGGTGTCGGGACTGCGGATGGGGGCGCCGCGCAGGCGCTGCTTGCACAGCCGCGCCGTGAGCGCGATCCAAGCCAACCCGGCCAGCCCGGCCACGAGGGCGGGGACGCCGGCGCCGGCCAGCAGTGCGCCGAGCATGAGCACCAGGGCCGCTGTTGCGAGGTAGTAGTCGAGCGGCGGGATGGCGCCGATTCTTTCGCGGTAGAGGCGGGGGTGCTTCTTGTAGAGCAGGGCGTCGAACACGGCCCGCCGGGTCTCCGCGAGGCTGGCGCCCCATGGCATGGGCGGCACCGGCTGCACCACCACGGCGTCGGGCGAGCGCACGATGCGCGCGCCCATGCCCAGCAGGCGAAAGTGCAGGTCGGCCTCGCCATGGCTGGACTGCTCGAAACGTTCGTCGAAACCTTCGAGTGCCTCGAGCACGCTCTTGCGGCAGAAGCAGTTGGTGATGCACAGCTCGGGCAGCGGGTCCGGATGCGTTTGGGCCGCGCAGGCGCGCGCGGCGCCGGGTCCGGCCTTGTCGACGCGCCCGCACAGCACGTCGACGTCGGCGCCGAAGGCGGCCAGGCCCTCGGCCAGCCAGCCGGGCGCGGGTACGCCGTCGTCGTCGAGGAAGGCGACGACCGGCGCCTGCGCGGCGCGCCAGCCGAGGTTGCGCGCCGCCGCCGGACCGTGCTGGCCGGAATTGGCGAGGTAGACCAGGCGCGGCCCGCGATCGAGCGTGCGTGCGCGCCAGCCGGCCACCAGGTGCAGGGTGTTGTGGTTGGGCTCGTCGTCGACGACGATCACCTCGAAGCTGCCGAAGGGCAGGGTCTGCCGCGTGAGCGCATCGAGGCAGCGGTCGAGCAAGTCCATGCGGCCGCAGGTCGGCACCACGACCGAGATCGTGATGGTGGTGCTGCCCGCTGCTGACGTCGTGTTCGGCATGCCTCCTCCGTGGTAATGACTCGACTCGATATTCAACTCGGTACTCGGCTTGAAACTCGGCCCGCTGCTCGACCCAGGCCGGGCAGGGGCCAGCCGAGGCCCAGCCAAGGACCAACCACAGGCCCGGCTAGCGCGCCTTGTCCTTGTCCATCCGCTGCTGCAGCAACCACAACCGGGCGTACACGCCGTGCAGGCGCAGCAGTTCCGCATGCGTGCCGCGTTCGATGATGCGGCCGCGCTCCATGACGACGATGGCGTCGGCGTTCACGATCGTCGACAGGCGGTGCGCGATGATGAGAGTGGTTCGATTGCGCGACAAACGGTCGAGTTCCTGGCTGATGGCATGCTCTGAATCTGCGTCAAGGGCCGACGTCGCTTCGTCGAAAATGAGGATGGGCGGATCCTTGAGGATGGCGCGGGCGATCGCGATGCGCTGCTTCTCGCCGCCCGAGATGTTGACGCCGCGTTCGCCGACCGGGGTGTCGTATTCCTGGGGCAGGGTGGCGATCAGTTCGTGCACGTGGGCGGCGCGGCAGGCGGCCACCACCTCGTCGCGCGTGCTGCCGATGCGCCCGTAGGCGATGTTGTTGCCGATCGTGTCGTTGAAGAGCGCCGTCTCCTGGGGCACGACGCCGATGGCTGCGCGCAGGCTGGCGGCGGTGACGGTGCGGATGTCCTGGCCGTCGACCAGGATACGTCCGCTGGCGGGCTCGTAGTAGCGCAGCAGCAGGCGCGCCAGCGTGGACTTGCCGGAACCGCTGCGCCCGACCACGGCCAGCGTGGTGCCGGGCTCGATGTGCAGGCTGAGGTCGGCCAGCACGGGCCGCTCGGGCTCGTAATGGAAGCTGACGTGGTCGAACACGATGTCGCCGGGCCCGGCGCGCAATGGCGGCGCCCGCGGCGCATCCTCGATTTCGGGGCGTTCGCGCAGCAGGGCGAACAGGCGCTCGGTATTCACCCAGGCGTCGCGCGCCTCTCGGTAGACGAAGCCGAGGGCGTTGAGCGGCAGGCAGACCTGGAGCGCATAGGCGTTGATCAGCACCAGGTCGCCTACGCTCATGCGCCTGGACATCACCGCCTGGCCGGCCAGCAGCATGATGGCGGCCACGCCGAGGGCGATGATGGCGCTCTGGCCCACGTGCAGCGTGAACAGCGCGCGCGCGTTGCCGATCCCGGCCGCGCGCCAGTCGCTCATGATGGAGGCGAAGCGGCGCGCCTCGAAGGCCTCGTTGGTGAAGTACTTGACGGTGTCGTAGTTGATCAGGCTGTCGGCCAGCTGTCCCTTGGCGTGCGAATCGAGCTTGTTGACGCGGCGCTGGTAGATCACCCGGCGCGCGGTGAAGACCAGGGTGAAGCCGGCGTAGACGAGGAAGGTGAGCAGGATGATGGCGGCGAAGCTTGCTTCGTAACGGCTGAGCATGATCGCCAGCACCAGGCCGATCTCCACCAGCGTGGGGACGATGGTGAACAGGCCGACCCCGAGCAGGAAGGCGATGCCGCTGGTGCCGCGGTCGATGTCGGGCAGCAGGCTGCCGAGCTTGCGCTGGGCGTGGAAGCGCGGGCCGAGGGCGTGCAGGTGGGCGAAGGTCTTCTGGGCATAGCTCGAGACCGCCGCCAGGGTCACGCGCACGAACAGCAGGTCGCGCAACTCGTTGAACAGCGTCGAGGAAAAGCGCAGCACCGCATAGCCGGCGAGCAGGTAGACCGGCAGGCGCGCCGGCATGCCGTCCGGCGGAAAGGCATCGATGATGCGCTTGAGCAGCAGGGGCACGGCCACCGTGGCGAGCTTGGCGACGAGGAGCAGGACGACGGCGGAGACGATGCGCCAGCGATAGCGCGCCAGTACCGCCCACAGCTCGGTACTGATGCGCGTTGCCGCGATGCCGACACGTTCGCCTGTCATTCCCGGTTCTCCTGGCTCTGCAGGTTTGACCGGCGCGACCGCGTTTACATCACGCTGGATGTCTGTGGTGGCTCAAATACGGCTCAGTTATTTCGGGGAACCACGAACGATGCGTGGCACGCCAGGCAGGAAACCGCGCCCGAAAAGGCGGCTGCCTGCCAAAAGCGCTTGCTCGCAGAATGAAGGAGTTGTCCTACAGCGCTGGAACGGGGAGAGGTGCCCGTACGACCATGTTAACCGCCGTCCGGCACGGACGCACCGACACCCCGGCACGACAGGGTCGCCGCCGGGGTGTCGGAATCAAATGGGGGCGGCTGCCCCCAAGGCATGTTATTTACGCGAAAAACCCGTGTCGTCGTCCATCTTGCGGTCGCCCGCGAGGCGGTTGGCGCCGGCCGGGCTGGCCGGATAGCCGCCCGCGGCGTCGTTCGATTCGTGCACGCCGGGCTGGTCCTGTTGCCCGCCGGCGCCGGGCAGCGAAGCCGTGTTTTCCGTGCGCGGCCCGGCATTCCCCGGGCTGCGCGGCAGGCCGCCGGCCAGGTCGTTCGACTGGTGTACGCCCTGGTCGCGGGCGCCGGTCTCGCGGCCGCCTCCGCCGGTTTGCGAGCCGCCGCGGTCGGTGCTTTGCTGGGCGCCGGCCTGGGTGGCGGACTGCGCCGAGCCGAGGCTGCCCTGGCCGCTGCCGTACTGGCCGCCGCTGTCCTGGCCGGACTGCATCGATTGGCCGGCGCGGTGGTGGTGGCCGAGCGAGCCGCCCTGCAGTTCAGGCTGGCGCGGGTCTTGCGGATTCATTCGATGCGTGGCCTGGGTGTTGCCGGCATGCTCGCCCTCGTGCCGGAGCAGGTCGGTGCCGCTGTCGGCCGGGCGATGGCCGACCGGCAGTTCGAGCTGGCCATAGGCGCTCGAGCGCTGTTCCATCTGGCGCTGGTGGCTGTCGGTGATGCCTTGCGTGGGGCCGCTGCCGCCGTTCTGCTGCGACTGCATCGAGCCGCCCGGCACGTCCCACACCTCGCTTTCGTTGGTCCACGGGCCCGGGCCCATGCCGCTTTGCTGGGTGCCCATCTGGTCGATGCCCTGGTTGCCCTGCTGCTGCGAGGCGCCCTGCGGATAGGTGTGGTCGAGCGGGGCGTCAGGCGCTGTCTTGCCCTTGGCGTTCTTGTTCCATTTTTCGTTGGCACCGTTATTGGTCTGATTGTTCATTTCGCTGCGTTGGTTCGCGTCCATGTTCTTTCCTTTCCAAACTTGATGTCGCGGATGGCCCGGCCGTAAGGGGACTGCCGAGCACTGCTGGCGCCGCATGATCCTGCCATGATGCGCGCCTTGTTGTCGCTTCAGTATAGGAAGACGCATCGGTAGTGTGTAGGACGATAACTGATGGGATTCCTTCCTAAAAGAACGTTATTTCACCTGTGCATTTTCTGTCGCCTGTAGTCCTACAAAGTCATCTGAAAACGTCCTATACCCTCATCTAAAGTGCATGCCTAAGATGAATTCAGCCGTCGCTCATCGGCGCTATGCGGATGAGCGGAGGTAAAGCCTGCCGCACGACGCGGCGGTTTCACAAGTACTCAGGGAGAACACCATCATGGCTTCGAGCAATCAAGGTAACAAGCAGGGCGGTAACCAGTCCAACAGCCAGAGCGCCGGCGGCGGCACTCGCAATCGTGGTTTCGCATCGATGGATCCGCAGCGCCAGCGCGAAATCGCCAGCCAGGGCGGCAAGGCCGCTCACCAGAAAGGGACTGCACACGAATTCACTTCCGAGGAAGCACGCCGTGCCGGCTCGATGAGCCACGGCAACCGTCAATCGGCCAGCGCCGGTTCCGGCAGCAGCTCGCGCAGCTCGTCGAAAGGCGGCAGCCGCGGCGGCTCGAAAGAGTAAGCCTGAAGAGGCAACGTCGTTCCATCATGCCGGCCAGAGCGGGCGGCATGATGGAACCAACCACCGGAACGGGGAGCGCGGCTCCCCGTTTTCTTTCTGAAGGCACACAAATCGACAAGGGGATGGGGTAGAATCGCTGCGCCTTTTTAACTATCCCTGAGGAACATCGTCGTGAAAGAAGCGGTCATTCGTCAAGTCAAGAGCATGTCCATGTCGTGCGATCGCGTCGGCAATTCCCTGCTCGCTAAATTCTCCACCCAGGGCGCGAGCGACATCGGCCTGCACATTCCCGCTTCCATCGTTTTCTGGCTGCTCAAGCACCTGCCGGTCAACCAGGACCCGTCGCTGCAGCCGCCGCCGGCGCCGCCTGAAATCACCCAGCAGGACTGGAACAATCCCTATTTCCCGCGCGCGCAGACGCTCAACTGCCGCGAACTGCCGGGCAAGCTGCGCATGGCGTTTGACCTCGACCGCGAGCCGAACCTGGTCCTCGTCCTCGACCGCAGCAACGTCGAACTGATGCGCCAGATCCTGGTGCTGTACAGCCGCGAGCTGATCGACCTCGACGCGTAAGCCGGCAACGCCGAGTCCGCCGTGCATGGAGCGGCACGCTGCCCATGCGCGACGGAAGGACCCATCCATCCGGTATCATCCGTTTCTGCGCGTTTCTTCTCGTCGTTTCTTCTTCGTTTCTTCTTCGTATCTTCTTCGTTAACGGGCCAATAGAGGACAGCCATGCCTATCAAAATCAGCCAGCATTTCGACTCGGGCGCCATCGAGGTGGTACAAGCTTCAAGCCCGAAAGCGGTCGACCTGAACCTGCGCCGCGACAATAACGCGGACATCCATCAGTGGTTCCACTTCCGCCTGCAGGGCGCGCGCGGCCAGGCTTGTACGATCCGCTTCCTGAATGCCGGCCAGGCCACCTATCCGAAGGGCTTCGAGGACTACCAGGTCGCGGCCAGCTACGACACCGAGAACTGGTTCCGCGTGCCGACCAGCTTCGACGGCCAGGTCATGACGGTCAACCACACGCCCGAACTCGACAGCATCTATTACGCCTATTTCGAGCCCTACACCTGGGAACGCCACCTGCGCCTGCTGGGCGAAGTCGCCGAGAACCCGATCGCCCGCGTGCACGACATCGGCACCACCGTCGACGGCCGCGACATGAACCTGGTCGTGATCGGCAACCCGGCAGCGGAGAAAAAGATCTGGGTCATCGCGCGCCAGCACCCGGGAGAGACCATGGCCGAGTGGTTCGTGGAAGGCATGATGGATGCGCTGCTCGACGACGCCAATCCGATCGCCACCAAGCTGCTGCAGCGGGCTGTGTTCTACATCGTGCCGAACATGAACCCGGACGGCTCGGTGCGCGGCAACCTGCGCACCAACGCGGCAGGCGCCAACCTGAACCGCGAATGGATGACGCCTTCCCTCGAGCGCAGCCCGGAAGTGCTGTGCGTGAAGGAAAAGATCCACGAGACCGGCGTCGACATGTTCTTCGACATCCATGGCGACGAGGCACTGCCGTACAACTTCGTGGCAGGCAACGAGATGCTGGCCGATTTCACTCCGGAACGCGAAGCGCGCCAGAAGGCCTTCGTCGCCCAATACATGGCGGCCAGCCCGGACTTCCAGAACGTGTACGGTTACGCAGCCAGCAAGTACAACGACGAGCTGCTGACCCTGGCTTCGAAATACATCGGCCACACCTTCAAATGCCTGTCGCTGACCCTGGAAATGCCGTTCAAGGACAACGCCAACCTGCCGAACGTCCATACCGGCTGGAACGGCGCGCGCAGCGCGGCCCTCGGCGCGGCGATCCTGCAGCCTATCCTGCAGTCGCTGGACTGATTGGCGCCTTCACTATGAGTATCGTGCATGGGCGTTGAGATCGAGCGCAAGTTCCTCGTCAAAGGCGACGCCTGGCGCGCGCTGGGCGAGGCCACCCTGCTGCGCCAGGGTTACCTCAGCCTCGACCCCGAGCGCACGGTGCGCGTGCGCATCGAAGGCGAGGCGGCCACGCTCACGATCAAAGGCAAGAACCGTGGCGCCACGCGCGGCGAATGGGAATACCCGATTCCCGTGCCTGAGGCCGCGGAATTGCTCGATACCCTGTGCCAGCGGCCGCTGGTCGAGAAAATCCGCCACCGGATCGCCGCTGGGCCGCACACTTGGGAAGTCGACGAATTCCTGGGTGCCAACGCCGGCCTGGTCGTGGCCGAAATCGAACTCGCGTCCGAGGACGAGGCCTTCGACAAGCCCGGCTGGATCGGCCTCGAGGTCACCCACGACCACCGTTATTTCAATTCGAACCTGATTCGCCACCCGTATTCCGCCTGGAAGGACTCCGCATGACTTGCATGACCCGGCGCGCTGCGCTTGCCCTTGGTGCTGTCCTATTGCTGCCGCTCGGCAGCGCCGTTGCTGCCCGTCCCGCCTATTTCCCCCCAGGCGGGGAGTGGGCGCGCAAGCAGCCCGCCGAGCTGGGCATGGATGCCGCCGCGCTGGCTGCCGCCGTCCAGTATGCGCAAAGCCACGAGACCGAGCGCGCACTCGACTTTTCGGACCAGGAAACCACCTTCGGCACCCGCCTCGGTTCGATGCCGACGCGCCGCGCCCGCACCAACGGCGTCGTCATCTACAAGGGCTACGTCGTGGCCGAGTTCGGCGACACGAATTTCGTCGATCCCACCTATTCGGTGGCCAAGAGCATGCTGGCCACCGTTGCCGGCGTGGCCGTGCGCGACGGGCGCATCGGCAAGCTCGACGAGCCGGTCGGCCAGCGCGTGAAGGACGGCGGCTACGCGTCGCCGCGCAACGCCCAGGTCACCTGGAAGCAGCACCTGCAGCAGGAAACCGAGTGGGAAGGCAGCCTGTTCGGCAAGAACGCCGACTTCATCGGCAAGGCCGAGTTCGGTGCGGGCGAGCGCAAGCCGCGCACGCTGGGCGAGCCGGGCAGCCATTACGAATACAACGACGTGCGCATCAACCGCTTCGCGCTGTCGCTGCTGCGCGTGTTCGACAAGCCGGTGCCGGAAGTGTTCCAGGAACAGGTGATGGACGTGATCGGCGCCTCGAACAGCTGGAAGTGGGTTCCTTACCACAACAGCTACGTGGAACTGAACGGCAAGCAGGTACCGTCGGTCAGCGGCGGCACGCGCTGGGGCGGCGGCATGTGGATCAACTCCTGGGACATGGCGCGCTTCGGCTACCTGTGGCTGAACGGCGGCGCCTGGAAAGGCAAGCAGGTGCTGCCGGCCGGCTTCGTCAAGGAAGCCCTGACCCCGAGCGCCCACGGCCCGGATTACGGCTACCTGTGGTGGCTCAACACCAAGGGCAAGAACTTGCCGGGACTGCCCGCCAACGCCTATGCGGCGCTGGGCGCCGGCAGCAACACGATCGTCGTCTCTCCGAACCACGACCTGGTCATCGTCTGGCGCTGGCACAGCGGGAATTCGGCGGAGTTTGCGAAGCGGGTGATTGCGGCGATTCGCTGATTGCGCGAAGCGTGTGAGCCCATCATGGCGTCCTCAGGGGCGCCATTTTTTTTATGGTGGGGCGGTCAATCGGCGCGCGGTTTCAGGAACCGGTTGAACGCGTGGACGGCGTTGCAACCGCGGATGTGCATGGACCCGGGTGCAGCCGTCCACCCTCAATCGAAGGCGGGATCGTAGGCGACGTCGCCCGAGGGCAGCGGTTTGCCGTCCAGTGCCAGCGCCAGGAAATATTCGCTCGGGGCGCCTGGATAGCGCAAAGGGCTGTCGGGCTGGAAGCCAAAGCGTTCGTAATAGCCTGGTTCGCCGAACACCACGCAGCCTGCGGCGCCGCGTTCGGCCAGCGCCGCCAGGCCGGCCCGCACCAGCGCGCTGCCCGCGCCCATGCCCTGGGAGCCCGGCAGCACCGCCAGCGGACCCAGTCCCATCCAGCCCAGTGCCTGGCCGTCGATCGTCACCGGCGAGAACGCCGCGTGGCCGACGATGGCGCCTTCCCGGGTCTCGGCAACGAGCGACAGCGCGAGCCCGCCGCCAGAGCGCAGCCGCCTGACGATCAGGTGCTCGGTTTGATTGCTGTGCGGGTGAAAGGTGAACGCGGCGCGCTGCACGCTGTCGATGTCGGCAACGTCGGACGGCAGTTCGGGACGAACCAGGAATTGGGGGGAAAGGGCGCTCATGGCGCCATTGTGCGCCCTTTGTTGCCGGGCGGGCAAGCGGGATGGCGCGCGGCCCGGACGGAGTCGCCTGGGCCGCTGCCGGGGAGGATCAGTGGAAGTGCTCGGTACCCGCCGGGGCGTCTTCCGGCATTTCGGCATGCACCAGGTCGCCGGTCGGGTCGGCGAACAGGGGCGCGCCGCAATCGTCGCAGTATTCGGCGACGTAGCGCTCGTTGATGCGCTTGATGTGGGAAATGCCGGCTTCGTTCAGGTGGGCGATGATTTCGTTGATCGGCGTGAGCGGCGCAGGCAGCAGGCTGTCGCCGCCTTCGATCGGCGTGCCTTCCTCGTCTTCCTGGCCGTACAGCGGCCAGACGATGCCGTACACCACTTCCGCGCTCTGGCGCAGCGTGAAGCCGACGCGGTATTCGTCGATCTGGCCCTCAAGCGCTTCCTCGCCGAAGCCGGCGATGACGGCGCGCAGGTCGGAGGCTTCGACGTCGAGCGTATTGGTCAGATAGTGCACGGCGGCGCGGATCGAGACCGGGCGGATCAGTTTATCGGCTTCGCGGCAGGCGACGTAATACGCTTCCGGCAGCAGCAGTTCGACACCGCAGCCCGGCAGCAGGCGCGCGACATTGGCCGTGCCCTGGTCGCGCCAGGCTTCCAGGGCGCTGGTGCGCACCGCCGAGAAATTGATCTGGTGCTGGGGTTCCTGCCAGCGGAACAGCGGGGCGCCGACGGGCGCCACCAGCGCGACCAGCAGGTAGCGGGTGTCGGCCAGGAAAGGCGCCGTTTCCGGGATGCGGGTGGACGGCTTGATGGCGATGCCCTTGTGCGCGGCCTGGGCCAGCTTGTGGGTCAGCGCGTAGGTCTCGGCATGGGTGCGCGGCAGCTGGTCGATCGCATACAGCGTCGGCGCCATCGACATCTGTACGCCCTCGGCCAGCAGGTGGCTCGAAAAATGCGCGGAGAGCGTGGTCAGCATGTCGGCAGGGATGGTGCCGGAGCCGATCGAAAAGCGGGTCCAGGCCAGGATGGGCGCGGCAACCAGCAGGGCCTGCCAGGTGACTTCGGCGCCGTCGTTGCCTTGCTCGACCATCGTCGACGATTCGCTGACGGCCTCGACGCAGTCCATCAGCACGTCGTAGGCGCCCAGGTCGTCCTTGAACAGGGCGTTGAGCGCGGCGTCGATGCTTTCCTGGTGGTTGGTCTTGAGCAGCTTCTGCAGCTGCAGGTCCAGTTGGCGCTCCCAGGTCCGTTCTTCAACGCGGCTGGCAGACTGCACGATGGCCTGGGCAATGCTGGAGAGACGCTGGCTTTCCGCGGAAAGTTTGTTAGATGAATCTTTGGAGGGACGACGCATGGCGCTGGGAGAGTCTCTTTGTAAATGGTGAGGATCGAAAAGTCGAACTGCAAGGGGTCATCATAAACCCATATCCCCGGTATTGTAGTTGATTCGGCCACATGCCATGAACACAAGGGGAAGGGCGCCGTCCCCTGTCGTGCTCATCCATATGTGGCGCCGAGCGCACATTCCGGCGTGACGCCGGTCATGGCCCTGCCGTATGCACTGAACAATACTTGCCAAAACGCTTAATAGAAATCATAATGCGAATCGTTCTCATTTAAACCCGGCTCCCAAGCAACAAAAACAGCCGCTGGCAGGCAACCCGCAGGTAACCTTTTACTGACAACCATGACCAAGACAGCAAACCCGGCAGTCCCGAGCGCATCTCCCTTCATCCGCAGCCGCAAGCATGCGCGCACGAGCGCGCCGGCCCTGACCGGTTCCGCGCTGGCCGTGCTGGCCACGCTGGCGTCGCCGTTGGCCCAGGCCGACGGCGCCAAGGACATCGACCCGGCCGTCCCGACCGTCGAAATCACGGGCGCCGCGCGCCGCGACGTCCAGGCGCCGGTCGCCTCGAGCTCGGACAAGTTCACCGCGCCCCTGCTGGACACGCCGAAGTCGGTCACCGTCATCGGCCAGGAAGTCATCTCGCAAACCGCCGCCGTGTCGCTGACCGACGCGCTGCGCTCGGTGCCGGGCATCACCGTCGGGGGGGGGGCGGGGGGGGGCGGGGGGGGGGGCGGCGGCGGTCGGGGGCCGGGGCGGGGGGGGGGCCGGGGGGCGGGGGGGCGCGCGCGGGGGGGGGGGGGGGGG